>JASJCD010000264.1 GCA_030066135.1 Desulfobacterales bacterium | reverse complement strand
CGCTGACTGACGTGGGCTGAAGCGTAACGCCGCTATTCATCCGCCTCGGGTGGATCGGACTTTTTACGAGACCGTCAAACTTGATCCTGTTCATCAGGCATTGCCTTTTCCCCGGGCCGCTTTTTCGCCGGGAGCGGCGGCGTTGGCCGTGCATCCGTGCAATACGCCGCGCACGTTCATCGAAGAATGATCCCCGATACAATCGTAATGTTCCTTCAGGAAATTCGAAGCCGCAGCATATCCCAGGGCATGCAAGTGTTTAAAAAAGTCCCATTCCGTATTCAGCTTGCTGGATGCATTCAGGGGCTCAAACCCTTTCTCATCGGCAATCATGTGGATAAACATCTTACTGTATCGCTCAGGGTCCAAACTGCCTTCATCCAGCAGCCGGGCAACAAAATCAATGGCCCGTAATTCGTGCAGCAAACTGGCATTGAATGTGATTTCATTGACGCGATTCAAGATTTCACGGGCTGTTTTAGGCGTTTTCTGACAAGCCAACGGGTTGATCTGGACGATAACGATATCGCGGGTGTCACTGTGGTAGGCAAATGGATATAAAATCGGATTGCCGGCATAGCCCCCATCCCAGTAGTCCTCGCCCTCCACTTCAACCGCCTGGAACATAAAGGGCAAACAGGCCGACGCCATCACCTGATCCACAGTCAATCGGGTCCGGTCAAACCGCTTGACCTGACCATTGCGAACGCTGGTGGCGCTGATAAACAGTTTGATTTTGTTGCAGGAGCGCACCCGTTCAAAATCCACCTGCTTGTCCAATAAATCCCTCAAGGGATTCCAATTCATTGGGTTGGATTGATACGGCGACATCAGGCGCGAATAAATATCCGAGAACAAATATCCGGGTGAATAATCAAGGTTCCAGTTATTGGTCATCCGATCGAATGGTGTCCGCTGATAAGGGCTCGTGACCGCGGCTTCATGCACCGCCCGCCAGAATTTGCCCAGCGCTTCGCGGGCGCCCTCTTTCCCCCCGGCCATAATCCCGTCCGCCAGAACAACCGCATTCATGGCGCCGGCGCTCGTGCCGCTGATAGCGGCAATTTCAATTCGATCCGACACCAGTATCCGATCCAAAACACCCCAGGTGAAGGCCCCATGCGCACCCCCACCCTGCAACGCCAGGTTGATACGTTTTTTAGCCTTAGTGGATTCTGCCGGTTTTTTACTTTTTTTTGGCACGGTTCATTACCTCCCCTGGTAAAGCGACGAAAAATTGCGTTGAGGGTGTGTGCGGATATCAAGCCTCCGGCACGGGCGCCGACAATGGTGGCCCCTAATGATTCGTCGGCTCCGGGTTTTGTTCGGAAGATTTGGTCTGGGCAGAAGGCTCCCCCGCCCTTCGGGCTTTGATCACGCTTATGATTTTCTTGGCCACCAGCGGGAAAATCCCCAGGAGCGCAAACGAAAATATCAGTTCAGGAGAAAGGATGCCCTTTAAGGATTCCAGCTTTCCGATCTGCGTGCCGGCATTGACGTAAACAAAAGTGCCGGGGAGCATGCCCACCTGGCTGACCAGATAAAAAGCAAGCGTCTTGATGGGCGTCAGTCCCATGGCCAGATTGATGACGAAAAACGGGAAAACAGGGACGAGCCTGAGGGTGAACAAGTAAAACGCCCCTTCTTTTTCCACACCTTTATTGATGGCGTTGAGTTTTTCGCCGAATTTATTCTGGACATAATCGCGCAGTAAAAACCGGGCCACCAAAAACGCCAGGGTTGCTCCGATACTGCTGGCAAACGATACCATGATCAGGCCTGCCAACGTGCCAAACAGGGCGCCGGCGGCCAGTGTCATGATGGCGGCGCCGGGCAGGGAAAGCGCGGTAACAGCGATATAAATGCCCATAAAAATAGAGATCGTCAGCGCCGGGTTGGCCGCATAATAATCCTGGAGGGCCTGCTGCTGTCCCTTGAAGTATTCCAGCGTAAAATAACGCCCCAAATCAAAATAGAAAAAGCAGGCAATAAAAATGGCGATAAGGGCAAAAATCGCCACGCGTGTTTTTTTCGGGTTCATTGATCGATCCCTTTCATTCGAATGTGCTCATTTAGCTTCTAAGTAGTCGTGGAGCACCCGCCCGTAAGGCAGGGTCAAATCGGCCAGGAAATGCATGCCGGTCAATACTTTCGTTACCGGCAAATCTGCGACAGGGGCGTTCACGTGCGGGAAAAGCGCGAGTCGCGCCGGCCCTTCCCAGGCACCCTTAACGGTTATGTTCTCCAGGTTGTAAGCGACCAGTTGTACGATCTTCAGTGAACCATCGATATCGGGAATGATTTTCAAGTTGACCTGCGTTTTCTGCATTTTTTGAACAATCCCATTCGCATCACAGGCAATGGGACGCCCACTGTCCGGGCAGATCAGGTTTTCATGCTTGTAGGCCATGGTCGCAATGGCAACGGTTACCCCGGCGTATGCCAATACACCGGTCAGCGTATCATGGTTTATTTCAAGCTTGGGGTAGCCCAGCTTTTTGGGAAAACCCCATATTTCACGGCCGCCGGCAATGGGTGGATGGCAATCCAGGTACATCTGGGCGGTGAAATTGACGGCTTCCCCATTAAATTTGGCGGGTATGACGACACCGCTTTCAGTATAATCACCGAAACCGGAACTATCGGGCATCTTGATGAATTCGTAGAGGACCTGATTGCTCCCGTCCGGCTCCAGGGGTTCCGGCAGGGCCTCCCGTATGGCATCCGGTTCGGATTCGTATACGACAATCAGATACTCTCGATCCACAAACCGATAGGGGCCTCGCGGGTAGCTGGGACTTGCCGCCGGCATGGCCGGCTTGCGCATTATTTGCTCTATTTTCATGAATATTTCCCTTGCTCAAAAACACATTAGTGTGCGGTCCAGCCCCCATCTGCCGGTATAATCGCCCCTGTGATATTGCCCGCCGGTTCGCTGCACAAAAAGACCACCAGCGCTCCCAGATCTTCCACGGTCGTAAACTTCTTGGTGGGTTGCGCACCCAGCAGGACATCCCGAACGACTTCCTCTTCGCTGATCCCTCTTTCTTTGGCCTGACTGGCAATCTGTCCATCGACGAGCGGTGTTTTCACGTATCCCGGGCAAACCGCATTGCAGGTGATGTTCTGCTCTGCCAGTTCCAGGGCCACGGTTTTGGTCAGACCGGCCAGGCCGTGTTTGGCCGCCACATAGGCGGATTTAAAAGGAGAGGCCACCAGTGCATGGGCAGAAGCGATGTTCACGATCCGACCCCAGCCATTTTTTTTCATCACCGGCGTTGCGATGCGGATCATATGGAAAGCCGCGGTCAAATTGATGGAAAGAATGGCATTCCATTTCTCCACGGGAAATTCATCCACCGGCGCCACATGTTGAATGCCGGCATTGTTGACGATGATATCGACACGGCCGAATGCTTTTTCAGTGTCCGTTATCATTTTCTCGATTTCATCGGGTTTGGACATGTCCGCACGGAAATAGCGGACGGTGACGCCATATTCGGCCTCAAGCTCCGATCGTACACTTTCGACCGCGTCCGGTTTTCTTGATCCGTGGATGACAATGTTGCATCCTGCCTGGGCCAGCGCCCTGGCAATCCCTGTGCCGATGCCACTGGTTGAACCCGTTATGATGGCTGTTTTAGATTTAAACATGGATCTCTCCTCGGTTGTCCTGATCTGATTGGTTCCAAGATGGGATCTTGCGTATCGTTTACCTGTAAAAGTAGAAAGAAGTGTGAATCAGCATCGGTTATTCGTCTGTCGCCTGAGCAGAGAACTCCTCACAAAATGAAAACTGATTTTACCCTACGACCGGGGGCTAGCTGAAAACTTTAAGCCGGTTAAGTCTTGGATGTTACATCGAAAACAAATTATAATTTCGTCGTAGCGGTAATACCGGCGAACGTGCGACCTGATACGTTTAGTGCAATGAGAAATGAATTTTGTTGGATTGGGTGGGGAAACCTACTATGGAAAAACTTTTTATGAATTTTCAATTATTTATTTCTTGGTATGACAATAAAAAAAGATGACCAGACGTAATTTGGTTGAACATTATTAAAGATCTCAAAAAACACCGTCGCGCCACGAGCGAGGAAACGGATAGCGCTGTCATCATAGCAGCTTTTTCATACTGAATAGCACGTCGTTTTCCCAGTAGGATTGCTCGAGCTTTTCCTGGTGCTTCTTGAGATCGTCCCCATATCGACTGGCCAACTCCATTACGAGATAGTTGATCAGGCAGGACAGGGCGGTCGGCGTGCCGAACAGGGGGATGTGGGGGGAAGGCGCAACGATGTATTCGTCGGCTTCACGGATAATGGGGCAGGCGCTGCTGTCCGTCAGCACCACCAGGCGCTGCCCCAAGCGCTTGGCCAGTTTGGCCAGGCGGATCAACTCGTTGGGATAGCGGGATAACGCGATGACGACCACCAGGGCATCCGCAGGCGCGATGGTCAGCCAGTCGATGGTGGTTTTGTCGCTGCCTTTCAATATCTGGACCCCGCCACGGACTTTGGTAAGCGACCAGCCCATATAATAGGAGAGCGTGTAGGACAGGCGCGACCCGATAACGAATACTTGGGGCGCACTGTGCAGCAGCGAAACCACCCGCGCCATCTGGTCGACGTCGGCATTTTCGAAGAGCTGCCGCAAATTATCGATTTCCTCGGAAACTACGCGGCGAAAACGCTCTCCCCCCGGTTCGAGCATGTCTTTCAGATCGACGCGGTCGAGAAGGGTCATTTCTGTATCAACGAACTCCCGGAGGGATTGCTGGAAATCGGAATACCCCTCGTAGTCCAGCTGGGCCACGAACCTCACCACCGTGGCTTCGCTGACCTCACAGGCCTTGGCCAGTTCGGCAACCGTCATGAAAACCACCTTGCGCGGGTTTTTCTTGACGTAGTCGCCGATAATACGACTTTTTGGCGTGAGTTCCTGGTTGAACTTCGCGATCCGCTCCGGCAGCGTTGGCGTTTGAATCGGCTTGACCATGGTCTGAAGCCCCTTGCTATGAAGAGAAACTTTTTTTTGATATCATACGTTTCATTCACCGCCCCATGACGAAACGCAACCACCAGTTGAAATGAATATTTCATCCTGGATTGTCAACAAGCAAATGCGCCCCCATCCGCTCCTTCTTGTTCAAAAAGCCGTAAAAACTCATAAGAGACTGTTTATTTATACTATATAGTCTTTGCCCGCAACAGTGACGCCATAAATATTTGTCATTGAGAGCCAATGCGCCTGGGCCCATCGGAAATTGTTTATATTCATATTGACATGCTTTGTTGCATATGAAATAGAAACTGTCAAATTTATCTGAACGGCCATCATTTTTTAGGGCCAAGGACATTTTCGGTCGGGTCTGGTCGGCAGGCCAACCCGGAAGCCGGGCGCCTTCCAGCCTGGCGACAAAAACGGATGCGATTTCAGAGATTTAATGAGGGTAAGGATGAACGGCGAACAGATTGAAACATCGAATTCACTGCTGGGGCGCCCAACCGTGGATATGCTGCTCCAGGTCCACGAGGATGCCCTCTGGATGCTGGAAAATATGGGGGTCGGCTGTGTCCAGCCGGATATGCTGGCGGCCTTCCAGCAGCATGAGCAGGACGGCAAAGCCATTGTCTATGAAAACCGCATCTATCTGACCCAGGATCTGGTCAAGGAATGCCTTGCCAAGGTGCCGGGCATCGACGAATTCTTCGTTCCCCGCAACAGCTTTTTCGTCGGCGGCACGGCACCCTACGTCTACGACGATGTCGCCGGCCAGGGCGGCGTGATGCCGACGGCCGAACATGTGGCCCGCATTGCGGCCATCGCCGAGGCCAGCCCGGTGGTGGCCGGCATGGGGCGCGGCCTCAAGTTGAAGGACGAAGTGGAGCAGATGGACACCATGATCACCCACTGCTCCAAACCCATGTACTATGCCGTGACCACTGACCAGTCGTTGGAAAAGGCCCGCGCAATCTACTCGCAGCGTGGCAGGGAAATGATCGTGTTCTGCCTGACCCGCCCCTGCCTGGAAGTAAACGAAAATTTCTCGGATCATTTCGTCAAGGTCGTCCGGGCCGGCCTCCCGGTGTTCATTTCCGCCATGCCCATGGCCGGCATCAGCGCGCCGTATTGCTACAGCGGCGTCCTGGCCATGACCCATGCCGAAGTCCTGTTCGGCATTTGTGCGGCCCAACTGCTGCAGCCCGGCCACACCTGCGTTCATGCCGGATTTCCGACGATCGCCGACCCGCGATTTGAATACAATCCCAACTATGGCCTCCGAAGCCATTTCCTCCTGAATCTTCTCATGGCCCATTTGAACATGATCCTCGATCT
>JASJCD010000263.1 GCA_030066135.1 Desulfobacterales bacterium | reverse complement strand
TAAGCCGTATGGCGTCTCTCGATCGCCTGCAGCGCGCCCTCAAGGCCTACCCATTGAAAAAAGGCTACGCGATCATGGTGGCTTACGTGCTGATCCCGGGCGTCAACGACAGCGATGCCTGCGTGGCGGACCTGGCCGACTGGGTTGCGCCCCTGCAGGCCAAAATCAACCTGATACCATTCAACCCCGGCCCGGAAGGCCCTTTTCGACCGCCAACGGAGAATGAACTCGACCGATTCCGCCAAAAGCTCATCATGGCCGGCATCAACGTTCAAAAACGCGCCTCCCGCGGCCGCAGCCTGATGGCGGCCTGCGGCCAGCTGGGCAGCCGAGGGAGCGGACATGAAGCCTCCCTCCCATGATGCGGACCCGACACCGCCGCCAAGCCGAACCCAGCGCAAAAAGGCGGACCATGCCCGCAAGGCGCTCGGTGAAGCCCTGGTCGCGCTGAGCCCGGAGCAGGAAACCGGCATCGATCTGCCGTCTGAACTGCGCGCAGCCGTAAGCCTGGCACGCAAGACCCGTGCGCACGGCGCCCGGCGCCGCCAGATCCAGTACATCGGCACCCTCCTGCGGCAGATCGACATCGATCCCATTCGCAAGGCGCTCGAGAATATCCAGCGCGGGGATCTCGTCAAGGCCAGGGCATTTAAACGTATCGAAGCCTGGCGGGATGCCCTGCGGGACGGCAACGACGCCATCATGGAGGAAATCCTGGCCGCTTGCCCCGCGGCTGACCGCCAGCAGCTCCGCCAATTGGTCCGCAACGCCCGCCGGGAAACCCGGGAGGGAAAGGGGCCGGGGGCTTCTCGCAAACTTTTTAAATATTTGCAGAAGGTTACGCCGCCTTGCTGAAAATGACGTGTGTGGGCCGAGCCCAAGTGCCGCCGCCAATAAAGCGGCAGACGAAAAACAAACTAAAGAATTTTTTTGAAAGCGCCGATACGGACCATGCGGGCGGAAACAAACGTTCAATCTTTTTTTGCATTTTAGGCTTGCATAGCCCGGTATTCTGATATAGATGGCAATCAACCTTCGGGCATGTAACGCCTGCCCGGCATCAATCCGGAACCCATCCGCTCGAGACGAGCGGTTTTTTTTAGTCCGAACGCGAGCATCCCGCCGGTCCTTTTCCCGGGATCTCGAACGCTCGGCAATTTGATCAACCCCAAATGAAGTGAAGGCAAATGGACGAAGACAAGATTAAGAAAATTGAAGCCCAGCTGCGTCAGCTCCTTAAATCAGCCGAAGCGGCCCCGAGTGAAAAACAACCCCTGCGACGCAGCACCACCGGTCACCGGGTCATCCGTCGCCGCAAAGGCCAGCCCGATGTGAAGATTGCTTAGGAACAGTCCGCGCCCCGGCGCTCTTTCCCGAAGACGGCCGCAGTTCTTGCCAAGCCGTCAACCAGCGACCAGACAAAACGATTGAAGCGAGGTGATCCGCCGGCCGATTGCGCGCGGTTGCGGCGCCCTGTGGGTGGGCGTTGCCCATGCGGCCTCATGCCAGCGCCGGCGGCACCAGCGGCCTGACCGGTATGACGACCACTGTATCTGACACCCGGGCGTAATGGTCGTTTGATCCTCCCGGCAGCGGGGGCCAAGAGAAGAACCATGGTACGTTATCATTCAAAAGAAATCGACCGCCGCCGGACGTTCGGCATCATCAGCCATCCGGATGCCGGCAAGACCACGCTGACCGAAAAACTCCTGCTCTTCGGCGGGGCCATCCAGCAGGCCGGTGCCGTGCGCGCCCGCAAGGCGGCCCGCCACGCGACCAGCGACTGGATGGCCATCGAAAAGGAGCGCGGCATTTCGGTCACGTCCTCGGTCATGAAATTCAACTACCGGGACTACGACATCAATCTCCTGGACACCCCCGGGCATCAGGATTTTTCGGAAGACACCTATCGTGTCCTGACGGCGGTGGACAGCGCCCTGATGGTGATCGACAGCGCCAAGGGTGTGGAGCCGCAGACGGAGAAACTGATGGAGGTCTGCCGGATGCGCAACACGCCCATCATCACCTTCGTCAACAAGTTAGACCGCGAGGGTCTGGCGCCCCTCGACCTCCTGGCCGAGATCGAAGACAAGCTGCAGATTGAATGCACGCCGCTGTCCTGGCCCATTGGCATGGGCAAGCGCTTCAAGGGGGTCTACAACCTTTTTCACAAACAGCTGCACCTCTTCGCCCCCGGTCGCGAGACCCGCAGCGACGAGGGCATCATCATCAACGATTTGAGCGATACCCAGCTCGATGATCTGCTCGGCAGCCAGGCCGACGAATTGCGTGAGGATATCGAACTGCTCGAAGGGGCCGCCAATCCCTTCGAGCTGGCGCACTATCGCCAGGGCAGCCAGACGCCGGTTTTCTTTGGCAGTGCCATCAACAACTTCGGTGTGCGCGAAATGCTGGACGCCTTCGTGGAACTGGCGCCGCACCCCGGAGCCCGCCAGGCCGTATCGCGTGAAGTGTCGCCCTACGAGGAAAAATTCACGGGGTTCGCCTTCAAGATCCAGGCGAATATGAACCCGGCCCACCGCGATCGGATTGCTTTCGTCCGGATCTGCTCCGGAAAATTCAATCGGGGCATGAAGGTTGTGCATCACCGAATCGGCAAGGAAGTGACCTTTGCCAATGCCACCATCTTCATGGCCCAGGACCGGGAAAACGTGGCCGAGGCCTTTCCCGGGGACATCATCGGCATCCACAATCACGGCACCATCAAGATCGGCGATACCTTTACGGAGAAGGAACCGCTTAAATTCACCGGCATCCCCAACTTCGCCCCCGAACATTTCCGCCGGGTGAGACTTAAGAACCCCCTGAAGGCCAAGCAGTTGCAGAAAGGGCTGGTTCAGCTCTCCGAGGAGGGGGCCGTGCAGGTTTTCCGACCGGTCACCGGCAGCGATTACATCCTGGGAGCCGTGGGGGTGCTGCAGTTCGATGTCACCATGGCCCGGCTCAAGTCCGAATACGGGGTCGAGGCAGTTTACGAACCGGCGGAATACAATGTTGCCCGCTGGGTGGCGTGCCCGGATGCCGTCCAAATGTCGGCTTTCGAGAAAGACAACCGGCTCAATCTGGCCCGGGATGCCGAAGGTTGCCTTTCCTATCTGACCACCAGCGAATGGCAGCTCGGCTATTGCATGGAGCAGTGGCCCGACATCGTCTTTCACAAGACGCGTGACGTGCTCTAAGGGCGCCTGCTGCCGCTTCCGGCGCCGATGGCGCGCAACTTCACAGCCCTCTTAAATTATCGAAACCGGTTAAGCCCCCGAAAGCCCGGACGCTCGGCGAGCATCCTGTTACCGGATGGCACGCGGACGTGCGACCTTGCCATTGCCGTAGGGACCGTTACCTTAGACCCAGCAATCGGCTTGCAAGCCGCAGCAGGCGGCTGCGAAATCCTTCTCAAGTCAATGATCGGTGGAACCATGACAGATGATAGCAAAGAAACCGGGCGGCGGATTGCCGAAACCATCGGGAAGCGGGTGCAGACCGGCGCCGATCCCAACGTTGCCGGTTGGCAGGCCATGCTTGCCGACCTGCTGCAGCAGATGAGCCCCTACACGGTGGCGGGCGGCTTGGTGACATTTCAGAGCCTTGAGCCGCATGAAAAGGCATTCTTCCAGGATCTGCACGCCAAAGTCTCCATTCCAGGGGGCGCGGCGGCCCTCTACCTGCCACCCAGTGTCCGGCATCAGATGCTTTACCGCCGCCAGGCCAACAAGGCGGCCCTGCTGGGGCAGGACGATCCTGAAAATCCGCCGGATGCGGGCATTCTTCTGGCAAGCCGGGTCAACGACTTCGAAGTGATCGTCAACGCCCTTTTCGCGCACCCGCCTTTTACGCCCGCTGTCGACGTCTACGATCACGGGCAACTCATGGCGGGCTACACCTATTACCAGATCGAAGACTGCCTGAAGGCCCTGGGCGAACTTTTGAAGGTCCATCTGGCCTCGGATTGAAGCCGGCCCGTAGCGAATATCTCATTCCCGACGGCGGATCCAGACACGCTGGCCCGGCCGGGGATCCTTGTGGCCCGGCTTGACAGCAGGGCCGCAATTCCGCTATGGGACGCCATTTGATTGCCAATCGCCGCGCACGTGCGTCTATCTTTCTTGCCAGGTCTGTGCGGCGGTGCCCATCGCTTTGATTGCCTTAAAGGAGAAATGCCATGATCAAGCTTGAAACCAGCGCCGGTGATATCCTGATCGAACTCGACGAGGAAAAGGCGCCGCAAACCAGTGCCAATTTCAAACGTTATGTCAACGAGGGCCATTACGACGGTACCATCTTCCATCGGGTTATCGACGGATTCATGATCCAGGGCGGCGGCATGACGGCCGACATGAAGGAAAAAGACACCCACGCTCCGATCGAAAACGAGGCGGACAACGGGTTGACCAATGAGGCCTACACCATCGCCATGGCCCGCACAATGGATCCCCACAGCGCTTCGGCCCAGTTTTTCATCAACGTCAAGAAAAACGATTTTCTGAACCATAGCGCCAAGACCGCCCAGGGATGGGGTTATGCCGTCTTCGGCAAGGTGGCCCAGGGCCACAAGGTGGTCAACCAGATCAAGGGTGTCGCCACCGGCCGCAAGGGGATGCACGACGATGTGCCCCTGGAGCCGATCGTGATCAACAAGGCCTCGGAAGTTGTGTCGGAAGAAGGCCCGGACGAATAGCCGGCCCCAAAATCGGTTTCAGCCCCCACCCCAATCATGACGACCCCCGTCCAATGTCAGCCGCGGCATCGTTCTGATCCTGGTGGCCACGCTGGGCATCGTCTTCATGAACACCTGCGCCAAGATGAGCAGTTCGGCCTACGGGCCGGTGCAGATGGTCTTTTATCGTGGCGTGGTGGCCCTGGGGCTGCTGGTGCCCTACATGCTGCTAACCCGGCCCCGGTCGGTGTTCAAGCCGCGGCGCATCGGGATTCATCTCGTGAGGGCGGTGATCGGCAACTTGGGGGTGGCCCTTGTCTTCTGGGCCTACGCCCTCCTTCCCATGGCTGATGCCACGGCCCTGCTGTTTGCATCGCCGCTCTTCGTTACGGCCTTATCGCCCCTGCTGCTGGGGGAGACGGTTGATCCCGGACGCTGGGGTGCCGTCATCATCGGGTTTGCCGGCATTATCCTGATCACACAACCAGCCCCGACACTGCTGGCCAATCCGGCCGCCCTGGTCGGTCTGGCCGCAGCCCTCTGCGTGGCCCTGGTGGACATCACCCTGCGCAAACTCGGCCGCACCGACGATCCCCTGACCACCGTATTTTATTTCCTTCTCATTGGTGTATCCTTGACGGCGCCCTTCACGTTGGGCCCGGGGGCCTTCCCGTCGGGGCACCTCGGCCCCTGGCTGGTGGGGATCGGAATTTTTGCCGCTATCCAGCAGGTGGCCAAGACGACCGCCTTGCGGCTGGCAGAAGCCTCGCTGCTGGCGCCATACACCAATACAGCCATCATCTGGGCGACCCTGTCCGGCTGGCTGTTGTGGGAAGAATTGCCTTCTCTGCCCGTCATCGCCGGCACCCTGGTGGTCATCGGCAGCAACCTGTTCATTGCCTGGCGGGAACCGCAACGGTCAGCGACCGGGACGGTTGACCCATAATTTAGACAATACCTTGACAAGCATGGCGGCGGATGTATTTTTTCTCCGTGTCGTATCGTTACGACACTTTATATAGCGCCGCTCATAGGCTTGCTCGGGCGGCGTATTATTAACCCCATTAACTAGGAGGCATTATGCCTAGTTACGTAATCGCTGAAAAATGCGATGGTTGCAAGGGTGGTGACAAGACGGCGTGCATGTACATCTGCCCCAATGATCTGATGGTGCTGGATCCTGATCAGATGAAGGCCTACAATCAGGAACCGGACCAGTGTTGGGAATGTTTTTCGTGCGTCAAGATCTGCCCGACGCAAGCGATTGAGGTCAGAGGCTACGCGGATTTTGTACCGCTGGGCAGCAGCATCATGCCCATGATGGGAACCGAAGACGTGATGTGGACCTGCAAGTTCAGAAACGGGACCATCAAACGCTTCAAATTTCCCATTCGCACAACAGCGGAAGGAACCGCCAATGCCTATGTGGATTTGAAGGGCAAGGATCTCGAAAGCGGTCTTCTGTCCACGGAAGAGGCTGACGGCTATGAAATTCCGCGGCCCCGCACCGACGCCTGACACCCTTGTGGTGAGAGGCACCTAATCCGGCCGGAATCGCACACGGAGAGCACTGTTTCATATGCTCTCCGTGTCTCTTTTGGTGACATGCTTATATTTGCGCTGTCCAGAAAATATGCTTGTCGTATATTTGACAGAACATAGACGATCCCA
>JASJCD010000262.1 GCA_030066135.1 Desulfobacterales bacterium | reverse complement strand
CCTTCTCCCGCCTCTGAAGTGTTGGCCTTCATCACGCCGCCGATGACAACGGTTTCCCCGTTTTCCATGAGCAATTCGGTGTGGGCGCTGTTGGTACTCAGGGGCGGCTGCGTGGCGGTAACATCCAGAACGTCGTCTTTCTTGATATCGACCACGAGCAGAACGCGTTCATCGGGGGTGACATTGGGCGTCACCGAAAGCTCGAGATCGACGTCCTGGAATTCGACGGAGGAGCCACCGGCAGAATCGCGCTCCAGATACGGAATCTGAAAGCCCTGCTGGATGCGGGCCGTCCGGCCGTCGAGGGTCAGAATCTTGGGCGCCGAAATGGTGCGGGTCTTGCCCTCGGTTTCACCGACCTGGATGCGGGCGTCGATGATATCGAATGAGGTTCCCGAAATCTTGCTGAGACCCCAGTTGATGGCACCGTTGTCCAGCGCGTCTGCTGGGATGTTATCCGCTTCCATGTCGATGCCCGTCACCGTGAACACGTCCCCCAGGTCAAAATCGCCGATGGAGATGGTCCCCCAGTCGAAACCGACATCGCGCCGGAAATCACTGCTGGCCTCGACGATGCGAGCCTCGATCAACACCTGGGGCGTCACCTGGTCGAGAATCTGAATGATCGTTCGGACCCTCTCGATGGCACTCTGGATTTCGTTGACGATGATCATGTTCTTGGTGGTGTCCACCGAAATGGTTCCCCGGGGACTGAACTTGCTCGGGAAACTGGTGTCGGCCGAACCGGCATCACAACCGGCCGCCAGATGCGCACAGGCCGTCTCCTGAGCGTTGATGTAACTCAGCAGGAAAAACTCGGTCACAAGCTCCTGCTGCTCTTCGGCCGAGCGCCGGCTCTCGAGTTTCTGCTGTTCGAGCTGTTCTTCACGCGCCAGGGTCGCCTGGGTGGCAATCCGGAATATGCCGTTTTCTTTCTTGAGGCCCAGTTGATTCATTCGGAGCACCAGATCGAGGACCTGATCCCAGGGAACGGGCTTATCAAACTGAAGGGTCACCTTGCCGCGAACGTTCTTGTCGATGGCGAAATTCTCGCCGGAGATTTCACCGATAATCCGGAAAACATTGCGGATGTCGGTATCGAAGAAGTTCAGGGCAATTTTTTCACCGGTATATTTTTTGGGTGGTCGCAGGTCGCTGCCATCCACCCGCCCGTCCCGGGCAGCCAAAGTATCCGTGGGGCGGGCATCTTCTGCCATCGCCGTCTGTTCGGGGGGCGTTGCCGCGGCATCTTCGCCGCCGGTTTCGTCTTCAGCGAGACCTTCGAGGGCTTTTTTCCACTCTGGTGATGCCGTATCCTCCAGGGGTTTGGGCGGAATGGTCGAGGCGGCGAAGCGAATATTGATAAAATTGTTCACCTGGGCGATTTCGAAAGGGACGCCTTCGCGCAGATCAAAGACCACCAGAGCGTGGTCCGCGGCCTGATCGGCTTCGAGGGGTGTAATCCGGTCGACCGCACTCTTGAAACGCGTCGTGATCAAAGGGCGTTTACGATATTCGGGGATGCGGGTGTTGAAGAGTTTAAGCTGCAGCTTCCGGTCGCTCAAGCGTTCCATGTCATAGCGGACCGGAGCGGTTGTTCCGATGCTGACGAGCGAAGCGCCCGCTTCGACGCTTGTAAACTCAACCTTGTTGAGCCAGGCCGGCACTGGATCGGCATCGGGCGCCGGGGCCGCCTCCATGACAGCGCTGGTTTTATCTTCGACCTGTGGCTGATCGGTTTGCGCGGCGGCGGCCACTTCGATGGGCTGCGCTTCGACCATCGGGGGGGAATCCTGGGGAGCGATCACCACACTCTCAGTGGTCGCCGCGCGAGGCTCGCTGGTTACCGGCGTATCCGCCGCAACGGTCTGCACGAGAGCATCGTCATGAATCGGTTTGGATTCGGCCACGCTGATGAGCAGTCCGTTTTTGACCGGTTTGGAGGTAAAAGTCGTCAGGTAGCTGCGATCCGTATCCAGAACCACGCGGAGCTTGTCAGGATAACAGAAGTGGCGGACGCCCTTGACCCACTTGGATTCGATATTGACTTGTTGCAGGCCTTTGTAGGGACTGTTGATGTCATAGATGTCGAAAACGATGCGCGGCGGGTTGTCCACGGTAAAAGCCGAATAATCCGTAATGGTTCCGTCGGCCAGAATAACGATCTCAACACCATCCGATTGTTCCTTGAAGTCGACCATCTCGATGCAGGTGCCTTTGGAGGCGGCTTCCAGGGCGGCCGGGTCAATGGCTTCCGCAGGCGGTGGCGTTTGAACGTCGGCGTCGGCGAGCGGTTCCGGGTCGAGATTGTTTTCCTCGATGACGACGTCGCGTGAAAACGCGACGATGATCCCCTCTTCGGTTTGGTCAACGCTGTAGGCGGCATCCTGAGCAAGATGGACGGTAATTTTAGCCGTATGGCCATCGGCCACGACTTCCGAGGTGCGGATGTCCTCAATGGGAGGGCGGTTGATCTCGTAGACGTCCTCTAAGCCGGCGCGCTGCGTTCCTGGAAAATAAAAGCTGACTGTTGGCGGGGAGGATTTACGGATATCCGAAAAAAGCAAATCCGGGCTACCGGCAATGCGGATGATGGTTTGCTGATCATTCTCGGTAACCGCCAGCGTATGTATCTGTTTGAGATCGGCCGCTGTCGGTTGATCGTTCGTATCCGTACCAGCGGTATGGTGGACGGCACAGCCAGAGAAGAGCAGGGCCAGCGATACGACGAGCGAGAATAGCACTGAATGTTTAAATCGGCTGTAACAAGTTGCTGAGGAACGCATATCGATCAATCTCCAGGCGGTTTCTGAAGTTTTAATTCACGGCGGCGCATGGCGGCATTGCCGAAATCGTCGGTTTTGGTGTGTTCAATGACAATCCGGTCTCGCTTGATATCGGTCACTTGACCGCGTTCGAGTCCAATGTGGGTGCCAATCTGGATGACGTAGCCTTTCCCGTTGTCTTCTTCGACCATGGCGCGTGGTCGGGTTTCCGAGAAAATAACAGCGGTAAGCCGCAATTGGCCAAGGTCGAGCCGCTCAAGGGGCGTACGGGGCCGCTCGGGCTTTTTCGGCGCGGTTTTCTTGTCGCTAGCCTTGGGTTTGCTTTCCTCCTTGAACAGAGGTTGGAAAGGATCGACTTTGCCGGTTGGATCGTAGGGCAGCCGGGCCGTTTCCATTGCCGGCGGGGTGGGGGCCGGTTGACCGCTCGGGCCACTGGCCTTCTCGACCGCAGGTTTGGCGGATGATTTCTTGGCCGGGGTTGAGGTCGTGATCCGCTTGGTAACGATGGGCTCATTCGGGCCCTTGTTCTCCGCCTTGCAACCGAAGGATAGAAGCATCAAGCTAAGACCCAGCAAAGCCAGTAAGCTAAACCCAATTTTGTGATTGTCTCTTTTCATCTCTTGGCGCACCGCTCAGTTCAAAGTCAGAAGGCAGTTGGTTTCCGCGTAATCCTATTTTTTCTTCTTTTTTTTCTTGGCAGCTTTTGGTGGAGCGGCTTCGATAAACTTGTAGGTCACCGCCTGGCAACTCGTCGTTAGCTGGCCAGCTTTATTACGCGACATGTCGATATTACGGATATTGACCACACGCGACAGCCGCGCCACGCGGTCGGCGAACTGGACAAAATTATGATATCCTCCGGCCACACGGATGGCGACGGGAATTTCCGCGTAAAAGTTTTTATTAACTTCCTTGCCGGGGCGGAAGAGCAGAAATTCCAGGCCGGATTCCTGTCCGGATTCGGATATACCGGTCAAGAGAGAAGATATTTCTTCGGATTCAGGAAGCGATTTCATCACCCGATTGAAGTCACGGCGTTTGGATTCGAACTCCTTGCGCAGTTTGGCCAGCTTCCGAGCATTTTTCTTGGACTTATCCAAATCGGCGCTCAATTTTTTGTAGTCCATATTGAGCTTTCCAATTTTTTTCCAGTTGGGCAAAAAGGAAAAGGACCCAAATAAAACAATTAACAGAATAAATACGCCTGCGCAGATGAGGATGCGCTGAATTTTCGTCAGCGCTTCGACACGTTCAAATAGCTCGTCCAATTTTTTTGATGTGGCGGATTTTTCCATTATCAATTCTCAGTTGCTATTTTTTCTTTTTTTTCTTGGCCGGCTTTTTGGGCGGTGGTTGCTTTTCGAGCGCCGTCATTTGAAACTTTTTCATGCCGACATTGCGCACCTTCTGGCTCTGAACACTTGTCAGGCGCACACGGCGGTAGAGAGGTGTCGGTGGTTTGTTGGCCCTCTGCATTTTAGGGATCGTTTCCAGATTATCCATGAAGTTGGCCACCGTGTTATTGTCGACCGCAATACCCGCAAGTTCCATGCGGTTGTTTCTAAGCGTCATTTTATTCAACCACATGCGACCCGGGACGACCTTCTGGGTGAGATTGTCAAGAACATGAACGGGCTTGAAACGATTGGCCTCCAGCCCTTCAATAACTTTTTTCCGCTGTTCGAGGGTTTTGAGCTTCTGGCGAAGGGTTTTGATTTCGCGGTCTTTCTTTTTGTAAAGCTGCAGTTCCTTTTTGACCTCGGCGACATTGGTGGACAGCTTTTTCTGTTTGGATTGAAGGTAGAAATGAATCCATCCCAGAACAATTAATACCAACACCAGAGAAAGTAGGAAAACAGATACCTGCCGGCGAACATTTTCCTTTTTTCTTGCTGCCCGAAAGGGGAGTAGATTTATGCGTATCATTTATCGTCGACTTTTCTCATGGCAAGCCCCATACAGATAGTAGCCTGAGGGGCAATTTGTTGAATGTAGGCCGCTTCGAAAGCATCGTCGTCGATGGCCAGGGTTTGAAATGGGTTGATGATTTCGACGTGGGCGGATGTTTCCGCGCCGAGCAGCTGACGGAATTCGCTGATATTGGCACCGCCGCCACTCAACACGATGCGTGTAATTTGGTCCTCGGGGTAGGTTGAATAAAAGAAATCCAGGGCGCGACGAATTTCGGTACACCAATCCGAAACGACAGTGGATATAATGTTTTTCAAGTCTTCGGATGAGATTTTGTCTTGCTGCTCACCTTGTTTCAGCTGCTCCGCCTCCTCCAGCGAACAGCCGACCAGAGAGACGATTTTCTGGTTGATCTGCAAGCAACCTAAGGCGACGTCGCGCATAAAGACGGAGGTCATCCCCCGCAGGATGTTCAACGACGTTTTGCTGGCGCCGATGTCGATAAGGGCGATGTTTTCTTCTTGGGCATCATAGTTGAGTTCGAAAATATTCTGCAACGCGAAGGCTTCGACATCGATAATGCAAGGGTTCAGTCCGGCCAGATTGACGAGATTGATATAGTCGTTGACCATCTCTTTTTTAGCGGCGACCAGGAAGAGAGACATTTGATTGGGGTTGTGTTCGCTTTCCCCCAGTATCTGGAAATCAAGGTTGACATCGCTGATATCGAAGGGAATATACTGCTCCGCCTCGAATTGGATGGTTTCCTGCAGTTGTTCTTCCGGCATGTTCTGGACATTTATCTTTTTTACGATGACGGAATAACCGCCGATCGAAACGGCAACGTTCTGCTCTTTGATGTTGTAGGTTTTGAATAGTTGGCGAATGGCATCGGAAACCGATTCGGGGTCGTTGATCACCCCATCTTCAATGGTGCCCGGCGGGATGTCTATCATGCCAAATTTTTTAAGGGTCAGGCCTCGTTTGCCTTCAACGATTTCACCTGCTTTGATGGAGCGCGACCCAATGTCAAGTCCGACCAGATGATTTTTCTTTCCAAACAACATGTGCGTTAATCATTCCCGGAAGATTTTGTTTTTCTCTGAAAGATCCATTCCCAAAGCCAGCAGGATCTTTCGCTTCGTTTCCATACGACACGGGAGGCCTTTTTCAATTCGCGAGATCGTTATGGGTGAAACATTTGCTTCGCGTGCCAGTTCCGCTTTGCTCATTAAAAGAGACTCGCGCATTTTTTTGAGAGAATTTTTGCCGCCCATTTTTTTTTGCAGACACCATTAAGTTTTTCTTCCTGACCTACTTCTCCTGTCTCTTTTATTTGGTTTACACCGTATCCCTGTGAAGTCAAGCGAATTGTAGGAGAATTATGCATAATTATACGTAGTTACATTATGTTGTGCAATAGTAATCTTAAATTCACTATATGTAGTGGCTTTTTGCGCTTCACCCGCTGGTTTGGCACCGTCTTCGCCGGCCAACGGCCTGGCGCCGATTCGAGTCTTGAGCCTTGCTACAGGATGCTTGAATCCGGGTGATCAACAGCACGCCCACGCAAACGCTCAATCGGTCGTGCCGGCGGTGTTTGGCGCCTCGGGATCGTGGGCGCCGTCGCTGCATGCGCCCAAAATTGAGGCGCCATTCAACGGGCGTCAATTGC
>JASJCD010000261.1 GCA_030066135.1 Desulfobacterales bacterium | reverse complement strand
GCCGACTGTGACTGCGGCTGCAGCGGACATTGACGGTCAACACGCAGAAGGCATTGGCGCTGACCGCACCGGTGGATATTCTCCTGGTGCAGCCGCCCATTCGGGATTTCTATCTGACCGCCAAACGCACCCTTCCGGGCGGCCTCATATCCATCGCCGCCGTCCTTCGCGCCGAAGGTTTTAAGGTTGGTCTCCTGGATGCGCTGGCCCGGGGGAAATCGCGACCGCTGGACCTCCCCCGGGGGTGGCAAGATTTGGCCGGACTCTACGGCCCCGACGACCAGTCCCCCTTCGCCCTTTTCAATCGCTACCGCCATTTTGGTTACAGTCTGCAATCGCTCGGCGATGCCATGCGAGGCTCCGGCGCCTTTCTGATCGGTATATCCTCGCTTTTTTCACCCTACGAGGAAATGGCGCTGGCCACGGCCGAAATTGCCAAAGCCAGCTGCCCGGATGCCACCATTGTTCTGGGTGGTCATCACCCGACGGCCCTGCCCGAACGCCTATTGGCGCACCCGGCGGTGGACTGCGTCCTGCGCGGTGATGGCGAAGCCACGCTGCCGCTGCTGGCGCACGCCCTTGTTCACCGCCGCCCTCTGGAAAAGGTGCCCGGCATCGGAATGAAGCGTACGGATGGCCGCCGCCATCTTACCCCCCCGGCTTATGTCGAGGATCTCAACCAACTGCCCCCACCGGCTTTCGACCTTGTCGATGCTTCCCGTTACGCCCGCAATCATCTGTCTTCGCTGCTGGTCACCACCAGCCGGGGCTGTCCGCTGGATTGCACCTATTGCTGCACGGGGGCCGCATCAGGCATTCCCTATCGACGGCGCACCGTCGATCATGTGATGCATGAAATTGCCCGGGCCGCCGACCATATGAAGATTGGCTTCATCGATTTTGAAGATGAGAACATCAGCCTCAAACGCGACTGGTTTCTTTCCCTGTTAGACGCCATCCACCGTTTCTTCGGGGCCGCGCCGCCGGAGCTGCGGGCCATGAACGGTCTCCATCCAGCCACTTTGGACGAAAGGATTATCGCCCGCATGCGTCCGGCGGGATTCAAAACCCTTAATCTTTCGGTGGGCACATTCGACGCCGGCCAGCAACAACGATTCCGTCGTCCGGACCTGAGAGCGCATTTTGATCGTGCCCTCACAGCCGCTGGCAGGCATGGTCTGACAGCCGTCGGCTACCTGATTGCCGGCAGCCCCGGTCAAAGAGCACATTCCGTCGTCGATGACCTCTTAGCCCTTGCCCGCCGCCGTGTTCTGGCCGCCCTTTCGATATTTTACCCGGCGCCGGGCAGCCGCGATTTTGATTGGTGCCGGCGGCACGATCGGCTGCCGGAGGATATCGCCCGCTGGCGGTCCACGGCCCTGCCCATGGGCGCCGCCCCTGACCGGCTGGCATCGACCACCCTCCTGCGCCTGACACGTATCCTCAACTTTATGAAAGCCTGCCTGGACCAGGATGGCGAGATCCCCATGCCGGCGCCCGTCCGGGTGGAAAACTTTGACACTACCGGCGATCGGTTTGCGAAAGGACGCCACCTCCTGCAAGGTTT
Source organism: Desulfobacterales bacterium (assembly GCA_030066135.1). Lineage (GTDB taxonomy): Bacteria > Desulfobacterota > Desulfobacteria > Desulfobacterales > UBA5852 > JABZFP01. The sequence goes on along the minus strand of JASJCD010000261.1, from coordinate 5,474 downwards.
TCTCTATGACGGCAAGATTCGGGGGTTCGACCGGCAGGGGCGGATCTTTGCTCATCGTGCGGACGAGGAACTGGCCGATCGCTTTCGGGCGGGTCTCGACGCCGGATCAATCCAGGGTGCCCGGCGGGGCTGCAGGAAAGTTGGTTAAAGGGGCTCTCAGATGGAATGAACGGCGGCCGGCCGTTAACGGAAGGTCATACCCGGTTGCGCTCGATTTGGGTTGACTGCTCAAATGCCTCGATCGTGGCCAGAGCGGTGGCATCGAGACCGGGAACTCCCAGAACAGGGTAAATCTGATAGCGTTTGGAGCCCCATTTGTGATCGGAGCGGTGCGCTTCAATCTGCATGATGCCGACCAGGGTGTAGCGCGCCGCAGCCGTTTCCAGAATGTCGATCACTGCGGCCTGGCAACGCAGGCGTATCAGAAAAATATCCAGAGGGCTTCGCGTCCAACGGGAATTGAAAACGATTTGGCTGAGCTTTTCACGGTAGCCCGTCAGCCGCCACTGGGCGGCACGGCGATTATTGATGACCGCCGCAACCGAGAAACACCGTGTTTGATCCCCCTCGAATAACTGCTGGCGATTGTAGCTGAGATATCGGAGATTCTGCGTGTCTTCAGGCATGCCATTGAAAATCAGAAGGTCTCTCAGCAGTTCCCGGTCGGGTTGGATGACGCGGTCCAATGCCTCCAGCAGGTCCTCGATAAAATCATGATGCATACGGACAGTCCTTGCCGTGTCTGGATCAATGGGTGGAAGGGATACAAAAACTTCTATTAGACAAATGATTTTCAGTCAATTGATTTCAGGTCATTTTCTACGGCGCGCCAATCGGGGCTGCAGAAAAACCCCCAAAAGCCGATAATCAGTTCAAGATCCAACGGCGGCCACCCATCCGGTGGTGGATCGCACCGCCGAGGCTTCATGAACGATAAGTTTTGTTTTGATATAGATTTCAATTATTTTATATATATAAGCATGTGTATCACTTTAAGAAGAGCGCCGCTGGATGAATTGACTGGCAGGCTGGCACGATCCATGATGATGGGGCCTTCAGGCTCGCGTAAAAGCCTCAGGGATCACCAACAAAAATGTGTGGCTGCCGGTGACGCCAAGGTGATTTCTATTCCACCTTGACCCCTGGTGGGCCTTCAAGGTATTTTGAATACATGCAGACAGCGTTTCTTTATCCGGGCAAAGGTATCCGATCACGCGCCAGTGAAATGCCGCGCATTTAACGCGTCCTTGCTTTTTTCTATGATTACCGCCGCCACCAGAACCCGCCTCGTCTTCATCTGGGCCTTGATATTGTTTGGCGTGGTGCCAAGCGCACATTCCCGTAACTGGGGCCAGCTGCGCACGGCCAGCATCCCGGTGATCCTTTTTGCGGATCGTGATCTGGATTCGGCGGTCAACGGACAGATCCTTCCCGGGCAGTGGGTCAAAGTCGATTTTTTAGGCAACAACTGGGTCGCTGTTTTTCCCAAGGAAGATACCAAACGGGATGAGTCCCGCGCCCTGGGCTATGCCTACGCCCCCCTGTTGAAACCTTATTCCTACTTTATGCAGAACATCTGGAAAACGGTGGAGGTCAACAACCACGACCCACGCGTTTCATTGAGCGAAGAATTCTGCAAACTCAAAGAAAGCTATGACGAGATTGCCCTGCAGACCATCGTGCCCCAACTCTCGCGCCTAAATCAACTTACCCATGATGACCTCCCCGAGATGCTGAAGCGTAAAACCATTCGTGTACTGACGACCTATTCGCCATCAACCTACTTCATTTTTGAAGGCCGCAGCTATGGTTTCGAATACAGTCTACTGAAAGATTATGAAAAATTTCTCAACCGCCGCTCTCCGCACAAACGCATCCCCACCGTGGTCGAGTTTATTCCGGTACCCGAAAACCTCCTGATACCATGCCTGGAAATGGGAATCGGTGATATTGTGGCGGCCGGGATGCGCCGCCTGCCGGAGCACCTGGAGACCGTCACCCACACAATTCCTTACCTCCAGGGAGTCAGTGAGGTCCTCATCACCCACCGCCAGGCACCCGTCGTGAATACACTTGAAGAATTATCCGGCCGTACGATCCACATTCAGCCCGGCTGGCAGAACAGCAAAACCCTGCGCCGTATTGACGCCCGCCTGCTGGTCAAGGGACGCCGATCCCTTCAGCGAACCATCAGCAGCGGCCTCCTGACCAGCGAGGATATGCTCGACCTTGTCAACGCGGGTGTCATCGACCTCAGTATTGTCGAGAGCCACATCGCCCGACTCTGGTCGTCGGCCTATCCTGATATCGTCATTTTAGAATTCCCGGAGATAAGCGCCTATACCCCCATTTCGTGGGCCGTGCGCAAAAACAACCCCGAATTCAAAGCCAGCCTGGACAAATTCCTGGGCAGCCGCCAGAGCGGCTCACGTTTCGGCAATATCTACTATCGCCAGTATTTCAAACAAACCCGCTGGATCAGCAATTCCCTGTCCCCGACCGATCATGGCAAATTTTCGCGCTATGTCCCGCTCTTCAGGAAATATGGGTCCCGCTACGGCTTTGATTGGATGCTTTTAGCAGCCGTAGCCTATCAGGAATCGCAGATGGAAAACTTTCGGCGGTCCCATTCAGGGGCCATCGGGCTGATGCAGGTGATGCCGACCACAGCCGGCGATGCCAACGTCAATATCGACAATATCCGCGATCCGGAACAGAATGTTCACGCCGGTACAAAATATCTGGCCCTTCTGCGGGACGTCTATTTCCCGGCCCAGAGCTTCGCTCCGGAAGAACGCATCCGATTCATCCTGGCGGCCTATAACGCCGGACCCAACATGATCGCGCGTTGTCGCCGCCTTGCCACCCGAATGGGGCGCAATCCGGCCAAATGGTTCGGCCATACCGAACTGGCCGCACGCCGTCTGATTGGAAATGAAACCGTGCGCTACGTTTCCAATGTTATCAAGTATTATATGGCCTACAGTCTCGGCCATACGATGGAATGCCTGAAACAGCAGCATGTCGAAATGCTCAAGGCCATCCAGGACCGGCCGCCCGAAACCGACGATACAGCGACACCAAGTTAGAAGGTCCTTCCCTGCCCGCCTCTATCTTGCCGGTTACTGTTTTCATGATTAAAATTAAGTATGTGACGATTAAACAACCACTTGACCCCTACGTGTAATCTACAGCAAAACTCACCGCGCCCCGCTGACACACGGTTTCGAAGCTGCTAGGAATTCATATGCAGCTTTATATCCCCCGAACGAACGCATGCACCGGCACTTAAATCGTCATCCCTCGGAGAAGCCGCCAACGCGGTCGGTCTGCAAGCCCGGCCGGAGGCCATCCGTACGCTAGGCTACGGACCCGTCGCTTCGGTGGCCCATCCTTTTGGCTATCGGCCCACAAGAAGGAATCGGCGAATGGCAGAATACACGCGTCGCACCTATCTTCGACGCTACGTGGAAGCACCGATCGAATTTCGCGGTCATGGTCAGACCGACGGTCAGCGTGCCCTCGCAAGCGATTGCTGCCGGGGAGGCATGAATTTCATCAGCGATCGCTATTTAGAACCCGGCGCGATCATTTTCTTTGATCCCTGCGAGTTGCTGGACGTGTACGGCCAGGATCGATGCGAAACGGGCTACCGGGCCCGTGTTGTATGGTGCCGCCGCTGCTCCGGCGACCGCCACCCGAAGTTCAGCATCGGCGTCAAGTTCACCCCTCAGGACCAGCCGGACCGGCAACCCGGTCATTGAACGGCAATCCCGCACCGCATAACCCATGGCAGGGCTCCCGCCTCGATGCTCTCGAACGCGCCTTCGCCGCGCGGCCCGATCGGATCTTATCCGACGGCCGTGCATCCGCGAAAGTGTTCGTTTCAGGCAAAAAACGGGGCATGATCCCCATGGCGGCAGGCACCACAGCTATTGCGGTCCGACGGCTTTCGGTTTAATCTGTTGCCGGTCGCCAATTGCGAAACGACACGCCCAGCTTGCAGCCGAAAGGTCACGCGTTGAAGGCAAAGCCCCAAAAGCACGCACCACCGCCCCCCCGTTTGTACGCCTACACCCTGGCGGACGGCTGGAGCGTATTGGCGGGTCGCACGGATGCCGACAATGATCATCTGAGCCTGCGCATTGCACGCCCCAATGACTGGTGGTTTCATGTGCGCGGTATGCCCGGCAGCCATGTCCTCCTGCAGGTCGAAGGCGGGCAGGAGCCATCGAAGGCCGTCCTGCGTCAGGCGGCCGCGGTCGCTGCTTACCACAGCAAGGCACGAACAGGCGGCACCGTGGCCGTGTCTGCCACCCGCGCCCGCTTTGTCAGCAAACCGCGGGGGGCCAAACCCGGAACGGTTCAAATCCGCAAAGAAACCGTTTTCAAAGTCCGTCCGGCCCTGCCGGAGCAGCCGCTCATCCAGTAAGGGGCCGGATATGCCGTAACGCTGCCGAAGGACATCGGCGGGTGCTAAGACCGGTTGAAACGGGCAGACCCTTTTTGGGCCGCCTGCCCAATACAATCATACGCAAAATCGAAGGTTTGGCGGTCGCGCCCCAGACCTTGCAGATCACAGGAGGCATGCGATGAAACGCAGAGAATTTTTACGCTGGTCGATTGGCGCCGGTGCACTGGTGATGCTGGAAATGGCCGGTCTGGGATGCTCACGGGATGCCGCGCAAAGTGATTTTCCCATCAAATTTCCCCCTCTGCCCTATGAAGCCGACGCCCTTGAACCCCATCTAAGCGAAAAAACCATCCGCGTTCACTACGGCAAACATCACCGGCGTTATGTGGAACGCGCCAACCACTTGCTCGCGGGCACACAGCATGCCCAGCGACCCATCGAAGCCATCATCCGTGAAACCTACCAATCGGGGGCCTGCGACCAGACCGCCCTCTTCAACAACGCCGCCCAGGCATACAACCACGCCTTTTTCTGGAACAGCATGAAACCCGATGGCGGCGGACCTCCGACCGAATTCATGCGACGCTGGATTGAAAAATCCTTCGGCCACCATCGCCATTTCCGAGAGGCTTTCGCCGAGGCTGCCAACGGCCATTTTGGGAGTGGCTGGGTCTGGCTGGTGCTCAGCGAGGGGCAACTGCAAATAATGACCACCACCGGTGCCAAAACCCCCCTGGCCCTTGGAAAACTGCCGCTGCTGACCCTCGATGTCTGGGAGCATGCTTATTACCTGGACTACCACAACCGGCGCGACGAGTACGTGGCCGCCTTTCTGGACCATCTGCTCAACTGGGATTTTGCGGCCGCCAATCTGGGAGAGGCCTGAACAGGACCGATATCTTTGGCATTTAAGTTTTGCACATTTTTTGTTATAGGTGCCCATCACACAGTTCTTTGTTGCTCTTGGTTCTAAAAGCTAATCACTACTGGAATGAGGTGACGACGTGAAAGAAATCCTGGTGAAAGATGTGATGATCCCGATCTCAAGCTATGTAACGGT
>JASJCD010000260.1 GCA_030066135.1 Desulfobacterales bacterium | reverse complement strand
GCCCTGATGGCGTCAGCGGCGCCCAATCTGCAAGACCTGGTATTGACGCAGCTGGTCAGCTTCGGTGATGCGATTACGCTCGAGGAGCTGCAGTCCAACAAATACCGTCTGCGCACCTTCTATGCCGGGTGGATTGCCAGCGAGGCCATCACCTCGGGGCGGATCGACCTGATCCCCAGCCGGTTCGCCCAAATCCCCGATCTGTTCGAGAGTGGTCTGATCGCCCTGGATGCCGCCTTCGTCCAGATAACGCCACCCAACGAGGCCGGCTACTGCAGCCTGGGTATGGCGGTGGATGCCGCCCGCCAGGCCATTGACAGCGCCGACCTGGTCATCGGTGAAATCAACCCCAACGCGCCCTTCACCCACGGCGATACCTTTGTGGCCCTTTCCGAATTCGATCTGCTGGTGGAGGCCAAGGAAACCCTGATCCACCTGCCGCGCTGGCCGGTGGACGAGGTCTTCGATCGCGTGGCCGCCAACGTGGCCTCGATCGTGGAGGACGGCAGTTGTCTGGCCTTCCCGCCGGGGCCAATCTATGAAGCCCTGGGCCGGCATCTGGCGCACAAGCGCAACCTGGGCATCCACACCCCTTTTTTTACGGATGCCGCCATGGAACTCGTCAAGAGCGGGGCGGTGACCAACCGCAAAAAATCCATATTTCGGGGTAAATCCGTGGCTTCATACGCCTTCGGCACCCCGGAGCTGATAAAGTGGCTGGACCGCAACCCGTTGATCGAATTCCAGGGCCTGGACCGGGTTTTCAACCCCGTGCGCATCGGCAGCAACCCCCAGTTTATTACGATTCTGCAGGCCCGCAAGGTCGACCTCTCGGGCCGCATCGCCCTGCATGCCGATCGGGGCAACGTCGGGGCCGGGCCGAGCGAGGCCGCCGATTTCGTCAGCGGCGCCGATCTCTCTACCGGCGGCAAGTCCGTCTTTGCACTGCCGAGCCGCAACCTCAAAGGCGAGCCCAACATCAGGCTTTCCGTCGAGCAGTTTCCGAACCAGTTCAACCTGCGCGAATCCGTCGATATGGTGGCCACCGAACACGGGGTGGCCCAACTGCGCGGACGAACGGTGCGCGAGCGCGCCCTGGCGCTGATCGAAATCGCCCATCCCGACGACCGCCAGGCCCTGGTCGACAAGGCCAAGGAAGCCAACATCATTTACCGCAACCAGATCTTTCTGGCGGACAGTGCGCGCCTCTACCCGTCCGACATCGCCGTCAGCCATACCTTCAAAAACGATTTGCGCGTGGATTTCCGGGCCATCAAGCCCTCGGACGTGGAGGATATGCGCCGGCTTTTCTACCGTTTTTCGGACACGGCGGTCTATTATCGCTATTTCAGTCCAATCAAGACCATGCCCCATGCCAAGATGCAGGAATACGTCAATGTGGACTTTGGCCGCTGCCTGTCGATCGTAGGGCTGGTCAAGGAGATGGGCGAGGGCCGAATCATCGCCGAGGCCCGTTTCGTGCGTGACCTCCAGCGGCCCTGCGCCGAGGTGGCTTTCGTCGTGGACGAGGCCTATCAGGGGGCTGGCATCGCTACCTTCATGTTCAAGATGCTGGTCCGTCTCGCCCGGGAAAGGGGCCTCAAGGGCTTCAAGGCCGAGGTCTTGAGCTCCAACAAGTCCATGCTGAAAGTGTTCGAGAAGGGGGGGCTGCCTGTGGAAGCACGGGTGGCCGAGGGCATCTACGAGGTGAGCATTCCCTTCGATTAGCACCCTCACGGGCGCGGGCCGGTATGCGACCGTCAGGTTTTTTTCTTGGCGTCCAGGGCGGCCTGGAGCTTGGCGGCCAGGTCCCCCAAAGGTGCATTTTCGGCTGCGGGGCTGAAGCGCTCCCAGTCTTTGTCATCGGCCCGGTCCCCGGGGCCGAGGGCAATCCGGCGTTGTTCGGCATCGATCTTGTCGATGGAGACGGCCAGCTTGTCGCCGGGCTTGAGCTTTTCGATCTTTCCGGGCGTGGCCGCTTCCCCGATGCGCGCCTGGGGTAAAAGGCCGGTAATCCCCGGCGCCAGGTTCACCAGCAGGCCGAAGCCGGCCCGCTTCTCGACTACGCCCTCGACCACCTGCCCCACCTTGAATGTTTCGGTGACGGTCTGCCAGGGGTCGCCGGCCACGTCCTTGAGGCTCAGCGCAATTTTGCGGTTTTCGCGATCGATGGATTTAATCAGCACGCGCACCGATTCACCGGGGGTGACGACGTCTTCGGGCTTGTGCACCCGCCGGGTAAAGCTCAGGGCGCTGATATGAATCAAGCCTTCGATACCGGGGGTCAGCTCGGCAAAGGCGCCGAAAGGCATGCAGCGCGTAATACGGGCCGGGACCACCATTTCAGGTTCGAATCGTTCGATTTCGGTCTGCCAGGGATCGCCCTGGGCCTGTTTGACCGACAGGCCGATTTTCTTGCGGCCGGGTTTGTCGCCGTCTTCGATGGCAAGGATCTTGACGGTTACGGTCTGCCCCTCGCGCACCACGTCCCCGGGATTTTCGACCCGTGACCAGGACAGCTCAGATATATGCACCAGCCCCTCCAGGCCGGGGGCCAATTCGACGAAGGCGCCGAACGCGGCCAGACGCGTGACCCGCCCGTCGCAGAGCGCGCCGGGGGCGTTCCCGTCCAGGAACTTCTGCTGGGCCTCAGCCTGCTCCTTTTCCAATAAACGACGCCGCGAGACCACGATATTGCGGCCCCGCTCCTCGAACTGGGTGATCACAAACAGGTGTTCCTGGCCGACGTAGTCCTCCGGGTTTTCGATGTACTGCACGTCCATCTGGCTGACCGGGCAGAAGGCGCGGCGCTGGACCATGCGGATGTCGAACCCGCCCTTGCAGGTGGCCTGCACCTTGCCTTCCACGGGCATCTGGTTCTGGTGGGCCTCGCGCAGCAGGTCGAGCCCGCCGGCACCGGCCAGGGCTTTGGAGAGATGGATTTCGCTTTCGTTCATGTCGACGACATAGAGGTCCAGGCGGTCGCCTTCGGCCGCGGTCAGCGCGCCATCTTCATCCGTGAGCTCCGCGTGGTCCACCGTGCCGTCGATCTTGGTGCCCGTGTCCACAAAGACGGCGTCCTTGCCAATGGCGATAATTTTTACGTTCACCTTGTCGCCGATCTGGAGGGTGTCCGTGCGCCCGTCGTCGTAAGCCGCCAGCATGTCGGCAAAACTCATTTCATCTTCGGGCGGATTCTGTTCCTCTGCACTCATCGCTTGGCCCCTTTTCGGAATGCAATCTGCAAGTGGTTTGGCGCTCCCGAGCACGCCTCTAAAATGCTTACCGGTCAATCCGTAGCGGCAATAAAATATAGACCCCGGGGGCGAAGATCAAGTTGCCTTTTTTGGATGGATTCCTATTTTTACACCTAAATTCGTCCAATAAACGCAAATTACAAATGACAGGGAGACTTATTCCATGGGTAATCAGTTCAAGACCGCTTTGCTGCTGGCCGCCATGACCGCGTTCATCATCTGGATCGGGGGCATGCTCGGTGGCCGCCAGGGAATCGTGATCGCTTTTCTGCTGGCGGGCGGCATGAATTTTTTCAGCTACTGGTATTCGGACAAGCTGGTCCTCAAGATGTATCGGGCCCAGGAGGTAAGTGCCACCCAGTCGCCCGAACTGCACGAGATGGTGGCCCGCCTGAGCCGTAATGCCGGGCTCCCGATGCCGCGGGTCTACATCATCCCCCAGGATACCCCTAATGCCTTCGCCACCGGTCGAAACCCGCAGAACGCCGTCGTGGCTGTCACCCAGGGGCTTCAGAAATTGATGAACCGCACCGAGATCGAGGGCGTTCTGGCCCACGAACTCGGCCACGTCAAGAACCGCGACATCCTGATCGGTACGGTCGCGGCCACCATGGCCGGCGCCGTCATGATGCTGGCCTCGATGGCCCGCTGGTCGGCGATCCTGGGCGGCGGCTCGCAAAGCGACGAGGAAGGCGGTCTGGGGGGGATCGGACTGCTGATCATGTCGATTCTGGCTCCCATCGGGGCCATGATCATTCAGATGGCGGTTTCCCGTTCACGCGAATACCTGGCGGATGCCACCGGCGCCGCCATCGCCGGCCGCCCCGACGGCCTGGCCAGTGCCCTGGAGAAGCTGGGCGCCTATTCCCGGCGCATCCCCATGGATGCCAATCCCTCCACCGCCCACATGTTCATTGTCAATCCCTTGAGCGGCGGCAGTTTCCGCAGTCTTTTCAGCACCCATCCCCCAATCGAGGAACGCGTGGCCCGCTTGAGCGGCCAGCGCCCGAAAACGCCGTCGGCGCCCCGGTCGGGGGCTGCCGGAGCGGACCACGGCAAGGCTTTCTGGGACCGCATGTCCGGCAATTGACAGGCCCTGTCATAGCAGCGCCGGCGGGTGTTACTCCAGCAGTGCGTTTCTTGAAAGACCGACCTTTCAGCGCGGGCGTCGGCAGGTTTCGGGATGAGTTCACAAGGGTGACGAAGGTTTTTCGCGGTCGTCAATCGGGTGGTCGATCGCTGCGGCAAGTGGCCTGCACGTCTTGGATGCGACAGCATCCAACGGTGGCAGTTTCTTTTATCGCCGGGCTTTTTCTACCGGCACGGCAGACCCGGCAACGATCCTCACCGCACATCTGGCATTGATAGCAATCCTGGCAGGCGTGTTTCCTGCGGGGCTCCGGCGCCTCGCAGGGCACGAAAACGCGGCCCGGTATGTTTTCGGCCGGCTTGAATCCCATTGTTGATCGACCGGCGGGGCGCTTTCCGCCAGACTTCCTTTTTAGAGTGCGGTCAGAGGGCCGCGCGCCGTTTGCAGTTTTGGCGGCTGAAACGTTTGTAGTGCACCTGATAGGGCGCGATGTCCAGGATGCCTTCGTCGGCCTCGGCCTGCGGGGCGGCCGTCAGATGATCGACCACATCGCCGAAAAGGTTGCGCAGCAGCATGCTCAAGCGTTCCCGCAGAACGGTATAGGAGTAATGCCGCCGGGCGATCGCGTAGTTGCGGTCGACCATGGCGTTGCGCCGATCAGGGCAGGAAAGAATCTCCTGAACAAGCTGGACGGTCTTTTTAGAGAGGTAACCATCCATCAGGGCCAGATCAAACCCCAGGGGTTCGATGTCGCGCACGAAAATGGCGTAGCGGTTGACCATCATGGGTTTGCGGAAATAGATCGCTTCGAGGAAGGCATTGCCGAACCCCTCCTGGAGGCTGGGGTAGGTGATGAAATCCGCGAAGGGATAGACGTCCCATAGCGAGGGGGCGTGGCTGTCCGCCTGGCCCGCCCGCAGGGGGTCGCTGATCCGGGTGTTGACCAGCCGCAGGTCGACCTGGTGTTCGCAGGCGTATTCCTTGAGCCACTCGGCGTACTCAAACCCCTCGTCGCCGGCTTCGTGGGAAATCACCAGTTTGCAGCGCGGGTCGTTAAGGGCTTTGACCAGTTCGATGGCATGCTCGATGCCCTTACGCTGCACGATGCGGGTGGGCTGCAGGATAATCCGGTCGTCTTCCTTGAGGCCGATGGACTGGCGGAAGCGGCGCGGCCCCTCGGAGGAAATATTGGGGGGGTGCTCGAAATCGAGCACGTTGGGCACGATGGCCGATGCGATCCCGGTGCGCAACGCCAGCTGTTCACGGGCTTCGGAGTTGATGACCACGTGCTGGATATTGGGCAGGTTGGGAGGGAAAGCCATGCGCAGGTAGTCGTTCACCGCATTGACCGTGAAGCGCACCCGCTCCCAGTAGAAATCGTGATGGTGGCAGATGGTCGGGATCTGGGTCTCGGCCATGGTTTCGGTCAATGCCAGGCCCAGGGGAACCTGCATGGGAATCGTCAGCGCGTTCTCGACCACCAGGAGATTGATGTCGAAGCGCTTGATAAAGCGGTGCAGATGAGCCTTTAACGAGGCGCGCTGATCGTGAATGGCCTGGGTGACGTTGGGCTTGCGTTCCCGGCGGCCGATCACGCGGGCGTTGATCCAGTCATTGGCCTCGCTCTGGAAATGCGCTTCCGGCATGAGGTAGCTCTTGTCCGCCGGATGGTCGAGCTCACCGGCAAACCAGAAACAGCGGTGGTGGTTGCTTTCCAGTACTTCCGCCCATTTGCTGGCCTCCAGGGTGACCCCATCCGTACCGGCAAAGCGTGTTGAAACGAAACCGATATTGAGTTGCATGGTCGCGCCGTCCGCATTCGTCATGAGTAGATCCATTTCCTTGTGTTCAGGTGGTGATATCGGCACAAGCATAAAATGACTCAAAATAATAATGCGTTTCAAGCTGCGGGCAAGGGCCGCCCGATCCCGGCGAAGATGCAGATGGGCTTGGGTGGGGATGCGGATTTAGGGGGTGGTCGGAGGGGTTCGTAGGCGAGTGTCGCCGGGTGGTGACGAAGGGCCTGGCCGGCCTCATGGCGTTCTCGTTACGAAGGGGCCGAGAATCTTTGACCGTTGTCAGAAAAAAAGGGTTTGCCGGTCCGGCAACCCTTTTTGGGCTTCTGCGCGAAGGCCTGTCCTTGCGTTGGTGCTTCATTGCCAACACGACCCGTAAATCGCCTGAATCATTTCGTTCCGCGCCACGGCGGGACCACGGAACTGAGCCCCCTGTTTGACCGGCACCTACACGATGTTGGGTCCAAAGTCAATCAAAAATCCATATGTTGTAGTTTCTGGTCAATGCGGTTGTCATTGCGCGGGTTCCAGCAGGGCATCGCCGATCAGGGCACATTCGAGCCCGAAGGGCAGATAGCCGGCATAACCCAGCAGCGGCATCTCAAAAACGGGAAAACGGTCGACCCAGGGAATCGAATACGCCCATCGGGCCAGGCTGTGAAAATTCCACATTTCCCAGAAAAAGCCGCACACCAGGCCGGAAAGGGCGGCGGCGCCCCATACCGGCCAACGCCCTTCGCCGAGGGCGGCGAGCAGGGGGCCGCCCCGGCCCAGCATCTGCAGGGCCAACAAAATGGATAGGGGCGACAGCCAGAGAAGGGGAAAGAGGGCGTCGGGCCAGAGTCCAACACCTGCCAGTCCGGCGGTCGCAATCACCAGGAGGATCATGGCGGCCCTGCGGGCCGG
>JASJCD010000259.1 GCA_030066135.1 Desulfobacterales bacterium | reverse complement strand
TGCTGAAAGGCATCGAAACCGGTGATCCGGAATCCGTCGCTGTGGTCAATGAAGACAAGTACATTCAACACAACCCTTTGACGCCTGAGGGGAGCGAAGGCTTGGCGGCATTATTTAAACGGCTGTCACAAACCTCTCCCCGTGTCGATATCGTGCGCATTTTCGAGGATGGCGATTATGTATTTGCCCACACGGATTACGACTTCAACGTACTGGAAATTGGGTTTGAAGTCTTCCGTTTCGAGGATGGTTTGGCTGTCGAACACTGGGATAATTTGCAGCATAAACACAATAGCCCCAACCTCTCCGGCCACACCATGATTGACGGGCCCACGGAAGTGGCCGATCTTGAAGAATCGGAAACCAATCGTGTCATCGTGCGAACCTTCATCAATGAGGTCCTCATCAACGGTCAATTCGATCGATTGGCACACTACATAAATGCGGATGGCTACACAGAACATAATCCCTTCATGGCTGACGGTCTGCCAGCCCTGCGCTCCGCGCTAATAGAAACGACCCAGGATGGCGAACGGGTCATTCAGTATCTCAGAATGCACCACCTCCTTGCGCAGGGAAACTTCGTGCTCAGTGTTTGTGAGGGTTTCCGCAACGGCGTTCACAGTTCCTTTTATGACCTCTTCCGTATTGCCAATGGAAAGATTGCGGAGCACTGGGATACTACCGATGCCATCCCCCCACGCAGCGAATGGAAGAACGACAACGGCAAATTCTGATGGCTGAACCCAAAACAGGGTCGAAATGCCCTCAACCTCTACCAAACTAACGGAATAAATTAAGGAGTTGCACAATGGATGCGGCAGACAAGGTTCTGGATACCATGAAAAAAGCCGGGGAAGCGCTAAATACCGGCAAAATCGTTGAATTATCGGGTATGGACCGCAAGGAAGTTGAAAAGGCCATGAAAACATTGAAAAAAGAGGAACGTATCGTTTCTCCGAAACGATGTTACTGGCAACCCAAATAGCAGGCCCATTTCAAGCCCAATCATTCACGGGCACATTTACAATTTAAGGTTCCAGTGAACGATAGCTGCTTGCGAACCGGGCTTTTTCTAAAAGCTGTCAAATCGCCGCATCTGATGCCGTGATGCCAGGAGTGCTGGCGCCTGAGGTCAGTTTGTGGCGCTTGTGAGCTATACATTCGGCGGCGGGAAAAAATGTTTGTATCATATTCCCAACAGCTGGCCAGCGGGCGCGTCATCAAATTCGCCATTGAGGGTGACGCGGCACCCGTATCGTACGCGGACGCCATACGTTTGTGGCAGCGCGATTCAGACTTCCGCGCATTTTTTATTGACCTGTTGTCAGATTCACCTTTTGCCGCCTTTCGGTGGGAAACACCACCGGTCACCATGGCAACGGCCGACAAGCCTTTCGAGTTCGTGCTGCTGGATGCCCCTGAAATTGCGCTCGATCCCGATCCTGCCGCCTTTGCCGCGTATTTTGATACCGCGGCTCCAGGCGGGGTGGTCGAATTTCCCAATCTCGGCGGCGATGCGATCCTGGTCGCGCCGTGCCCGGACGACCCCCCGGCCGACTTTGGGCACCTTGCCGCCTTTTTGCGATACGCACGTGAACCGCAGCAGCACCTGTTGTGGCAGTTGGTCGGGGCGACCATGCAGCGCCGAATCAGTGAGCAGCCGGTTTGGCTGAACACGGCCGGCGGCGGCGTTGCCTGGCTACATGTACGCCTGGATGATCGACCGAAGTACTACGGCTACGCACCTTACCGCAATGCGGCCTGACAGGCGCAGGTCGTCGTGTGCCCAGCCTGCTGCGTTCGAGCCGCGGATACGAGAGATTTTAGGAATTGATGCACAAACTCTATTCACCCGATAATGATGCCGAGCTTGCCTTGATCAAAAGCCTGCTTGATGGAGAGGGTATTCATTATTTTGTGCATAACGATCATTTTGGGACGCTGAGAGTCGGTCCCCGAATAGAACTCCTGAACACGAAGACCATCATGGTTGCCGAAACGCAATTTGATCGCGCCAAGGAAATCATCGATGATTTTCTGACAAACATTCAAGAACCATCGAAGAAAGCGCCTTCGAAATATACCCTGCGGGATAAAATACGGATGGTCATTGAAGCCATGCTGTTTGGATGGTTCGTACCGGGGAACAGGTGGAACAGGGAATAGCTCTAACCTCGTAACGGGCCACTTGTGTCGCTTCAACCACAATCGCGCGCTTCACCGGTGCATCTGCTGCGCTGCGGTTAGGCTCCCTTGGCGCAACCGTCAGCCCTCATCCCTGTCCAAATCCAGTCACACATTCCCAATGCCCAATGAGTGTCATTGTGAGGCAATGCCCCACAGTGCAGCTGCATTGCCCCCCAGGATCAGCTTGCGGTCTTCCTCCCCCACGCCGGCCGCTTCGATTTCCGCATGATAACGGCTCGGTTTGAGCAGGGGGAAGTCGGTGCCGAAGAGGATCCGCTCGGCGCCCACGATGGTGCAGGCCGTCGTCCAGATGGCAGGGTCGTAGAGGTAGGGTGTGGCGGCCGTGTCGTAGTAGACATTCTTCATGGCATCTTTTACTTCCTTTTTGAGGAGGTGGTAGAAAAAGATGCCCCCGCCCCAGTGGGCCAGGATGATGCGGTTATCCGGGAAGCGGCGCACCAGGGCGTATATCTGCCTTAGTGTGTTGGGGGCCTTGCCCGGGTACTGGTGCCCCACGGGTTCATTGGTGTGCAGCATCACCGGCATCCCGTGCGCCCGACAGATATCCATGACCGGGGCCAGCTTCTCCAGGCTGGCCGACGTAATGCCTTCCTCGTAGAAAGCCAATTCACCCACCCCGGCCAGGCCGCCATCCAGACAGCGGCGTGTCTCGGCGGCCGCCTCCGGATGAACAGCGTCGAAGCAGGCCAGGCCGATCAGGCGGTCCGGATGGGCCGCCACCGCGTCCATGATATAATCGTTGTGCCGCTTGAAGATCCGGGCCTGGCGCCAGGGAAAACCGAACACCACCGCCCGGTCGACGCCCTCGGCATCCATGGCGGCGATCATCTCGCGGGTTCCGACCATCCGGGAGCGCGGGTCGCCGTAGAGCAGCTCAAAGGCCGCTTCGTTGGGGAAAAACCCCTCGCGGGCCTGGCGAATCTCAGGGGGGAACAAATGGGTGTGGCAATCAATCAGCATATTGTTCTTTTCCATTCCGCGGGCCGGGCTCCGCCGCCGTGTGCATTGACAATGGTCACCGGGCCATGCTTAAGGATACTTTTTGCAGTTACAGCCGCACCGCCCGACCCGCCTGTTCTATCCCAGGACGGGTCGTCTGCCAATAGGAGACTGCCATGTATTTCGATACCGCCGGCCAAGTCAACACCGCCCAAACGCTGAGGGCGGCCGCTGAAAGGGGCCGGGCACTGGGACTGGACGAAATCGTGCTGGCCACCACATCGGGCGATACAGCCTATAAGGCCCTGGAGCAGTGCGCCGGATTCAATCTCGTCGCCGTGACCTATCATTGCGGTTTCAAGACGCCTTTTGAAAATGTCCTGCCGGAAAAGGTGCGTCAGGACCTCGCCGCCAGGGGGGTGCGCGTGGTCACGGCCACCCACGCTTTGTCGGGGGTTGAGCGCGGCCTGTCTAAAAAGCATGCGGGGCTTTATCCGGTGGTGCTGATGGCCGACACCCTCAAGCTGTTCGGGCAGGGCACCAAGGTGGCCGTGGAAGTGGCCGTCATGGCCGCCGACGCCGGCGCCTTGAGCGGCCGGGATATCATTGCCGTGGGCGGGTCCTCGCGAGGCGCGGATACGGCCCTGGTACTGAAGCCCGCCCATGCCGCCCGGGTTTTCGATCTCAAGATCCGCGAGATTGTCTGCAAGCCGCGCGATTTCTGATTGATTCCAGATGCTTCAGGGGTCGGCCCCTCGAACCCGTAACCCTCCGCATCAAAAGGTGAACATGCCTCCGGACCGATCATCCCCTCCAAGCGAACCCACAAGCGTCATCAGACCAATTGAACGCCATGTGGTCCTGGTGGCGCCGGACGTCCACTGGAACACGGGCAATATCGGCCGCACCTGCCTCGGGGCCGGCGCTTTTCTCCACCTGATTCGGCCGCTGGGGTTTTCGCTTGAAGACCGACACCTCAAGCGCGCCGGTCTGGACTACTGGTCCAAGGTAAAGCTTGCGGTCTGGGAGGACATCGATACCTTCCTTGAAAAGATGCAGCCGCGGCCGGAGGAAATCTGCCTGTTTTCCAAAACCGCATCGCAAGCCTTCTGGAACATGCCGGCCCGCGCCCGCCTGTACCTGATTTTCGGCTCTGAAACCCGCGGTCTGCCGGATGATCTGCGGTCCCGGTTTCCGGATGGCCTCTATCATATCCCCATCTCCAGGAGCATCCGCAGCCTGAACCTCTCCACGGCCGTGGGGATCGTACTATACGAGAGCCTGCGCCAGAAGCCTCCCGAACATGAATGGCCGCCCGATCATTAACAATAGCAAATAATTACTTAAAGTAATGAAATTGACATATCATAGATTATGTCTACCTTTTCATATATTGTATTAAAACCGACGGCGCCCATCAGGAGGTATAAATGCGCTTCGACAAGCTGACCATCAAATCCCAGGAACTCATCCAGAACGCCCAGTCCCTGGCCTCGCGTTTCAATCACCAGCAGATTGAAGTGGAGCACCTGCTTCTGGCCATGCTGGAGGAGAAGGAGGGCATGGCCCTTGCCGTCCTGCGCAAGCTGGGCGCATCGCCCGACGGCGTGCGCCAGGAGGTCGAGGCCGCACTGGCGCGCAAGCCCAAGGTGAGCGGCACGGCGGATGTCTACCTTTCTGCCGATGCCCGCGCCGCACTCGAGGGGGCTTTCGGCGAAGCCGCCAAAATGAAAGATGAATACGTCAGCATCGAACATATTCTCCTGGTGATCGCGGACCGCAAGGGCGGCGAGGCCGCCGCCATCCTTAAGCGCCACGGCATCAACCGCGAAAGTCTGCTCAAGGTACTCATGGATATCCGCGGCTCCCAGCGCATCAGCGACCCCAATCCGGAAGAAAAATACCAGGCCTTGGAGAAGTTCAGCCGCGATCTCACCGAACTGGCCCGCCAGGGAAAGCTCGATCCGGTCATCGGGCGCGACGACGAAATCCGGCGCATCGTTCAGGTGCTATCCCGGCGCACCAAAAACAATCCGGTGCTCATCGGCGAGCCCGGCGTGGGCAAGACCGCCATCGTCGAGGGGCTGGCCCGGCGCATCGTGGAAGGCGATGTGTCCGAAACCCTCAAGAACCGCCGCCTCGTGGCCCTCGACATGGGGGCGCT
This sequence comes from Desulfobacterales bacterium, assembly GCA_030066135.1. Lineage (GTDB taxonomy): Bacteria > Desulfobacterota > Desulfobacteria > Desulfobacterales > UBA5852 > JABZFP01. The sequence continues at coordinate 1,770 of JASJCD010000259.1, read as the reverse complement.
CATCGCCGGTGCTAAATACCGTGGTGAATTCGAAGACCGGCTCAAAGCCGTGCTCAAGGAAATCGAGGCCGCCGAGGGGGAAGTCATCCTGTTCATCGACGAACTGCACACCCTGGTGGGGGCCGGCGCCAGCGAGGGCGCCCTGGATGCCTCCAACATGCTCAAACCGGCCCTGGCCCGCGGCACCCTGCGCTGCGTGGGCGCCACCACCTTGAACGAATACCGCAAATACATCGAAAAGGATGCGGCCCTGGAACGGCGTTTCCAGCCCGTGCTGGTGGCCGAACCCAGTGTGGCGGATACCATCTCGATTCTGCGGGGGTTGAAGGAAAAATACGAGGTGCACCATGGCGTGCGCATCAAGGATTCGGCCATCGTGGCGGCCGCCGGTCTATCCCACCGCTACATCGCCGACCGGTTCCTGCCCGACAAGGCCATCGACCTGATCGACGAGTGCGCCTCCAAGCTGAGGATCGAAATCGACAGCCTGCCGGTGGAGATTGACGAAATCCAGCGCAAACTCACCCAGGCGGAGATCGAGCGCCAAGCCCTCAAGAAAGAGTCAGACCGTGCGTCCCGGGAGCGTCTCCAGGATCTGGAATCTGAAATCGCGAATCTCAAGGCCGCCATCCGCGAAATGAAGACCCACTGGCAGCATGAGAAAGAGCTGATCCAGCAGCTCCGCAGCATCAAGGAGCAGCAGGAGCAACTGGGCGTAGAGGCCGAGCAGGCCCAGCGCGACGGCGATCTGGCCCGGGTGGCCGAGATCCGCTACGGTCAGACCAGCGAACTCGAAAACCGCATGCAGACCGTCCAACAGCAGTTGGCCGAGCTTCAGGGCGAGAAGAAAATGCTCAAGGAGGAGGTCGATGACGAGGACATCGCCGAGGTGGTCTCCCGCTGGACGGGCATTCCGGTGAGCAAGATGCTCGAGGGCGAGCGTGAAAAACTGGTGGCCATGGAGGAACGGTTGAGCCAGCGGGTCATCGGCCAGAAGGCGGCCATTGCCGCCGTCTCCAATGCTGTTCGCCGGGCGCGTTCCGGCCTCCAGGACCCGGACCGCCCCATCGGCTCCTTTATATTCATGGGGCCCACCGGGGTGGGCAAGACCGAACTGGCCAAGGCCCTGGCGGCCTTTATCTTCGACAGCGAGGATGCCATCGTGCGCATCGACATGTCCGAGTACATGGAGAAGCACGCCGTGGCCCGCATGATCGGGGCCCCGCCCGGCTACGTGGGCTACGACGAAGGCGGCTACCTTACGGAGGCCGTGCGACGGCGGCCCTATGCGGTGGTGCTCTTCGATGAGATCGAAAAGGCCCACCCGGACGTCTTCAATGTGCTGCTGCAAATTCTGGACGATGGTCGCATGACCGACGGCCAGGGCCGCACGGTGGACTTCAAGAACACCATCATCATCATGACCTCGAACGTGGGCAGTCAGATGATCCAGGAACTTGCCGGCCGGAATCAGGCGGAAATGGAGCGCCGCGTTCTGGAAGCCCTGCGAGCCGGCTTCAAACCCGAATTTCTGAACCGCATCGACGAAACCATCATCTTCATGGGCCTGGAACCCGAGCAGATCGCCGCCATCGTCGACATCCAGATGCAGCACTTGGCCGGACGTCTGGCCGCGCGCCGGATGACCCTCGAGCTCGGCGATGCCGCCCGGGATTTCCTGGCCCGCAAAGGATACGACCGCATCTACGGGGCCCGGCCCCTGAAACGCGCGATTCAGCAGCACATCGAGAATCCGCTGGCCATGGAAAT
>JASJCD010000258.1 GCA_030066135.1 Desulfobacterales bacterium | reverse complement strand
CAGCCCGATGCTGCGGCGCCCCGACCTGCTGCGCAGCCTGATCACCTTCTGGCAGCACCACCCGGGCCTGTCCTATCTCTTCGCCGGCATGTTCATCGGACCCACCAGCCAGGCGCCGCGGGTGGATGAAGGCCGTGACGAACAGCTCTACGAACTGGAGATCGCCTTTGACCAGATGCCCTCCGCCGAAGCCAGGACGCCTTACTGGATGGTGGACCGGCTGCTGCGGCACCTGCTCGTGGACATCACCGGCAACACCCACCGGGCCGAGTTCTGCATCGACAAGCTCTACTCCCCGGACAGCCTGGCCGGTCGCCAGGGCCTGGTGGAATTCAGGGCCTTCGACATGCCGCCGCACGCCCGCATGAGCATCGTCCAGATGCTCCTGCTGCGGACGCTGATCGCCATCTTCTGGGAAAGGCCCTACCAGCAGCCTCTGGTGCGCTGGGGCACAGAACTCCACGACCGCTGGATGCTGCCCCACTACGTGGAGGCCGATCTGGGCGAGGTGGCGGCCATGATGCAGGCCTCAGGCTTTCCGTTTGTAGTCGAATGGCTGGCGCCTTTCTTCGAATTCCGTTTTCCGCATTACGGCACGGTGCAGATCCAGGACATGGCCATCGAGCTGCGCATGGCCATCGAACCCTGGCATGTGCTGGGCGAAGAGCTTTCGTCCGTGGGCACCAGCCGTTTCGTGGATTCTTCCCTGGAGCGTCTGCAGGTCCGCTGCATCGGCCTGACCGACGGTCGCTACGTGCTGGCCTGCAACGGGCGGCGGATCCCCCTGCGGGCCACCGGCACCCAGGGCGAATACGTGGCCGGCGTGCGCTACCGTGCCTGGCAGCCGCCATCGGCCCTGCACCCCACCATCGGGGTGCACACGCCTATGGTCTTCGATTTGATCGACACCTGGACCGGTCGCAGCGTGGGGGGCTGCACCTATCACGTGTCCCATCCCGGCGGGCGCAGCTATGATGTTTTTCCGGTCAACGCCTTCGAGGCCGAAGCCCGGCGCGCGGCTCGTTTTTGGGGTTTCGGCCACACCCCGGGGCCCACCACGCCGCCACCGCCGCCTCTGGCTTCCCAGGGACGGTTCGAACCCTGGGGACACTCCCCCGGTCCCATGTCCCCCCCGGCCGTGGAAGCCAATCCGGAATACCCCTACACCCTGGATTTGCGCTTTACCCCTAAAAGATTTAAAAAAGCGCCATGACGAACGCCTCACCGACCGGATCGACAGTGATTAAATCCAGCGCCGAGCGCTGCTATGGTTACGCCCAGCCGCCCTCCGCGTATGACGAACTCTGGAGCGCAACCCAGACGGTCCGCCGGGCCTGGCAGCCGCTGATCCAGACCATCGATCGCCTGGGATGCGACCAGCTGGAGCGCTGCCATCAGGAGGTCACCCGCATGTTCCGGGAAAACGGGGTGGCCTACAACATCCACGGCGACCCCCAGGGCATCCACCGCAACTGGCAGCTGGACATCCTGCCGCTCATCATCGGCCGCGACGACTGGGAAACCATCGGCACCGGACTCAAGCAGCGGGCGCACCTGCTGGATCTCGTTTTAAAGGATCTATACGGCCCCCGGCGTCTGATCACGGACGGTGTCCTGCCGGCCGAACTGATATACGGCCATCCGGGTTTCCTGCGCCCCTGCCACGACCTCCGCCTGCCGACCGCCAATCAGCTGCTGTTTTATTCGGCCGACCTGGGCCGCACCGGCGACGGCAGCTATATGGTGCTGGCCGACCGCACCCAGGGCCCTTTCGGCATGGGGCATACCCTGGAAAACCGTACGGCCCTGGCCAAGGTCATGCCCGATTTCTTCCGCACCTGCAAAATTCAGCGGCTATCGGCCTTCTTCCGCCTCCTGCGCGACGAATTACGCAGTTACGCCCCCCGCACCCGCGAGCAGCCCCGTATCATTCTTTATGCTGCGGACCGCCAGCATCCCGCCTATTTCGAACAGAGCTACCTGGGCGCCTATCTGAACTATCCGGTGGTCCAGGGCGACGATCTGACCATGCGCGACGGTCGGGTGTGGCTCAAAACCCTTTACGGGCTCGAGGCGGTGGACGTGATCCTGCGGATGACCGACGATCGCGGTTGCGACCCCCTGGAACTCGACCCCACGGGCCCCAACGGCCTGGCCGGCCTCCTGGAAGCGGCCCGCCGCAACCAGGTGACCGTCGCCAATCCGCTGGGAACGGGGGTCCTGGAAAACCCGGGCCTGATGGCGTTTCTGCCGGCGGTGGCACGCTATTTTATCAACCAGGAGCTGCTTATCCCTTCGGTGCCCACCTGGTGGTGCGGCCGCGAGGGGGACCGACGCTATGTTCTCGAAAACCTGCAGAACCTGATCATCAAACCAATTTCGAAGCTTGCCGGTGAAAAGGGCGTCATCGGCTCCCGGCTTACTAAAGACGAACGCCGGGAATGGCGTGGGCGCATCGCGGCCTGTCCGCATTGCTACGTGGGGCAGACCCCGCAGACGCTGGCCACGGCCCCGGCCCTGGTGGATAACACCTTCCAGCCCCGACCCACCCTGGCGCGCCTGTTTGCGCTGGCCCAGGCCTCGGGAGAATACACGCTGATGCCCGGCGGCATCGCCCGCAGCGGCGGCAACCCGGACACCCACTGGGTGGTCAACCGGACCGGCGGCATTCTGAAGGACATCTGGGTGGTGGCCTCTCAGCCCCAGAAACACACCAGCCTGTGGCTGCAGTCCGAATCGCAAGGCCGCATCCTGCAGCGCCAGGCGGTCCTGCCCAGTCGCACCGCCGAGAACCTGTTCTGGGTCGGCCGCTATGCCGAACGCGCGGAAATGCTGGCCCGCACCCTGCGCACCGCATTGCGGCAGGTAGAGGACAGCGAGCGCACAGAAGATGAAGGCGATCTCGAATCCAGTGTCACCCTGGTGGCCATCGTCTGCAAAATGGCTTCCCTGCCGGCGGCCCTCGAAGCGGCACCCTCGCCGATCAGTTTCGACGATCTGCAAAAAACCATCTTCGAGACCATTACGGACGACGGCAATGCAGGCAGCCTGGCCGCCAGCCTCGACTTCATGTTCAGCGCGGCCCAGGCGGTTCGTGAACGCTGGTCATCCGATTCATGGCGCATCGTCAACGATCTCGAGATGCACCGCCTGAACATGCAGCGCATGTCCCCGGCGCTGCGGACGATGCAACCGGCCCTGGATCGACTGGTGACCTCGCTGCAGGCCTTTGCTGGATTGTGCCAGGAAAGCATGTCCCGGGAACTGGGCTGGACTTTTCTGGATATCGGTCGTCGCATCGAACGGGCCCTGATTCTCAGCGATTTCATCCGGCGCAGCCTGGAGAAACATCAGGAGCCTGTAGTGGAGAGCATGATGATGGAATCGGTCCTGCTCACCACCGAGAATATCATCACCTACCGCCGCCGCTACCGCTCCTACATCGCCCGCGACACGGTGATCGACCTGCTGCTGCTGGACGAGCGCAACCCGCGTGCCCTGATCTTCCAGTTGGACCGCATTCAGGCCCACATTGCCGATCTGCCCAAAGAACGCAAGGGCTACAGGGTCCGACCGGAAGAACGCCTGGCATTGGAGGCCTCGACACGCCTGCGTCTCAGCGACACGGCCCACCTGTGCCAGCGCGATACGGCCAGCGACCGCTACCCGCACTTAACCGCCCTGCTCGACGGCATCCGGGGCCTGATGGAGCAGGTCTCCGAAACCATCTCCCACACCTATTTTGTCCACACACCCAAGCTGCACCAGCTCACGAGCCGCAAACCGGAGCCGGGCGTATGAACTATCGTATCCGCCATGAAACGCGCTACGTCTATGCCGAGCCCACGGCTGTAAGTTATAACGAGGTCCGCCTGAGCCCCCTTAATCTGCCGTCCCAAACCCTGATCAACAAGCAGCTGATCGTTACCCCCCGACCGGCCGAGGTTACCGAACGGATCGACTATTTCGGCAATCCCACCTGGTTCGTGGCCATCGACCAGCCCCACAACAGCATGACCGTTCGGGCGGAAAGCCATGTGCGCATCGACCGCACGCGCGACGTCATGGCCATCTATCCTTCGCTCCCCTGGCAAGACGCCCGCGACCAACTGCGCACGCTCGGCGATCCGGAGGCGACCGCCGCCCTGGAGTTCCTGTTGGACTCCCCCCTGATCGAAGCGGCTGACGAGCTGAAAGCCTACGCCCGCCCGTCGTTTGCCCCCGGGCGTCCCATGATGGAAGCGGTCCTCGACCTGATGGCACGCATCCACCGGGACTTCAAGTTTGAACCGGGCACCACCGACACGGCCACCCCGTTGTCGGAGGTTCTCGCCCATCGCCGGGGGGTGTGCCAGGACTTCGCCCAGCTGGGCATCGGGTGCCTGCGCAGCCAGGGGCTGCCGGCCCGCTACGTCAGCGGTTACATCGAGACCCTGCCGCCGCCGGGCAAAGAGAAACTCAAAGGTGCCGACGCCTCGCACGCCTGGTTTTCGGCGTTCCTCCCCGGGTTCGGCTGGATCGATTTCGATCCCACCAACAACCAGATCCCCTCTGACCAGCATGTCATCGTGGCCTACGGCCGCGACTTCTCCGACGTCACCCCGATAAAGGGCGTCATCTTCGGCGCGGGCCAGCACGAGCTCTCCGTGGCCGTGGATGTCGAGCGCCTGACCAGCACCTCGGCCCCGCTTTGATTCGGCTTGCATAAAGCGTGTCTATGCGGCCTTGACCATGTCCAACGCCTTGCCTAAAGAAAAATAGCCCTTATTACTCTTACTACTTTCTATATTAGTAATACTGCCATTTTACCCCTGAACGGCATAGCGTATGGCTCATGGGTACACCATGAAGAAAAATACCTTCTTAATACTCCTACTATTAGCTGTTTTGCTGCCGGGCGGATTGCTGCTGCGTTCGCACCTTAATTCGGCAACCATGCCGGCGGGTTCAAAGCCCCCCCCGGCCACGCCCGTGACCGTGTTCGAGGTGCAGCCCCAGGCTGTTTTCGATCGGATCGAGGCCCTGGGCACCACGTTGGCCAACGAATCCGCCCAGGTCACGGCTGCCGTTACGGAAAAGGTCGTCGCGGTTCATTTTGAGGACGGCCAACGGGTGCAAGCCGGCGAGCTGCTAATCACCCTTCAGCAAAACGAAGAGCGGGCCCAACGCGCTGCCGCGCTGGAGCAGCTGGCCGAAAACCAACGTGAGCTCAAACGTCTGGAGACCCTGCTCAAAGAAGATGTGGTCCCCCAACGCGATTACGACGAGCGGCTGACGTTGCTGAATGTTACCCGCCAACGAATCCGCGAAATCGAAGCCCGGATCAGCGACCGTACCATCCGCGCACCGTTTGATGGTTTTCTGGGGTTGCGTCAGGTCAGTGTTGGCGCCCTGGTGGAGCCCGGCGATCTGATCACGACCATCGATGACCTCTCCCGCATCAAACTGGACTTCAACGTCCCGGCAACCTACCTGAGCGTTCTGCAACCGGGTTCAAGTATTCATGCCTACAGCGCCGGCTGGGGCGATGAGCGTTTTGAAGGCACGGTCGCCACCATTGGCACGCGCATCGATCCGGAAACCCGATCCGTATTGATACGGGCCATCATTCCCAACCGCGAAATGCGCCTTCGACCGGGCCTGCTGATGACGGTCCAGTTGCTCAATCGGCAACGTGAGGCCCTCATGATTCCCGAGGAGGCCCTTGTTCCGGTTCAACGCCGCCATTACGTGCTGACCGTGGGCGCGGATCTTACGGTTGAGCGCAAGCCGGTCATCATCGGCCAGCGGCAGCCGGGCATGGTGGAAGTCACCCAGGGCCTGTCACCCGGGGAGCGCGTCATTGTCCGCGGCACCACACGCGTGCAGCCGGGTCAAAAAGTGTCCATCAAGGGAGGCAGCGAACCGCTTCCGGCCAAGGGCTGACCATTATGAAGGCGACAAGCGCGCAGCCAGGCCGAGGCTAAAATTGACACGCCATGCTTTTATCCGACCTTTCCGTTAAAAGACCCGTATTCGCCACCGTGATCAGCCTTCTGCTGGTCGTGTTTGGATTGGTGGCCTTTACCCGCCTGCCCCTGCGTGAATATCCCAACATCGATCCGCCCATCGTCTCCATTGAAACCAACTATACCGGCGCGGCCGCCAATGTCGTGGAAACGCGCATCACCGAGTTGATCGAAGACAGCATTGCCGGGGTCGAGGGGATTGAAACCATAGGATCGTCCAGTGTGGACGGGCGCTCGCGGATTACGGTCGAATTCAACATCAATCGGGATGTGGACGGTGCGGCCAACGATATCCGCGATCGCATTTCCGCCATAAGCGACGATCTGCCCGACGAGGCGGATCCGCCCGAGATACAGAAAGTGGATGCCGATGCCGACGTCATCATGTGGCTCAACCTGGTCAGCGACCAGATGAGCGTCATGGAACTGACCGATTATGCCCGGCGCTACATCGAGGATCGCTTCTCCACCCTGGAGGGCGTTGCGCGCGTGCGCATCGGCGGCGGTCTGGACACCGCCATGCGGATCTGGCTAGACCCGGACAGACTGGCGGCCCGCGATCTGACGATCACCGAAGTCGAAGACACCCTGCGAGGCGAGAATGTCGAGCTGCCGGCCGGCAATGTTGAATCCGCCGCCCGCGATTTCACGGTGCGCGTCTTGCGCGGTTACCGGACCGTTCAGGACTTCGAACAATTGGTGCTGCGCCGCGGAGATGACGGTTACCTGGTGCGGCTCAAAGACGTCGGGCGGGTGCAGATCGGGCCGGTGGAAAGCCGCAATCTGTTTCGCGGCAACGGCAAAGCCATGGTGGGCATCGGCATCATCAAACAGTCCAAAGCCAATACCCTGGCCGTCGCCCAGCGCGCCAAGGCACAGGCCCGCATCATCAACGCCAGCCTGCCGCAAGGCATGCGCTTGATCCAAAGCTACGACACCTCGGTTTTCATCCAGAGTGCCATCAAAGAAGTCTATCAGACGCTGTTCATCGCCATCGGGCTGGTGACGCTGGTGATTTACCTGTTCCTGGGAAGCGTAAGGGCGACCATCGTACCCTCGGTTACCGTGCCGGTCTCCTTGATCGCCAC
>JASJCD010000257.1 GCA_030066135.1 Desulfobacterales bacterium | reverse complement strand
GCCGGAATCGCATTGGCATTGCCCTGCACCAGACCATAGCTGATACCGAAACCCTGAATGATACTCAGCACAACCGTCCCGTAGCGGGTGTACTGGGTGATTTTCTTGCGGCCCTGTTCACCTTCCTTGGATAGGCGTTCCAGATGCGGAACGACCACGGTCAGCAATTGCAGGATAATGGACGCACTGATGTAGGGCATGATCCCCAGTGCAAAAATCGAGAAGCGCTCCAGCGCACCGCCGGAGAACAGATCGACGATGCCCAGCACGCCTTTGAAGCGGTTGAAGATCTCCGCCAAAGCGCTGCTGTCGATTCCCGGCACGGGCACGTTGACCCCGATGCGGTAGACGATCAGGAGGGCCAACGTGAAGAAGATCCGCTTTTTGAGCTCGGGAATTTTGAATATATTCTGGAAGCCGCTGCCTACCATTTAGATAACCTCGACTGTTCCGCCGGCGGCCGTGATTTTTTCCTGGGCGCTCTTGCTGGCGGCGTTGACTTTGATCTGCACCGGGCGATCAATCTCGCCGTTGCCCAGCAGCTTGATGGCATCGTAGCGGCCTTTGACGAGCCCTTCCTTGATCAGGGCGACATCATCGATCTGGCTGCCGCTTTCGAATCGATTAAGGTCCTTGACGTTCACGATGGCGACCTGCTTTTTGAATATGTTGGTGAAGCCCCGCTTGGGCAGGCGCCGATGGATCGGCATCTGACCGCCTTCATAACCGGGCCGCACACCGCCACCCGAACGGCTGCCCTGGCCCTTGGTCCCGCGTCCGGCGGTTTTACCCTGCCCGGTGGCAACGCCGCGCCCCAGCCGTTTACGGGCACGTTTGGAACCTTTCGCCGGTGAGAGTTCGTGCAGCTTCATGAATTGATCTCCTCAGCGGTGACCAGATGCGATACCTTGTGCACCATTCCACGAATGGCGTCCGTATCCTCCAGTTCAACCGTTTTATGCATTTTCGTAAGCCCCATGCCGCGCAATACTTTGCGATGTTTTTCCGGCCGGCCGATCATACTTTTGACGAGCGTTATCTTCAGTTTGGATGCCATGAATCAATTCCCTTACGACAGTTCTTCGACGCTTATGCCCCGGCGGGCGGCGATCTGCTGCTTGCTTTCGAGCATTCCCAGGCCTGCCAGAGTAGCCTTGACCACATTGTGCGGGTTGTGGGAGCCCAGGCACTTGGTCAGAATGTTTTGAACCCCTACGGCTTCCAGCACGGCGCGCACGGCACCGCCGGCAATCACGCCGGTACCCTGGGATGCCGGTTTGAGCAGCACCCGGCCGGCACCGAAGCGTCCAATGACTTCATATGGAATGGTACCCTCGACCAATGGAACCTGAATCATACTCTTTTTGGCTTTTTCGACCCCTTTGCGAATGGCCTCCGGCACTTCACCGGCTTTACCCAGGCCGAAACCAACCGATCCTTCGCCGTCGCCAACCACCACGATGGCACTGAAGCTGAACCGACGTCCGCCCTTGACCACCTTGGCCACGCGGTTGATGTGGACAACCTTGTCAATTAATTGATTCTCGTCATTATCTTGCTTGAACAAAGGACTGCCTCCTTAACAACGGTTGGATGGGGCTAGAAATCAAGCCCGGATTTGCGGGCACCTTCCGAAACGGCCTTGATGCGTCCATGGTACAAAAACCCATTGCGGTCGAAAACGACCTGTTTGACGCCTTTTTCCTGGGCCCGCTCCCCGATCAACTGGCCGATGTGGGTTGCCTGGGCGACCTTGTTTTCGAAATCGTCACGTTGGCGAACGTCCGTCTCCATGCTGGATGCGGACACCAACGTCTTGCCAAGGGTGTCATCGATGACCTGAGCATATATATGCTTGGCACTGCGGAAGACGCACAGCCGCGGCCGCTGGGTCGTTCCCTTGGTTGTCTTGCGGATACGTCTCTGGCGTTTCAAACGCGCCACCTGTTTCGGATTGGTCGTACTCATCTGTAAATTCCTCAATCCCTGCAAGCAGGGGGTGTTCGGCCTCGAAAGGGCGGCTCACGGGATTGACCGCCCCCTTTCGCCGGCCGGCTATTTGGTGCCGGTCTTGCCAGCTTTGCGGATAATGCGCTCTTCGGCGTATTTGATGCCCTTGCCTTTGTAGGGCTCCGGCGGCCGCAGCTTGCGGATGGAAGCCGCCGTCTGGCCGAGTTTCTCCTTGTCGATCGCGCTCAGTTTGATGACCGTATTACGGTCAACCGAGGCCGAAACACCATCCGGCAGTTCGAAGTTGACCGGATTGGAATAGCCCAGATTCAGGATCAGCGCCTTGCCCTTGACCTCGGCACGGTAACCGATGCCATTGATCTCCAGCACGCGCTCGAACCCGCTGGACACACCGGTAACCATATTGTTGACCAGACTGCGCGTCAGCCCCTGCAGGGCACGGCTTTTACGATCTTCATTCTGGATAACGACCTGGATGACATTGCCCTCGACCTCCAGATCCACATCATCATGAATCGTCCGGGAAAGGGTCCCTTTGCTGCCTTTGACCGTAATCAGACGATCTTTCAGGGACACATTGACCTTCTCGGGAATCGAAATGGGTTTTTTACCAACGCGAGACATCGTAACTCCCTTTATTACCAGATGTTGCAGAGGATTTCGCCCCCGACGTTTTCCTGCCGGGCGCGCCTGTCCGTCATGATGCCCTTGGACGTAGACAGAATCGAGACCCCCATGCCATTAAAAACCGGTTTGATTTCACGGCTCTTGACGTAAATCCGACGGCTGGGTTTGCTCACGCGCTCCAGGCCATAGATGGTCGCTTTCTGCCCCGGGCCATACTTCAGATAGACGCGCAGAACACCCTGCTTGCCATCCTGAATAAACTTGTAGTTCTTGATGTAACCTTCATCTTTCATGACGCGCGCAAGCTCGGTTTTGAGCTTGGAAGCAGGAACATCGACACTGTTCATCTTCGCCTTCACGGCATTTCTGATTCGGGTTAACATATCCGCAATGGGATCGCTTATCGCCATTTTTATCTCCGTTTAATCTCTACCTTAAGTCGAATGGGTCAGCTCGTCATTTTGATCCGGCCTCTGGTCACCAACTGGATTTGGTGACCCCCGGAAGTTTGCCCTGAGAAGCCATGGTGCGAAAGCAGATTCGGCAGATGCCGAATTTGCGCATATAGGCTCTCGGCCGACCACAGATGGGGCAGCGATTGTAGGCGCGCACCTTGAACTTGGGTTTTCTCTGTGCCTTGTTTCTAAGCGCTGTTTTAGCCAACGTTTCCTCCTTGTGAGGCCGTGTGGGGAACTTGCGAGCCAGCGGCTCAACCGGCCCTTAATTGCGAAAAGGCATTCCCATCAATTTCAGGAGTTCTTTGCCCTCGGCATCATTGGTGGCCGTCGTTACGATGGTAACGTTCAACCCCTTAATTTTGTCGATCTTGTCGTAATCGATCTCCGGGAAAATGAGCTGTTCCTTGATTCCCAGCGAATAGTTGCCGCGTCCGTCAAAAGCCTTGCCTGAGATCCCACGAAAGTCGCGCACACGCGGCAAAGCGATGTTGACCAGCTTGGTGTAGAAGTCGTACATCTTGGCCCGTCGCAGGGTCACCATGCAGCCAATAGGCATGCCTTCCCGCAGCTTGAAAGCGGCAATCGAGCGCTTGGCGCGGGTAATCACCGGCTTCTGCCCCGAAATCACTTTCAACTCCTCGGCGGCCGAGTCCAAGATCTTGATATTCTGGATCGCTTCACCCAGCCCCATGTTCAGGACGATTTTGTCCAGCCGCGGCACCTGCATCGGATTCTTGAATCCGAAGGTCTCCATCAGTTTGGGGGCAACTTCCGTTTCATAGAATTGTTTCAGCTCAGACATCATATCCCTCCGGGAACCCCGTTAGCTGTCGATGAGTTCCTCACACTTATTGCAGAAGCGTACTTTTTTACCATCGTCAAGGCGTTTCATGGCAATGCGCACCGGTTTCATGCATTTGTTGCACATCAGCATCACATTGGCCCAATGAATCGGAGATTCGTTTTCAACAATCCCCCCCTGGCGGTTCTGGGCACTCGGCCGCTGGTGCCGTTTAACGATGTTGATATTCTCGATCAGGACGCGCTCCTTCTTGGGAAGCACACGCAGGACCTTGCCGATTTTACCTTTGTCTTTACCGGCAATGACCTTGACCTTGTCATCCTTTTTTATATGCGATGTATTCTTAACCATGAGTGTCGCTCTCCTCAGGCGTAAAATCGATTACAGTACTTCGGGGGCCAGCGAAACGATCTTCATGAAACCCCTGGAGCGAAGTTCGCGTGCCACGGGCCCGAAGATACGCGTCCCGATGGGCTCGCGGCTGGTATTCACCAGCACGGCCGAGTTGTCGTCAAACCGGATGTAGGAGCCGTCCGTGCGGCGAATCTCTTTTTTGGTCCGTACGACGACGGCTTTCATCACATCCCCTTTTTTAACCTTCGCATTGGGAATGGCTTCTTTGACGGACACAACGACGATATCACCGACACTGGCGTAGCGTCTGCGCGACCCTCCAAGAACCTTGATGCAGTAGAGTTGCTTGGCTCCCGAGTTATCGGCCACCGTAAGTCTTGTTTCTGCCTGAATCATTGTCCGTAATCCTTATGTCGCTTATACCGCTTTCACGATAACTTTGCTGACCCGCCATTTCTTCATTTTGCTGAGGGGTCGCGATTCAGTAATCAGAACCTTGTCGCCGATCTTGCAGCTGTTTTCTTCATCGTGCGCGGCAAACTGGGTTCGACGGCGGATATACTTATGGTACATGGGATGTTTGACCAACCGCTCCACCTTGACCACGACGGTCTTGTTCATTTTATTACTGATGACCGTCCCCACCACTTGTCTTTTCATGCCTCTGTCTTTCATGGCCATTAAGCTTCACTCGTCGGGTTAGGGTTTAATGTCGCTTCGCGGATAACGGTTTTGACGCGGGCGATATCACGCTTGGTAGCCTCGATTCTACGCGGGTTCTCCAGCTGTCCGGATTCATGCTGGAAACGCAGGTTGAACAGCGTCTCCTGGAGCTCGCTCAGCTTCTGACTGCGTTGCTGAGGATCCATATCGCGGATTTCGTTCACCTTCATGCTCCTTCACTCCTCTCCACAAACCGGGTCTTGACCGCCAGTTTGTGAGACGCGAGCCGCAGGGCCTCTTTGGCCATCTCGCGCGAAACGCCTTCCATTTCATAGAGAATCCGACCGGGTTTGATAACGGCGACCCAGCCCTCAGGCGAGCCTTTGCCCTTACCCATGCGAACTTCAGCCGGTTTTTTCGTAAAGGGTTTGTCGGGAAAAATGCGAATCCACATCTTGCCTCCGCGTTTTACATGTCGGGTCATGGCGATACGTGCGGCTTCGATCTGTTTGGAACTGACTTTTCCGCATTCCACGGCCTGCAGCCCGTACTCGCCAAAAGCCAGGGTACCCCCGCGGCGGGCGACCCCCCGCATCCGGCCTTTCTGCTGTTTTCGAAATTTTACCTTTTTGGGACTCAACATGTCCGCACTCTCCTATGGATTAATTGCCACCGGCGGCAATGGCGTCTTTTTTCAGAATCTCGCCTTTGAATAGGAAGACTTTGATACCGATAATGCCGTATGTCGTTTTGGCTTCGGCAAAACCATAGTCTATATCCGCCCGCAGGGTGTGCAGGGGCACCCGGCCTTCGCGGTACCATTCGGCCCGGGCCATTTCAGCACCGCCGAGACGACCGGCGGCCGCTATCTTGATGCCTTGCGCACCGAAGCGCATGGCCGAGGTAACGGCCCGCTTCATGGCGCGCCTGAAAGCCACACGCCGTTCAAGTTGCAGGGCCACGTTTTCAGCCACGAGTTGGGCATCGATTTCCGGTTTGCGCACTTCCTGGATGTCGATCATCACTTCGTGGGCGGTCAGTTTCTCGATCGCATTCTTGAGCTGGGATATCTCCGCCCCTTTTTTGCCGATGACGATACCCGGTCGTGAGGTGTAAATGCGCAGGCGGACCCGCCTGGAGGAACGCTCGATTTCGATTCGGGATACACCGGCATGGTAAAGCTTCTTTTTAACAAAACGCCGAATTTTGTGATCCTCAAAGATATAATCGGCATACTGTTTGTCGGCGTACCAGCGAGACTCCCAGGTTTTGACGATACCCAATCGCAATCCGATGGGGTTGACTTTCTGACCCAAGATCGTACCTCCTTCGTTAAGCCGATTGCTCGGCCAAGATCACCGTAATATGGCTCGTGCGCTTGAGAATGCGCGTGCCCCGACCGCGCGCGCGGGCCCGAAAACGCTTCAGGGTCGGCCCTGCGTCGACGATCACGTTCTGGATAACCAGATCGTCGATATCGATTTCGTCGTACTGATCCGCGTTGGCCACGGCCGAGCGGACGAGTTTTTCAAGCATCCCGGCCGCTTTCTGCGGCATATATTTAAGCGTTTCAATTCCCTGCTCGACCGGCTTCCCTTTGACCGCACCGGAAAGCTTGCGCACCTTGGTCGGAGAAATTCGCATGTATTTAGCTACCGCTTTGACCTCCATCGCCGCCATCCCTTTTTATTATGATTACTTCTTAAGTTTGGATTTCTTATCGCCAGCGTGCCCGTAAAACGTGCGGGTCGGCGAAAATTCGCCCAGCTTATGGCCCACCATGTTCTCCGTCACGAATACCGGGATGAACTTTTTTCCGTTGTGCACCGCCAGTGTGAGGCCCACCATCTCGGGTATAATCGTCGAGCGCCGCGACCAGGTCTTGATCACGCGATTGCTGCGCGACTCCTGCGCGAGCCCCACCTTGATCATGAGTTTGTCATCGATGAACGGACCTTTTTTTAACGAACGTGGCATGCTGCCTCCTGATATATTTCCTGCGATCCCCTGGGACCAAACGCTCCGGGGGTTCTTTGAGTTCTGCTACTTCTTGGTCCGATGCTTGACGATATAGCGATCGGTACGTTTGTTCGTGCGGGTTTTATACCCCTTGCTCGGGATGCCCCACGGGCTGCAGGGATGGCGACCGCCTGAAGA
>JASJCD010000256.1 GCA_030066135.1 Desulfobacterales bacterium | reverse complement strand
CCTCGCTGGTGCTGGGCATGGGGCTTCCGGTGACGGCCTCCTACATCGTGCTGGCCGTGCTGGCGGCGCCGTCCATGGAGATACTGGGCGCCTCGCTGATCGCTTCTCATATGCTCATCTTCTGGTATTCCCAGGACGCCAACGTGACCCCGCCGGTCTGCCTGGCCGCCTACTCCGCGGCCGGCATCTCGGGCAGCCGTCCGCTGGAAACCGGGTTCGAATCCTGGAAGCTGGCCAAGGGCATCTACATCATTCCCCTGCTTTTCGTGTACACGCCGATCCTCTTCGAGGGGCCGCTCTGGCAGGTGCTGGAAACCGCGGCCGCCGCCATGCTGGGGCTTTTCTGCGCCGCCGTCATGTTCGAGGGGTATCATCTGATGGCCCTGAACTGGGGTTTGCGGCTGGCGTATCTGGCCGTGGCCGGACTCATGCTGTGGCCCCTGCCCTGGCTGCATGCCGCCGGCGCCGTGATCTTCGTGGGCCTCACGGTCGCACAGAAAATGATGGCCCGGCCGGCCGTCGAAGGCGAGACCCATTAGCGGTATGATGCCGGCACCAAGATGATGAACAATCGCTGCATGCATATGCTTCCCAGACACCATGAAGATTGAATCCGGTACCGCCATCGATTTCGCCCCCCTGAAGGCGTCACTGTCCGGTGATATCCGCGACGATCCCCTGCACCGGGCCATGCTGGCCACCGACGGCAGCATCTTTGCGGTAACGCCGGCCGCCGTAGTCTACCCGCGCACGGCCGCGGATGTCCAGCAGACCGTACGCTTCGCCGCCGCCCACGGCTTATCGGTGCACGCCCGGGGCGCCGGCAGCGGCCTTTGCGGCGGTGCGCTGGGGCGCGGCATCGTCATCGACTTCACCCGGCACATGAACCGCCTGCTCCGGCTCGATCTCAAGGCCCGCACCTTCGAGTGCGAGCCTGGCTATCGCTTCGGTGAACTCCAGGCACGACTGGCGGACGAGGGGCTGTTCTTCCCGCCGGACCCCTCCAGCGGCGAATATGCCACTTTCGGCGGGATGACCGCCACGAATGCCAGCGGGTCGCACTCCGTCAAATACGGCAATGTGGCCGACTACCTCGAAGACGCGGAAATCGTCCTGAGCAGCGGCGAGAAATGGCGGCTGTCATCGATCCGCGCGACACCCCGCGAAGCCCTGCCCGAAGCCTTGCAAAAACTGGCCGCCCTGTACGAAGAAAATGCTTCCCGCATCGATGGCGCCTATCCGGACACGCCCTACAACTCGGCGGGCTACAATCTCCGGGGCCTTGTGCGGGACGGGCGTCTTGATCTGCGGCGTCTGCTGGCCGGCTCCGAGGGTACGCTGGCCGTTACCACCCGCCTGCGTTTTCGCCTGCTGGATCGCCCGCCCCACGCCAGCCTGGTGGTGGCCTATATGGACGACGTGGTGGCCTCGGCCGAAGCGGTGCTCAAAATTCTGCCCATGGGGCCCTCGGGCATCGAAGTGATGGACAAGTCGCTGCTCAACGTAGCCCGGGCCAACGATCCCGCCCTGGCGGCGGCCCTGCCGGAAGATCTCGACCATGTCCTGCTGATCGAGTTTGACGGTTCTGACCATGCGGCCTGCGCCGACAAGGCTGGACAGGTTCGGGATCTGCTTAAAAAGGGCGGCTATACGGACAGGGCCTACAAAGCCGTGTCGGCGGAAGAAAAAGAGCGTTTCTGGACGGTGCGCAAGGCGGCCGTGCCCATTCTCCACAAGCTGCGGGGCCGCAAGAAAATCCTGGCCCTGGTGGAGGATGCCGCTGTTCCGATTGCCAACCTGGTCGAATTCTACCAGGGGATCTACCGCGTGCTGGGGGCCCACGGCGTTGATTTCGTCATCGTGGGCCATATCGCCAAGGGGCTTTTGCACACGCGCCCCCTGCTGGATTTGAAGGATGAAAAAGACGTCCGGCTGCTGAAACGCATCGCGGACGACTACTACGAAATGGTGCAGGCGCTAGGCGGCACGGTTTCCGGGGAGCACGGCGACGGACGGCTGCGCAGCGCCTATATCAAACGCCGCTACCCGGAGATCTACCCCCTCTTCCAGGAGACCAAAAAGCTGCTGGATCCCCTGGATCTGCTCAACCCGGAGATCATCACCCGCCACGACCCGGATCAAATGATGAAGTCCCTGCGCTACGGGGCCGGATATCAATCGCGCGAACAGGAAGCACCGCTGCTGGCGTGGCCCGAGCGCTTCCAGGGTGAAATCGAAAAATGCCACGGCTGCAGCAAGTGCACGACCATCACCACGGCCACCCGCATGTGCCCGGTCTTCAAGTTCACACGCCGCGAGGCGGCCGCGCCCAAGGCCAAGGCCAACGTTCTGCGCGCTCTGATCAGCGGCAGGATCGATGCGAAGTCGCTCTACGCCCGCGCTTTCCAGGCGGTGATGGACCACTGCGTCAACTGCGGCAGCTGCCACCGGGAATGCCCCTCCAACGTCAACATCCCCAAGATGGCCCTGGAGGCCCGGGCACGCTATGCCCGCCGCTTCGGCGTTTCGCTGGGCGATAGGGCCGCCGGCCACATCGAAGGCATCGCCCGCGCGAGCCACCGATTGGCCCCGGTCCTGACGCGGCTGCAGGGCCTGCCGCTGGCCCGCCAGGGGATGGAGAAAGCCCTGGGGGTCGACGCTCGCAGGCCGCCGCCCGCCTTTGCCGCCCGCTCGCTTTTCGACCGCCTGCCGGCCGTCTCCGGCCGCAGTACTCGCCGGGTGCTCTACTTTGCCGGCTGCTACGCCGGCTATATCCGGCCTGAAATTGGGGAGGCCGCCGTAAAGCTGCTCACCCGTCTGGGATTTGAAGTGCTTCTGCCGGAACAGCACTGCTGCGGCCTGCCGCTGTTGTCCAAGGGGATGGCCGACGCGGCCCGGGAGAAGATCCGGGCCAACCGCAAACGCTGGCAACGACTGATTGACGGTGCCGAGGCCATCGTGGTGACCTGCTCCTCCTGCGGGTACTCACTCCAGGAGGAATGGGGTTATCTGTTGCCGGACCCACAGATTGAAGCTGTGAGCTGTAAAACCGTCCACATCAGCCAGCTGGTCATGGCCTCGGAAGTAGATCTTCGCATGCGCGCAAAGCCGCTGCGCCTGGCCTACCACTACCCCTGCCACCTCAAACTGCAAGCGGAATCGAACTGCTCGGTGGATATGCTTGAAGCCCTGCCGGGCGTTGACGTCCACCCTTTGCAAACCCACTGCTGCGGCATGGCCGGCAGCTGGGGCCTCAAAGCCGCCAACTACGACCTGAGCCGCGCCATCGGCGGCAGCCTGATTCACCAACTGGAGACATCGGGGGCCGACTACGGCGTCACCGACTGCCCCACCTGTCGCTTGCAGATGGAGCACTTCAGCCAACTGCCCATCCGCCACCCGGTAGAGATCGTGGCCGGACGTCTGTTGCGCTAGCCCGAATATTTCATGAAAATTTTCTACACATTAAATTTTATGAAAATATATGGATGATATCAGCGCTATTGGCGGTGTGATCTTTTGGTGACCGTTTGTAACCTGCGCCGATTTCCGGGCACGCAGAAAAAATTCACCCTGCGGGCGCGTCCGAGATGTCCATCCGACGTTATCAGGGTCTTGCGGTAGCAGGCGTACAGCGGTGCCCATGATGCCTTGCCAATGAACATCTCGAACGCGTGAAATGTCCGGGCTGAATGCCAAGTCCGCCAGGTCTTGAACCCTCAGGCACCTGGGATGATAGCATCAGCCGTGGATACCGGTTCGTATCCGCTTTGCAGATGCGTCCGGAATAGAGCATCCGACGTTTACAAGCCAAGACTTGCCCCGGCAACCGCTTGACCGTTGCGCAACGCGTAACACTTGAACCTGAAAGCCCCCCGATACGGCGGAGAAACTGGCGCCCAAAACTGAGAAATATTTTTCCCTTCGGGCCGCGAACCAAAAAAACAGCAGGGTAATCTTTTTCATACTCATGCTGTCCAGGCAATACAAAAAGGTCTTTAACAATTTATAATTATTAACAATTTGGATCGATATCAATCCTGTGCATGACTATTGCATCATACAGAATCGATCCTTTTCGACCATGAGCGATAGCCTGATGCCTGTTCTGCGACTGCTGGTGCTTACTATATTCCTGTTCCGCGACCGATGATGATAGAAAAGGAGGCGACCGTGGGGGTAAAAATCGGGAAAGGGTCCAATGGATGCCAAATCCTTGCTGGCAGCCAGTTGGCCGGCGCTGTTCTTCCTGCAAGCCTCGACGGGTAGCGATTTAAATTGACGAATCAGCCTGCCATATTCAGTCACATCAATACCTCTATCTTTCTCCCCAGCCTGCCTCACCATCTTTTAAAAATAATTGAAATAACAAAACAAACAACGCCATCACCGCGGATATTGAACCGCGCTGTCCAGATGGATCCGGCCTTCTGCATCCGCCTCTTCAGGCTTAAATCCGCTGAAAGCTGCACCCCGGTCGACCCTAAAAATATGGAATCCATCCTGGCCGGCATCGATTCGGATACGATTCGCCACATGGCCCTGTGTGCGGCCATGCTGCAGGCAAGCCATCCCTATGAGGGCCGACATCACCTATGGTTTAACCGGTTCTGGCAACATGCGCATCACTGCGCCGCTCTCGCCCGTGAAATTGCAATGGGTATGGACTATGCGCATCCGGACGAAGCCTTTTTGGCGGGTCTGCTGCATGATATCGGCAAACTGTTGATGTGGAGCAACTTCCCGCGAACCTTCAGATTCTATTTCGACCGCGTTACGAAGGCCCTCCCAATTCAAGATCAGGAGCGGCGACGGATGGGGGCCACCCACTGTGAAATCGGCGCCCTTTTCCTGGACGAATTGAATCTACCTTCGGTTTTCACGGATGCCATCCGCTTTCACCATCGCCGCCCGAAGGAGATCATCAACGGCCTGCCTTTGGTCCGAATCGTCTATGCGGCCAACATAATGGCCCACCATGACCTCGCTCCCCGGGCTTTGGAAGGCCTGGCGACCCTCCTTTCGCCCCGTCTGAATGCGTCGAAACTTGCGGCCATGCGCCCCCGGGTGGAGATAGAGCTTCACGCCACCCGTCAGTTTCTTGGGCTGACGCCAACTGACTTCACCCACCATCATGTGTTCAACCGGCTTGAAAAATTCTACCCTGTACGGACCATGCTCAGCGAAGTCGAGGAGATGTCCATGGTGCCCGGCTTCATGAACCGCCTGCTAAAGGCCCACGATCAGGAGGCCGGCCGCCGTATCTTTCTCCTGGGCATGCACATTCTGTTCGATATTCATCACGCCCTGTTTTTCCGTTTCGATGCCCAACGTCGGGCACTGACCGTCAGCGCTGTCCACGGTGTGAGCGACATCAACGCCGCGGGTCTGGAGATCCCGCTGCGGGAGAGCCACAATTTGCCCTCCCTGGCGCTGATCAACAATCGCATCCTGGATTCATTTGGCTATTTCACTGAGCGCGACCTATCGCTCATGGACAAACAACTTGCGGCCGCCCTCGGCAGTGACGGATTGCTGTGCGTACCGCTTCAGCGCAATCACCGCTACCTGGGACTCATCGTGGGCGGCATCCGCGAGGTGCAGATTCCACGCCTGGCCGCCCAGATGGAACGCTTGCGGGAATTTGCCGACCAGGCCGCCTTCTTCATGGACAGGCATATTCCCGAGGCCCTGGGCACCGCCCTCCCCAATGATTCTTTGATCTTGAAAGATTCCGTTCGCCGCGTCATACACGAGGTCAACAATCAGCTGGGGATCGTCAATAATTACCTGGGCACCCTCGGCGGCAAAGACGACCTTTCCCCATCGCGTCACGTGGAACTGGGGCTGATCCAGGAGGAAATCGACCGCATCGGTCGGCTCATAGAGCGATTAGGCCAGGAAGCCGGCCGCTCCACACTTGCGAACGCCCTCGAACCGGTCGATCTCAACCGAATTATCACCAACCTGGATCGTCTTCTGGGCGACTCGGTGTTTCGACCGGCCAAGGTCAAAGTCCAATACCACCTTGCCGCTGATCTGCCCCCCGTACTAGGGGAGCAAAACGCCCTGATCCAGGTATTTCTGAACCTGTTCAAGAATGCCGTTGAAGCCATGCCCCGCGGTGGGAATTTGAGGGTCCATACGGCCTGCCGTCGCACGAACGAAGGCCAGGGCGACAAACAGATCATCATCACCGTGAGCGATACCGGCCCCGGTATGGCCAGCACAGTACCCAAACGGTTTTTTAAACCCGGGGTGACGACGAAGAACATCTCGAACAGTGGTTTGGGGCTGGCCATCGTCAAAGAAATCATCGAGCAGCACAAGGGAACGGTCTTTCTCCAGACACAGCGCGGCAAAGGCACATCCGTCGTTATTCTGCTGCCGACCGGGCACACGAACAAGCATCGTGATCCGGGAAGTATAAACGGGCAAACGCCCAGCGATCTACGTCATGGGTGACGTTGGTGGCAAGCGACACAATCCCAAAAGGTGACGTCAACAATGCTGAAGCAGTGAATACCCGGGGGTGGGGGGCGACCATCTTCAAGCAGCGGGGCGGAAACCTATCTCTGGGAACACATAGAGGTCAGGGATACACACTTGACAGTTTGTTTTTGCAAAGCGCGCGCAAAGGGTTGCATCTCCAAGGCTAAATTATGAAAACTGTGGGGGCGATTCTTGGCCGCCTGATTCGCTCAATGGCCTTGGTGTTGACGATTCACAATCTCAGAAATCCTGAAGGCGATCCTATCCGGGTGTATCGATCTTTTAGAACCTATCTTAAAAAAAATCTAAGTGCCCCTGACTGTGTTCTCCGCGTTGCTGGATTCCTCGCCTATTTTTATTCACGGCGGTGAGTCTCCGCGTTGCTGGATTCCTCGCCTATTTTTATTTACAGCGGTGAGTCTCCGCGTTGCTGGATTCCTCGCCTGTTTTT
>JASJCD010000255.1 GCA_030066135.1 Desulfobacterales bacterium | reverse complement strand
TAGCTTAATTCGAAGGGGCCCAGTTTCTGTCCGCCATATGAAACGGCTTGGCGGACTTCGTGGCGCATTTTGCGCACCGTGAAGAGGATCAAGATAAAGGCCAGCATAAGCCCCGGGCCGACTGCGGCAGCCAGAGCAAAGTTGCGTTGCAGGGGCAGGGTTCCCAAAAAGTCGGTTTCGGGAACCAGGACGCCGGTCAAGAAGCCGGCGTGATGGGGGTGGCCTTCAATCCATTCGAAACCGGCCCACCAGGTTTGCCCGTCCATCTTGAATGTAAATGACTGGCGTGTGCGCCCAAGCTTTTCCCAGGCCGCTACGCCGGTATGCAGCAAGGGAAACGCGCTGGCGGTAAGCGGCTCTAAAAGAGCGGCCTCGGCCGCACGATCGTCGTTGAACCGTTCAAGGGCCGGCAGCCCCACCAGACGAAGATCAGGGGTGAAAACGAAAGCGAGGCCGTTGGGGGTCGGTCGCAGGGTTTGGGTGAAACGGGCAATGTTGGAGAGCACGATGTCGATGGCCAAAATGAAACGCTGGCCGGTATTGCGCTGGTGCCAGCGGGTCGAAATGGTAATGCCGGGTTTGTTCGATGTATGAAACAGGTAGGGGCCGCTGGCGACAATTTCGTTTTCTTCCGCTTTCAGGGTTATTTCATACCAGGGCCGTTTGCGGGGCTCGAAATCATCCCGGCGGGACCAAGTTTCCAGCAGTTCGCCGTCTTTCCAGCGCTCGAGCTTGGCCTGACCCTGTGCCCGCATTGTCCCCTTGCTGACCCGTCCGATAAACGCGGATGCTTCCGGGTCGGGTTTTAGGATACCGTAATAGGCGCCATCACCATCCAGGGCTGTCAGCAGAATGCCGCTGGCGTTTTGATCATGATTCAAAAAAGGCGACAATTGATAGAAAAGATCCGGTTGCGGCAGTCCCTCAAGCCCGTTGGCGGTCTGCAATTGCTCGACGGCGATCCGCAGATTGCTGTCTTCGGTTTCGAGAAAGGCGGCCAACTGGGCCATAACCTTTTCGGCGGTACGGGATATGAGTTTGCGCGACAGCGTCTCGACGTGTTGCCGGTCGAAATAAACGACGATCGCCGCGGAGAGAATGACGACCGCCAGGATCAGCAGGCCAAGGTGGCTGAACAAACGGCGATAGCTTCCCGTCAGCTTGCGGTCCAGCGACAGGTTTCCAAGCGTTGTTTTCATATAATTTCTTGTGTCCTCCACGGCCTCGGCGCTGTCGCCGGTTTCGGCCTGCGCTGTAAGGCGGTCGGCGATTGCGCGCAGGGGCGTTTGCACCACAGGTCTTGATGCGTTTAGCCGTCCCGGTTGCGCATGTCGTCCAAGTGCCGCTCAATAATTTGCGCCCTGTTCTTGAGCCTGCCGCCGGCCTGCAGCAGTTCATCCAGTATTTCCTCGGCGGAACGATCCGAAGGTGTCGCGGCGTAATCGGCGGCGATCAGGGGCCAAAGCGGTGTCCGCACATTAGCGGGCAGCTGGTTTTCCAGATACTCCAAAGCCGTACCGCGTATTTTGGAATCCTGGGCCTGCAAGGAAGCATAGCAAATATCCATGACGTCCGGGCCGAAGATAAGACCGAGTAGATTGAACATGTGACGCAACGGCTCGACCCCCTGAATGGACTTGAACCCCGAACTGCCCAGGAAGGCGATCTCTCGGTAGATCACCTGCCAGACGGCCTCTGTTTGTATGGATAGGTGGGGGTGGTTGGTTTTGATCCGCTTGAGCGCCTCGGCACATCGAAAGCGAACATCCAAGGCACTGTCTTCCAGTCCTGAAGTAAGCCCCTGTGCTGCCAGCGCATTGTCCGCATGCCCCAATAAAAGAGGGATGCGGCGTCGAATAAGCGGGTGCTGATGCTGGTCGAGCAGCGCGTCGACCAATTGTCCGGATGCCGTGGCCGCCAGCGGTCGGCATGCATTCAGCGCTTCCTTCAGAACCCTGCTGCGGCGTAGAAGCGGAAGGATATGCGGCAGCAGCGCCGGTGTGATGGCATGGTTGACCAGTGCACGACGGATGCGTCGGTCGTCTCCACTGCGCAGCGCCTGGATGGCTTCGATTTCAAGGCTATCGGCGTCTGGGTTCCGGGCCCCTCGATCGCGATCCAAGGCAATCGGTCGCCCGCCCGGTTTCACCGCCCCGGAACGGGTCGGGTCGAGGGAAGCGTTTACTTTCCGCCGCAGCTGTTCGGGTCCGAGGCTAGCCGCTGGCCTTTCAGCGCCGCCCCGGGTGCGCTTGATGTCCTGGTTCGGCTGGGCCTGCAGCGTCTCATCCTGCAAATTGGCAATGAGCTGTTTAACATAGCCACGATTCAACAAAAGGATGAGCAGCCCCATAGCACCCGCGCAGATCATAACGCTCAGCAGGATATACCTGTCGGTGGGACCGGGAAGCAGAAGAAGTCCCATGATCACGAGGCCCCCCATCATGTTGCCCGCGCGGTTGGCGCCGACATCGATAAGGATTTTGCTCATACGTTTCTCCGCCGTACCAATCGGCGTATAAAGAAGCTCATAGCCCGGCCCGAAAAACGAATTGGTCAATAGATTGGCTGCCGCGCGAAGGAGCGTGACGGACATCAGTGATCGAAAAACAAAAGTCATCAGGCTGCCAAAAAGGATGCTGAGGGGCAGCACGGCGAAGGTGCCGCCTAGCCCAAACCAATGCAAGGCTTTGCGGCCGACAATGGTCTGGAGCAGAAAAGTCCCAATATCGATCGAAATATAGAAATACGCAAAGAAGGTGACCAAGTCCTGCTTGGACAAGTTGACCTGAAGGGTGGCTTTAAACAGATAGTCCAGCAGCGCGATGGTCAGGGACAGCACCAGCATCAGAAGGGCCATGCGTTGGATCAAGGAATTTTTTACCCAAACGCGCAGGAGTCCCTTAGAGGGCGGTGGTGCCGCGTCGATGTTCTGACCACGTGTGATCGCATACAGCGCGAGTCCTGAAAGCAGGTGCAGGATGGCCAGCATGGCGATGACCGCACGGGTGTCGATGGTCCGGGCCACGACACTGGCGGCGCCGGCGCCCAAAAGCCCCCCGAGGGCGGTGAAGATGGCCATGCGAGCCATGATTCCCTTAGCACGGTAAGGGTCATAGCGCTCATTGAGGATGGACCAAAAACCGCTTATCAGCAACGCATCGAGAACGGTGATATGCAGGTAGAGGGCCACGGTGACGACGTGCGGCCAAAGCGCCATGGCCAGCCATTCGCCCACAGAGAGGATGCTGCTTAAAATATGCAAAGGCGGAATCAACCGGGCCGGTCCAATTTTCGTCAGCATTCGGGAGAAAACAAACATGGCCAGGACTGAAAGCAACGCCGTGGCGATCATCAGTTTGGGAAGATCGGTAACATCGAAATGGAAAAGAAAGAGAGCGTCTCTTGCCGTCTTGCCGCCTTGCAGATGCGCGATCATGATCAAAGCCGCTGCCGCGGTGTACAGCATCGTGAGCCGCTCGCTGAGTAGAGTCCTGGCCATCCTGCTCTCTTCGGTTTTAATATCGACGAAGGTTTAACATGTTAAACGGCTGATTCAATGCCCCGGGTGCAGAGCAAGGCCACTTAAACACTTGAATGTTTTGCCGAAAGAATACACCGAGATGCTAGTGCTTAAGTTGTTCGCCTGTCAACCGGCGCGGTTGGCCTTCAAGGCGTCTCGAACCTTGGCAGGGCCTGCGCTTTTCTGGCGACATCAGCACAAGTCGATGCTGGAATGCGCCGTTTCCCTGGTTTGTGCGGTCTTCCCGGTCATGCGGCGGTATGCTGAAACCGATAGGCAGCACAATAAAAAGGGATTCAGCCACAGGCCGAATCCCTGGGTGCGGGTCTGGGGGCAGGTGCGGGCACAGGCTAAAACGCCTGCACGTTGCGGGCCCCCTTCCGACGGTTAGTTCTGCCCCTCGTATTTGAAGGAAATCGTAACGCGGGCCCTGTAGGACACAACTTTTCCACCGTCCACCTTCATGTCCAGTTTGACCACTTCGGCCACGCGCAGGTCCCGCAGGTTCTTCCCGGCGGTCTCCACCGCCATGCTTGCCGCTTCTTCCCACGATTTGGGGCTCGTTCCGACTAAGGTGATTACCTTGTACATGCTCTCGGTCATGATGGACCTCCTCTCCTCCGGACCGCGTTCGATCCGGTATTAATGGGGTTGTGGGGTGACCAGAAGATGGTGCGCTCAGGCCGCCGGGCGTGCTTGCCCGGCCGCACCGCGGGCGATCGGGGTAAACGGGGTCGCCCATCTCCCTGTCATGGTTTGGCCGCTGATTTGGAAGGCGGCGTATCGAAGGCACATTCCCATTCTCCGATTCGATTGATCAAACCGGATTCTTGCGGGTCTAGATCAGGGGATACGCTGTTGAGGGCTGATCACGGCCGTGGGTCCAGGAGTCGTCGGCGATGATGAAAGTCTTGGGTGAATGTCGGGAGTGGTCGTGTCGGAAGAGGCCTGAAAGCGTCTCTGCCGCTGTGATCAGTTAGCGGCAACCATAGCGTGAGGCGGTTGGATATGTCAAGGCGGCCGAGGCATCGGTGGCCGGCCTTCTGCCGAGGCAGCCGGGCGGCCCGGGAGAAGGGGTGCGGTGGCTGCCTTTACTACTGCTGTCGATAGATTTGTTTCAATCGCTGGAAACGATTGTGCCCCAGAATCTTACGGACTTCCACCAGAAAGCGTGAGCGTTCGGAGGCCAGTTGACCACGCGCTTTTTCCAATTGGGCAAATTGGCGGTTAACCGCCTTTTCGTCCAGCGGTTCGGCTTCCATCAGGCGCTGGTATTCGAACTGCGCTTTTTCCACCTTGTTTTTCAAGTCGATCAAGCGCCGGCGACTTTCATTGAAAAGGCGGTCGAGCCGTTTGATTTCTTTATCCTGCAGCTTGAGTTCGGCCTTGATGCCGGGGTCGTACCACCATTTGCCGGACGGTTCGCTCTGGGCCTCGGCCGGGGCGGTAAAAACCGGGATTAGCAGTAAGAGGCAGATGAAGATCAACGGTTTATACATACAGCAGCTCCTTTTCAAGCCCGGTTCAGGACAGCGATTCCTCATCCAGAGGCGGGATAATAAAGTCAATAAAACCCTGATCGAAGCCGCCGTCAAGACTTTCCATGATGGCCTGGTAATCGGCCGGCATGGCGTTTTCGGCCAGCATACGGGTTTCGAGCATGACCGGATCGGGTGCGGCCGCTGTTGGACGGCGGGTGAATTCAGGACCCACCGCACCCCACGGCCAGGGGCCGGCCTGCCACCATATAACGGTCGCCAGGCAGAGGGTGGCCACGGCACCGGCGGCAATGCGCCAACCGCCCACCTCCCAGCGGCGTGACGGTGCCGCCGATGCGGGCAGGGTCATGCGCCGCGTTCGCTCAGGGGTAAAGTGTTTGCTGGCCCGGCGCAGGGATTGGAGATCTGACTTGAGATCCTCAATCGCGGATCGGCATCGCCGGCAGCGGGCCAGGTGTTCGCCTTCATCCTTGGTCGTATGCGCGTTTTCGATAACGACCTGGAGAAGGCGTTCCTCCGCAATATGCGCGCTGTACTCTGAACTCATGATACCGCCTCCCTCAAGAAGTCCCGGAACGCTTCATCATCTTTGAATTTCTTGAGCGCGCGATAGAGGTGGGTTTTGACGGTGCTTTGGCTTTTGTTAATGACTTCGGATATTTCCCTTATACCCAGATCATCGAAAAAGCGCAATAGAAACACCTCCTTCTCCATCCGCGAAAGACGATCGAGCATGGTGTTGACCCTGTTCCAGAATTCCTGGCGTTCAATATTTTCCATGGCTCCGGCTCCTTCGCCGTCGGTGGCTGCCGCTGCATCGGCTTCCCGTTCGACGTCGGGCAGAAAGCTGAAGATGGACCGTACCTGCCGTCTGCGATAATGGTCCTTGACGCGGTTGGCGGCGATGCGAAAAAGCCATCCGGCGAAACGGTCGGGATCTTTCAGCCGTTTGAGACTTTTGAATGCCTGGATAAAGACGTCCTGACAGATATCCTCGGCATCCAGACGGGAACGTGTTCGGAAGAAGATCATGCGGTAGATCTTGTCCTCGTAAATCGCCATCAACTGCTGGAAGGCGAACCGATTGCCCTCCATGGCCGACAGCACGAGGGCGCGTTCTTCCTGGGATCCATCCGGATCTGGCTGTGATGCAGGCGCATTTTCGACCATGGGGCATATTAACCGTTAGAAGAGAATCTGTCCAATGCGGTCAGCCGTTTCCAGACGCGGCCACGCGGTCAGCAACCAAGGGCGGGCGGCGGCAGCGAGGCCAATGCGATCGCAGATCGACAGCCAATTGCGGCCGCCGCCCGTGCCGTGGTTTGCTGCCCCACGGCCAGCCGCCAATGACTAATGATAGCGCCTGTACCACCCGCGGTCGTAAGCATGGCGATCATTGTGCTTCAAGGCGTATATCAGGCCGCTGTTGCGGTCGAGACGTCGTTCCAATATCCGCCTTTCGCGGTGTGACAGGTGGCCATCTGCCAGGAAATGATGCCGCTGTCGGTGGATCTTGCGATGGTAACGGCGTAGCTTTCGGACTTCTTTGTAGGTCAGTTCACCGATGGCGATGCCATGGTTGATCCGGTGGTGCTGAATTTTAAGGCGTTTCTTGAGAGGGTCGGCCGAAGCCGTTCCGGACCAGGCCAATCCGACGATGAGAACCAAAGAAGCGATAATGAGTTGTCTGGTCTGCATGGTATCCTCCTGTTTGGGGTTTTGTCTCTATAGACGTACAGGCGGTCCGGGCAGTCGACATAACGGGAAAAAAAGGATTTACGGCGGATCAGAAAATTTGCGGCCGATTGGGATTTCCATGGCGGTTGTAGAAGGCCACCAGATATAAAGGAGGGCGGTCCCGGTTAGTAGAACCGCCCTGACGGCAGGTTAAGGAGGAATGCCAGGCGGTTAGGTACCTGACAAAATTAGGGTAAGACTAAAAT
>JASJCD010000254.1 GCA_030066135.1 Desulfobacterales bacterium | reverse complement strand
GCTTGACCTGCACCTGGCGCAACCCCCGCTGGGTAATTTCAACCGGGTCCTCCGCCGTCCAGATCTTGGTGTCCGTCTTGTTGATGGCGCTCAGGGCCGAATGCAGGGTGGTGGTTTTACCCGAGCCGGTCGGCCCGCAGACGAAGATGATGCCGTAGGGCTGATTGACGGCGTTCATGAAACCTTCGTAATTGCGCGGCGAGAACCCGATGCGGTTGAGCGGAATGGGCTCACCCGCCGCCAGGATGCGCAGCACGATGTCCTCCATTGCGCCCTGGGTCGGTACGGTGGCGACACGCAGCTCGATATCCTGACCGCTGTATTTCTTGAACTGGATCTTGCCGTCCTGGGGTTTGCGCCGCTCGGCAATGTCCAGGTTGGCCATGATCTTGACGCGCGAGGCCAGGGCGTTGCGGAACTGAAAGGGCACCTTCTGGTAGAGGGTGCAGGCACCGTCCACGCGAATGCGCACCTCGGTCTCCTGCTTGCCCCCATAGGGTTCGATGTGGATATCCGACGCCCCGCGGGCGTAAGCGTCCAGGATGATCTTGTTCACCAGCTTGACAACCGCGCTGTCTTCCTCGCCCACGGCGGTTTCGGCCTCTTCGATGGCGGCTTCTTCCTCTTTCATGTCGGCCAGGATGTCGTCGATCCCCTCGAGCTTGGCATCGGCCTGGGTGAAGAGCTTGATGAAACTGAGAATATCCGGTTTGAAGGCCACGAAAAAGGTCAACGGGCGCCCCGGGAAGAGGGCCTTGATCTCGTCGATCTTCTGCAGGTCGCTGGGGTTGTCGATGGCGATGACGACCTTGTTCCCGTCGGTGCGCAGCGGTACCCAGCAGTTGCGCTCCAGAAAGGGGATCCGCAGCCCGCCCATCAACTCACCGGGCACCGGCGCGGCGCTGTAGTACTCGATAAAGGGCACATCGTAAAATTTGGAAATGGACTGGCCCACGTCTTTTTTGGCAATATCGTAGTCGCGGATCAGCACTTCCTCGATGCTCTTCTTCTGGCGGCGTGCCTCGGCCACCGCCTTGTCCAGTTCCTTCTGGGTGATGAAATGGTTGTCCAGCAGGTAGCTGAAACGGTTGGGACGGGCTTTACCGGCGATGCGTTTCTGGTTGTAGACGGCAATGCCGATGATCTCGGCCACCTTGGCGGCGGAGGTGACATCTTCGCTCGTAAACTGCTCGGCGTGCTTGCAGTTGATCAACTGCAGCACGCCCAGAAGGAATTTCTTGAAGACGATGGGGTAAGCCAGCACCTGGCGGGTGCGAAAACCGGTTTTCTGGTCCCAGCTGCGATCGAACTTGAGATTGGGCGAGATGCGGTCGAGATCGGCCGTGTCGTAGACATCCTTGATATTGACCGGTTTTTGCTTGCTGGCCGTAAAACCGGCGATGCTGTCGACTGAAATCGGGATGCGGATCTCGGAGATTTCAGGCCCGGACTTGAAACGCGAGACCAGCTCGCGCGTCTTGCCGTCCACCACGAAAACCGTGATGCGCTGGGCCTTGAACAGATGGGTTATATCTTCCTTGAGATCAATCAGGATTTCATCCAGATTGTTGGCCGCATAAATCCGGTTGCAGATCGCCTGAAGGTAATCCCGATAGGCGACCTCGGAGGTAAGATCCGGAACGTTGATGTCTTTGACCTTCAGGCCATCCGATTTCATGCTCATATTAAAACTCGCTGGGTTTAATGATTATCATCGTGCGCGGGCGGTTTCAGACTGAGATAGATCTTGCGCAGACCGCCGCCGATAAGAAGGATGCCAAGCAGAATGAAACAAAACCACATAAACAGCATCTCCAACGAAGCGGATGCCACCTGACGGGCTTCGGCAATCTGGGCCATGCGTTGCGGCAGCATGAATAAGACGCCGGCGCCGGCCGCTGCCAGGGCCACGCCCCATATCACCTGCAACAGGTTTGTCTGACGATCCATCGTGGTGTTCCGATTCGCTTGCGATTAAAAGACGCGGCCGTGTTTGGCGTGATCATGGCAGACACCCGCTTTTGCCGCCAGGCATGCCTACCCGACCTAAATCATTAATTTATATTATAACCATATTAATTTCAATAACTTACTTAAATTCTCCGAAGCCAATTTTAATACAATAGCGTATAATGGGGGAAATAAGCTCCCGGTAGATCCTAATAGCGGTCATGTAGATAACAGGATTTATTATGCCTCTTTATCGGCAGGATTGCAATCTTCAGGAGTGCATTTTTTAATACAGAAACAAAGTGAGAAAGGGCTGGGTCTTGATAGGCGAAGCGGTTTTGTGTGACCGCTCAAAATTGATCTCAAAGTACACTATTGATTGGGCTAAATCGCATGGAAATGCTTTCGATAATATTGAAGCTCCTCTTGCAGAGCGGAAGGCCTCAGGTAACCCCTCGGAGGGGGGCGGATCAATCGGTTGGGCTTCCGTTTTATCCCTTTGTCCCGCGCCGAGCATCAGTGTATCGAATGGAAAAGGCTCGCGGACTTGTTTGAGCGAAGCGAGTTTCCGCGAGACCCGTTCGGTACGCTGACGCGCAGAATGAAGCGGGACACGGGCGGCTTCTTTTGGTTCGTTTTCTTCTACGCAGAAGAAAATGAACAAACTAAGAAAAAACCTCACCCCGGATCGGCATAACCTCTCCGGGTACTCCACCAAAGGTGGAGGGTTTAGATCAGAACTCATTAAGCGCACAATTTATAAGGATTGGTAATGGGGCCTATTCGGAAATCAACCGGCGAAAAGGCGGATGGCAAAAGCGAGGGTGGCTCCCTCGAGGGTTGTGAAACCGGCCAGGGCAATCTTGAAAAACCGGAATTTCTTCAGGGCGATAGGTTGCAATGACCGGCCGCGATCGTGGCCCGCTCCTTCAGCCGCACGACCACGGGGACGCCGGTGCTCTCCTGTACCTGGTCACGGATGGATTTCATCCGCAGTTCGAGCATCTTGATCTCGTCCGAAAAGAAAGCGTCTCCGACGGCAATCCAGATTTCCAGATAGGTACGATCGTCGTAGCGGTTTTCGAAGAGACAACTGTCCACGGGTTTGAAACCCAGCGCGTTCTCGATCGCGGCCAGGACTTGCTGCTGGTGCACCTTGACACCCCGGATGCAGACCAACTGATCGATGCGCTCCGTCAACCATTCGATACGCGCCAGTCGGCAGTCGCAGGAGCAGGGTTCGGTCACCATACGCGCACGGTCGCCGGTGCGGAAACGGATGAGCGGATAGGCCCGGGTGGTGAGCGTCGTCAGGACCAGTTCACCCGCCTCGCCGGCCGGCAGCGGGACGCCGCTCTGCGGATCGATGATCTCGGGAAGAAAATGCTCGTCGTTGACATGCAGGCACGAGTGGTTCTCGCACTCGTAGGCCAGCGCCGGCCCGGGAATTTCGCTCAGGCCGTAATGCTGCCAGGACTTCACGTTCAGGGCCTGCTCCAGAAACCCGCGCAGCGCCGCATCGGCAGGCTCCCCTACCAGGATCAGTGTCTTCAGCCTGAAATCGGTGTGGGGTTGATCATCGCGCTGCATTTTGAGGGCCACCTGCCGCGCGTACGAAGGGGTCGTCACCAGCACCGAGGGCCGATAGTCCCGCATGACCATGAGCTGTTTTTCGATGGAAAGCAAGGTGTTGGGAATCACACTGGCCCCGATGGCCTCGGCCCCGCTCTTGTAGTCCCGCCCCCAGTTGGCCAGACCAGGATCCAGACTGATCTGCAGAATATCATCGGGCCCGACCCCGGCGTTCTCGAGGGCCGTGGCCACCATGCCCTGCCAGATGTCGATATCCTGGCGAGTGTAGCCGCTTACCGTGGGATTCGATGAGGTGCCCGGCGCCGTGTGGATACGAACGATATCGCGCAAGGGGACCGCGAAAAGGTCGTAGGGGTAGTTTTCACTCAAATGCTGCCGGGTCAGAAACGGCAGGCGGGCCACATCGTCGAGCGATTGGATCTCGGCGGGATCGATCCGATCCGCCTCCAGGCGCTGGCGATGAAAAGCGACATTGCGGTAGGCCCGATTGAGGGTGCTCTGCAGCCGTTCGAGCACCAGCTGTCCGCGTTCTTCGGGAATACAAACATTTTCATCAGGCTTTGCCGTCATAGAAATCACCATAATCCTTGCCCAGGTAGGCCCGCTTGACCTCGACATCTTCCAGCAACTCCCGGGATCGGCCCTGAAGCACCACTTTGCCGGTCTCGAAGACGTATCCCCGGTCAGCCACCTGGAGGGCCGCCTTGGCGTTCTGCTCCACCAGGAGCACGGTTTTGCCCTCGTCGCGCATGCGTACGATGACTTTGAAAATATCCTGGACGATCAGCGGGGCGAGCCCTGTCGAGGGCTCATCCATCATGATCAGCGACGGTTTCGACATCAGCGCCCGTCCCATGGCCAGCATCTGCTGTTCACCGCCGGAAAGCGTCCCGGCGTACTGGTGCCGCCGTTCTTTCAGGATCGGGAACAGGTCGTACTGATGGTCCAGTTGCTGCGCCAGCACGCGCCGACCGTCTCTGTTCAGAACATGCCCGCCCAGGATCAGGTTCTCCTCGACGGACAAAGCCGCGAAGATCTGTCGTCCCTCGGGTACCATGACGCAGCCCAGGGACGGAATCTTCTGCGGCGCCAGCGAACGCATGTCCCGGTCCTCGAAACGGATCTCGCCTGAAGTCGCTTTGAGCAGACCGGCAATGGTCGACAAAAGGGTGGTCTTGCCGGCCCCGTTGGCGCCGATGATGGTGACGATCTCACCCTGGTCCACATGCATGGATATGTTCTTCAGGACTTTGAGATTGCCATAGCCGGCCTGGAGATTACGGATTTTCAGCATGGTCTCATTCACCCAGATAGACCTTGATCACTTCGGGATTGTTCTGGATGGCGGTGGGCACACCCTCGGCAATTTTTTCGCCGAAACTCAATACGACGATCTCGTCGGAAATGTCCATGACCAGCGACATGTCGTGTTCGACCAGGAGGACCGTGATGCCCAGGCCGCGAATCTTCGTGATCAACCGGCCGACTTCCGCCGTTTCGTATATGTTCAGACCGGCCGCCGGTTCGTCCAGGAGAAGCAGTCTCGGCTCCAGGGCCAGGGCCCGGGCAAATTCGACGGCCCGCTGCTGGCCGAAAGCCAGGCTGGTCGCCTCCACGTCGGCATGGTCCGCGATCTCGAGCAGATCGAGCAGTTCCATGGATTTGTCGCGGATCTTCTGCTCCTCTTTCCGCGTCCAGGGTAGATTCAGCATCGAAGCCGCAAAACCGGCCCGGCTGCGCAGATGGCGCCCCACCATCACATTTTCCAGCGCCGTCATGTCGTGAAAGAGCTTGATGTTCTGAAACGTGCGGGCAATACCCGCGGCGGCTATCTGGTGCGGTCGGCGTCCCTGGATATCTTCCCCCCGGAACCGCACCTTGCCGGCGGTGGCGCCCAGCGTGCCGGTAATGAGATTGAATAGCGTGGTCTTGCCGGCACCGTTGGGGCCGATGACCGCCTTGATCGCGCCGGTCTCGACGCCGAAGGAAACGTCATTGACCGCATGCAGGCCGCCGAAATGCTTATGCAGGCTGGATACGTTCAGGAGGGTCATGGTTTTCCTCCATCAACGCTCTCGGACCCTTTGGGGCGGTCGATCAGGCGACGCAGATAATCACGCCAGTTCAGGCTCAGGATGCCATTGGGCGCAAACAGCATGATGACGATCAGGATAACGCCGAAGACGGCATCGTCATAGGATCCGAAGACACCGCGCAGCGAAAGAAAATTGAGCCCCACCCCCATGGTCAGGGCGCCCCAGAGATGGGCCATGCCGCCCACGGCAACGATGGCCACATAGCGTACCGACTTCATGACGCTGGCTTCGGAAGGCCCGATGCCGCCGTTGTAATGGGTCAGAAACACACCCGCCAGGGCCGCAAACACGGCCGAGAGCACGAAGACCTTCAGTTTGAAGCGCGCCGTATCGACGCCCACCGATTCGGCGGCCTCCTCGGAGCCGTGAATCGAGCGCAGCGCCCGGCCCACCCGGCTGTCGATGAGGTTCCTCAGGAGGAGCAGGCCGGCGATCAACAATCCCCAGGCGATATAATAGTTCGATACCCGGGCGCCGAAATCACCGCTCACCGCGAGTCCCGGCATCAGTTCAAAGGGAGGGACTTCGGAGATGCCGTCCGCTTCGCCGAAGTACTCGCTGGCCAGAACGATGCGGTAGATGATAATCCCGAAACCGAGGGTGGCCATGGCCAGGTAATGCCCTTTGAGCTTCAGCACCGGGATTCCCAGAATCAGGGCGATCAAGCCGGCGGTCACCACCGCCAGGATGCAGGCGGCCCAGGGTGATACGGCCATGAGGGCATCCCCATAGATGTCT
The DNA here is from genome assembly GCA_030066135.1 of Desulfobacterales bacterium. GTDB lineage: Bacteria > Desulfobacterota > Desulfobacteria > Desulfobacterales > UBA5852 > JABZFP01. The sequence continues at coordinate 598 of JASJCD010000254.1, read as the reverse complement.
TCGCCCGCGACGATCAAACCCAGCCCGTCGAGGGTGCGGATGACGGCACTGTCCTTATAGGCAACCAGGTTCCGGGTCGTCAATGCCGCCGACAGATAGCCGCCGATGGCAAAAAAACCCGCATGCCCGATCGAGATCTGACCCGCATAGCCCATCACCACGCACAACCCGATGATCAACAAGGCGTAGTAAGCCGACATGGTCATCTGCGTGAGGTAGTAGCGCGTATCGGTCCAGCCGGTAATCAGCTCGATGGCAATGACGATCGTTATCAGCAGTGCAAACGGAAGAAGCTTTTGCATGCTTAAAACTCCTTCAGCCCTGCCGCCGTGCTCGAGCCGAAAAGCCCATGCGGACGAACGAAGAGAATCAGCAGCAGAATGGAAATGGCGATGGCGTCTTTGAACGCCAGCGGCACCACTGAAATCGAGAAGGCCTCCAGAATACCGAGCAAAAGCCCGGCCCCCACGGCGGCCATGGAATTGCCCAGCCCGCCCAGAATGGCCACGGTAAAGCCCTTGATGGCCAGCCCCGTGCCGATATCGTACTCGGTGGAGGTTATGGGCGACATGACGCACCCGGCCAACGCCCCGATGCC
>JASJCD010000253.1 GCA_030066135.1 Desulfobacterales bacterium | reverse complement strand
CCCGCTGCGCTGACGGCTTGTGGCTGGAACCTTTATCTTAGGCCAGCCAACCACTGGGGCGCGCGTTCTGCCGGGATCAGCGCCGCCCAGGCCTTAACTTTGACGCGTTGCGGTATCACGGGGTCGGCCAACCCCATCACCGCAGTTTTGGCAGCGCGGCTGCATAGCCACCCTCAGCCGTATGTTTATACCAGAAAGGATCGATCGACTCATGGGAACGACGACGGCGGTCATTACAGGGGTTCATGCCTGGGTGCCGGATTATGTGCTGACCAATGCCGAACTGGCATCAATGGTGGATACGAGCGACGAGTGGATCACAACCCGCACGGGGATCAAGGAGCGGCGCATACTAAAGGGCGAAGATCAGGGCACCTCGGTGATCGGCATCGAGGCGGTCAAGGGGCTGCTCGCCAAAACCGCAACCGATCCCGCTGAGATCGATCTCCTGATCTGCGCCACCACGACCCCGGACATGCTCTTTCCGGCCACGGGCAATATTATTGCCAATGCCGTTGGGGCCGCCAATGCTTTCAGCTATGATCTGCAGGCCGGTTGCTCCGGATTCCTCTTCGCCTTGACCACGGCCGCCCAATTCATCGTTGCGGGGCACTGCCGCAAGGTCGTCGTTGTCGGCGCCGACAAAATGTCCGCGATCATCGACTACCAGGACCGTGCCACCTGCATCATATTCGGCGACGGCGGTGGTGCCGTTCTACTGGAGCCATCGGAGGAAGATTTGGGCCTTCGCGACGCCCTGCTGCGTTCGGATGGATCCGGTGAGCCCTACCTGCACATGAAAGCCGGCGGCAGCCGGCGCCCCCCAAGCCTTGCCACCATAGAGGCCCGCGAGCACTATGTCCACCAGGAAGGCTCCACCGTTTTTAAGTTTGCGGTGAAGAATATGGCCCAGGTGGCCTATGAGATCATGGACCGCAACGGGTTGAAGGCTGAAGACGTGGCCTTTCTGGTGCCCCACCAGGCCAACAAACGGATCATCGACGCCACCGCCGAAAAGATGGGCATCGGCCCGGAAAAGGTCATGCTCAACATCCACAAATACGGCAACACCACCAGCGGCACAATTCCCCTTTGTTTGCATGACTACGAAAAGCAGCTCCGCCAGGGCGATCATCTTGTCCTGGCGGCTTTCGGCGCCGGTTTCACCTGGGGCGCCGTCTATCTGCGCTGGGCCTATGATGTGAATTGATCAAAGGGAATACCCGCACACAGACATCTAACCGCCCTACAAATCGTTGCGGGCGACGGCACGCACCTCGGAGTTGGCCCCCAGCCGGATGGTGACGCGATCGCCGGCCACCAATTCCTGCAGGGCGGCCGGGTCGATACCGTAAATCACGACGACGGAGCCTTCGTCCTGGCTGAGCATCAGATCGCCGGTAATCGGGCTGATTGTCAGAATGGTGCCTTCCACCAGGCGCTCGGGAGGATCATCGGCCGGCACCGGCCCGGCGGCGATCGCCCATGAAGCGATCAGCAAAATGGTGACGATCCACACGGGGACTTTGAGCTTTTTCATAGATACCCTCCACTTCGAATTTGGCCCGGTACAATGATTCCCGGAATTGCTGCGTCCTGGCCGCCGGCGTTTTGCAGCGCGGCTGCCATGACTCGGACGGACAGGCCTCGAGCAGGGCCACGTCATGGACGGCCCGCAGAAAGGCCGAACGTGTAAACGGCTTGTAGAGTACACCCACCGGATGACAGCGCTGCTCCATTTTGAGGCTGGCCAGATAAGGCCCCGGATTGCCGGTCATGTAAAGGGTGCGCACCATGGGGGCATGCCTTCTTATGGCCTGTACCATCGAAATGCCGTCCTGCCAGGGCATCTCGATATCGGTCACCACCAGATCCGGCCTCATGTTCAAGAATTGATTGTACCCCAGGACACCATTGCTGCCGATGAATACTTCATGGTTTTCCTGGGTCAAGATGGCTTCGATGACGGAAAGAATAACGGTGTTGTCGTCCACGATCAGAATTTTCATACCGGGCTCCTCTCAAGCTGCCGAAAAGGTTGCCGTTCCCTGGCGCTTATACTGGCAATATCCGTGCCGATTATTTAACTAATTGTAATTATTGATAATTTTATAATTTTGCATCGACCGAACCTGTGCACATCGGTGGGAAAACCCTGCGAGAATAGCCGTTTCAACTCCGGGTAAATTGAAATAAATGCTCGAAATTTATATATAAAATATGGTGTGCAGGGTTTTGTCTGCATCCACCGTATCATTTCCAACACCCCCTCCGGTCCGTCTACCAGCCGCCGGTCAAAATCAGTGCCTTCGACAATGTTGTCGAACCGGGCAGACCTGTCCAAACCCTTATCCATATCGGAGGGTTGCGGCCGCGTTTGGCACCGGAGAAGCGGGCAGTGAAAAGGCCGTCATCGCCCGGCGCACATCGCGAACCAAAATGTTGCCACTGACGGTCCAGCCAATGGACCTGTAGGTCAATTCCTGCATGCCGGCCCCGATCGCGATGAAAGGATAATGTTTGAAATCTGAAATGATTTCAGACGGTATCGTGATCTTTTCACGCGCTGGCACTCTCCTTGCTCTGGATCAGGGCGTCTGTCGCAGGGGTGATGGGAAGGCTTGTTCGGGAAATCCCGGGATACGAACGGCCGATAACGGTTTCACCCTGCGATCGAACTTTTGATAACCGAAAGGAGGGTTAAATGGCTAACTTTTCAAAATTAACAGTGATCATCGTGGCCCTGGCCATGGTAGCGGCCTGGACGGTGTGGGCCAGTGAACAGGTTGATCAGGGCGAAGCGATTCAAATTACCGGTACGGTACTCAAAGGCGGTCACCTGCAGGATGATAAAGGCCAGAAGTACATGCTGGTGCAGGATGCGGAAACTTTGCAGCTGATGAGCCATGTGGGGGCCAAGGTTGAGATCAAGGGCACCCTCATCGAGCGCCAGGAAGGTGACCCATCCATCAAAATCGAATCCTACGAAGTGGTCAACCCTTAACCGCTGACCCATGAGGGCAGCGTCATGGGGTGGTGGCCGGGGCTGTGCAAGCGGCCGTGCGGCCATCACCCCACACGGTTAAACCCCCCGGAAGCGGTTCGGATCGAGGCCGTGCTTTTTCAATAGATTATAGAAATCCGCCCGGTATTTGCCGGCCAGCTTGGACGCCTGACTGATATTGCCGTGTGTCGATTCCAGCAGCCGGGTCAGGTAATCGCGTTCAAAATCCGCTTTGGCATCTCTAAGCGGTACGATCGTCCGTCCTGTCTGGGCCTGAAAAGGATGGCGCAGGATGACTTCTTCCCGAATCGTGGTTGATTCGGACATGGCCACGGCGCATTCAATCGTATTTTCCAGCTCGCGAACGTTGCCGGGCCAGGTATAGCTCATCAGCTTGCGCATGGCGGCCGCGGAAAAGCCTTTGATATCCTTCTCCATTGCCCGGGCGTACTTTTCCAGAAAATGATTGGCCAGCAGAGGGATGTCTTCGCGGCGCTCGTGGAGCGTGGGCAGCTTTATCGGAATCACGTGGATGCGGTAATAAAGATCCTCGCGAAAGGCACCCTTTCGGATTTCCGCTTCCAGGTTTTTATTGGAGGCCGCAATGATCCGGATGTCCACGGCCACCGTCGTGCGGCTGCCCAGTGGGAAGAACGTTCGCTCCTCCAGAGCCCGCAGCAATTTTACCTGCATGCTCAACGGCATCTCCGAAATCTCGTCCAGAAAGAAGGTGCCCCCATGGGCTTCCGCCAGCAGGCCCTTGCGGTCGCGATCGGCGCCGGTGAAGGCCCCTTTCGCATAGCCGAACAATTCGCTTTCGAGCAGGGTTTCGGGAATGGCGGCGCAGTTGATGGCCACAAAGGGGCCTTCGCGCCGGGGGCTGCACATATGCAGTGTTTTGGCAATCAGCTCTTTGCCGGTTCCGCTCTTGCCTTCGATATAGACACTCGATTCGGACTGGGCCGCCTGGGTCACCTGGTTGAGCACACCCTGAATGGCGGCACTGCGGCCGATGATGTTCTCAAAACGATAGGCGCCTTTGACCATGGAGCGCAGGCGTTGAATTTCGCGGGACAAACGTTGCTGTTCAAGGCCTTTCTCAACCTGGATGAGAAGCTCGCGGCCATCGAAAGGCTTGGTCAAATAGCTGAAGGCCCCACGGCGCATGGCATCGACCGCGGTTTGAATGGTGCCATAGGCCGTCAGAATGATCACCGGCAGCCCGGGGTGGTCGGCATGCAGGGCTTCCATCAAGGCGATGCCGTCGGTATCCCCGAGTTTGAGGTCCAGCAAGATCAGGTCGCAGGTCTGGGTTGTCAGATGACGATGAACGCCGGCGGCGTCCGTGGCCGTGGAGACGGCATATCCGCCGGAGAGCAGTCGCATCTTAAGCACCTGTAGGAGATTGGGGTCGTCGTCGACCACCAGGATATGGCGCCTGGCAACCCCGGTCATGGTGGTATTGTCCTTCGTCATTTCGGCCTTTCCAAAATAAACGGCAAAAAGGTTATCATTCCAGGGAAAGATCGACGGCTTTGAGGCGTTCCAGACGCTTTTCCATCCGGCTGAGGTGCGCTTTGTGGTCTTCGATTTCCTGCTCGAGGCGGGTGTTGGCGGTTTGCAGGCGCTCGAGCGTCTCCGCCTGGGTGTGCATTTCGCCCATCAGACCGAGCCAGACAACCGCCTCGGCGGCCAGCGGGGATTCGGCATGATCCCTTACCAGCTGCTGAAAGCATTCACAGGCTTTATGGAAGTCCTGTTCAGGATTGCGGGCATCGACCGCCACCAGACCCGCGAGATAAATGACGCGCGGATCGGCGGGTGTGGTTTCCGGATGCCGCAGCGAGGCCAACCATCTCTCGGCGCAGGCGAAATCAAGCTGCCGCCGGCAGGTTTCCGCCTGATCCAGCAGGTGCTCGGTGGATGACCCCTCCGTTTGGAAATGCTGGCAGCCGCTGGCCAGAAACAAGGCTATCAGGCCAGCGGCAAGGTGAAGCAAAAGGTACTGCCTTGGCCCAACCGGCTTTCGGCCCATAATTTGCCTCCGTGTGCGGCAACGACATGCTTGGCAATCGACAGGCCCAGGCCGGTGCCGCGTCCGGTCTCCCGGCCGTCGTCGATGCGGTGGAATTTGTCAAAGATATTATCGAGCTGGTCAGAAGGAATCCCGCAGCCCCTGTCCACCACCCGGACGAGCAGACCGGCGGCGGGATTGTCGGCGAAGGCCGTTTCGATTCGGACCTCGCCGCCCGTTTCCGAAAACTTGAGGGCATTGCCGATCAGGTTTTCCAGGAGCTGATAGATCCGATCGCGGTCCGCCTTTACCTTCGGCAGCTCCCGGGAGGGCGGGCAGATCTCAAGGGCGATCTTGCGGGAAATGGCGATGGGGGCCAGTTTCAGCACACAGCGACGCAAGACTTCAAGAAGATCCAGGGGCTCAAAGGCATAGTCCATCATGCCGGCCTCCATGCGGGATAGATCCAGCATGCGGTTGACGGATGCAATCAGGCGGTTGCATTCATCCTTGACGATTCCCAGCAGCTGATGCTGGTATGCGGGCTCCTGCCGGAAGCGTTCTTCCAGCAGCAGGCTGGAGGCTTCCTTGATGGCGGTCAGCGGTGTTCGCAATTCATGCGATACATGGCGAATGAAGTCTTCTTTCATGGCATTCAGTTCACCCAGCCGCAGGCACATGAGATCGAATTCCCTGGACAAGGAGGCGATTTCAGGCGGTGATTCAATCGGCGGTAACGGCGCAAAACGACCGGCGGCGACCTCACGCGTCTTGGCCTGCAGTTGCTTGATCGAACGGTTGATGCTGCGGGTGCTGCCCAAAGAAACCAGCAAACCAATCGCGATCCCCACCAGCGCGGCCGCCATGCTCATGCGGATCACCGTGGTACTGATGCGGCTGGACGAATCGATCTTTTCGTCGCGCCGGAGGCGCGCGCGGCTGATCATGTGCTGCAAATGCTGCCGGATGCCATCGATCAGCTCCGTTTTGCGGGCCAGGTAGATGCCGTTCATGGTGTCATTGTGTTCCTGAGCGCGTCTGTGGTCCTTTTCGACCTGGGCGAGATAGGCACGGCTCAAACTGGCGATGCGCTCCACCTGGGGGGCCAGATCTTCGGCAGCGGCCAGGTGTTTCAAGCGATCCTGCATCCTCTCGTAAGCCCGCCGGATTTCCTGGAATCGCCGATAGAACGCAACGTCACGGGTTACCAGGTAACGTTTTTCGAAACGCACCAGGGATGTGGTGGTCTCGCTCAGCGCCTCACCCATACGGATGATTTCGCTGTCCACGTGCGCCACCTTTTGAATAATGACATTGAGCCGGTTGAGCTGGATGGACACGAAAACCCCGACGGCCACCAGTACCAGCATGAACGCCAGGTAGCCCGACATCAGGCGTTGAAATAGGGGCAAGGGCATGTTGTATATTCATCAGCAAAGATCGCGCCAGACAGCCCTGACCTGGGGGACACTTATAACAATTTGATTAATTTATATTTTTTATTCTATATGCATGGCTTGCTGGAAAAATGCGACAAATAGCCCGTATCTATTGTGCACAAATGTGTACGGAGTCTGGGACTGTAATACGCATACGGTGCCAACAAATGACGGCTATCATGAGAAGTGAATGGCGTGCTAAACATTAGTCTTGATCTAAACCTCCACCTCTTGTGGAGGACCCGGCAAGGTTCGACCGATCTGGGGTGGGATTGTGTTGTAAGGTTTGTTCATTTTCTTTCCCGGGAAAGAAAACGAACTAAAAGAAACCGCCCGTGTCCCGCGTATCCTGCGCGTCGCCAAACAGGACGATGCGCGGCGCCTCATGCCGCCATGCTGCGTTACCCCGCGTTGCGGGATTCCTCGCCTGTTATAGTATTTCGGTGAGTCCCAAGCTCGC
>JASJCD010000252.1 GCA_030066135.1 Desulfobacterales bacterium | reverse complement strand
TTGCCGGCGATGAATTCGTCATAAGCCGTGTGGCCCAGCCCGTGTGGAATTCCTAAATGACCCGGTCCGATTCGGGTGGAAAGATGCACCCTGACGGTGGCGCTTCCAACGGGGGTCTTGAGCATTGCCAGATCGCCCTCCTTGAAGCCGGCCTGCGCCCCTGCTTCGGCATTGACCTCCACAAAGAGATGCGGGTCTCTGAGGATCGTATCGGATATCGTCTTGATCAGAAACGGCGGCGAGGCCACGTTGCCGGAAGCGATGCGCACAGAATAATAGGGTATCAGGGTATACATAAACTGGCCCTCGTCGCCTTGGGCCTTAACGCCGGCAAACAGCTTGCCGTAGTCAAGTCCGGCATTGGCGAATTCGAATTTGCCCGAATCGGTCTGGAAGGCGTCGAACCAGCTGTCAGGCTGAAAGCGCTCGTCGATCCAATAGCCGTCGCGCACCATCGTGGCCCACTTGGTCCCCAGGGTGGCCTTCAGGCAGGAGGCGTAGTTTTCCCAGGGCATGGATTCAGCCACGCTGCCGCCAAGGGCGGCGGCCAGTTGAAGGATCACATCGCCGGTATGACGAACATCCCCCTGGGGCGCAACCACCGGCTGCGCGAGACCGATCAGCGGAAGGTTGAAACCGGAGGCCGCGGGCACATCGTCGTAGCGTTCCAGGTGACTGAGATCAGGCAGAATCAGGTCCGCATAGGCGGCCGTTTCATTCATCTGGGAGGCGAAACTGACGATGAACGGGATCTGGTCGAGAACGGCGCGGGTGCCATCACCGCCCGGCAGCGTGAAGCGCGGATTTTCATCGTAGACGAGAAGCGCCTGGATAGCTTCGGGGTCATTGGCGGGCAGGACCTTGGACAAGGCCGCACTGCGCAAGCCGGCCTCAGCAGTGGCGTCCAATTCCGACTCAGGCCATTCGATGTAGTCGGCATTGGGAAGCGCCCAGACACCACCGGGGCGATTGAGATTACCCACCAGGGCATTGAGGGCGTGCACGGCAACGTATTGCCCCTGACTGCCCGGCACCGCCCCCTGACCACGCCCGCACAGCGCCAGCGGATGCTTGGCCCGCGCGAAATCCCGGGCCAGCGACACGATCGTCGAGGGATCGACGCCCGTTTGGTTGGAAACGTTGCCCGGGCTGTAGGAGGCCAGAACGAAATCACGGAAGGCTTCGAAGCCATGGGCATATTTGTCCACGAATACATAGTCGTAGAGCGATTCCTTGATGATGACATGCGCCAGCCCGAGGGCCAGGATTTCCTCGGTACCCGGTGTGATCGGGATCCATTGATCCGCCTTGGCGGCCGTGTTGGAGAGACGCGGTTCAATCTGTTTGACGGTGGCGTTTTTGACGGTCCATTCACTGTTGGCCCGGATCGAACGCACTGTATTGCCCCAGCCTTCGATCAGCCCGCAACCAAAGCTCAGAATAAAATCAGCCGCTTCCAGATCGAAGCCCGCCTGGGCGTCGACACCATTCATCATCTGGAGCGTCAATGCATAGGCATCCATCATGGAAGGTGTCGACATGAAATTGGGCGAGCCGTAAGCCGTCATGAAACGCTCCAGAAGGGCCGCCATCGTTCCCTCACGTCGTCCGGAAAGGCACATCACCGATTCAGGCTTACCATTTTGACGGATCTCGCCGAGACGCTGGGCAACTTCGCGGATGGCCGCATCCCAGCTGATCCGTACCCACTGGCCTTGCCCGCGTTCGCCCATCCTTTTGAGGGGGGTCAGAACCCGGGTGGGGCTGTAATGTTTCTGCAGACCGGCGGAGCATAGATTGCAAATCCCGCCGTCGTTGGTCGGGTAGCCTTCCATGCCTTCAATCTTGACCGCCCGCTCCCCGACTTTTCGGACCGTGATGCCGCACCCGTCGGTGCAAAGGGTGCTCACCGAGTTGACATAGGTGTTCTCATCGTCCTGGGGCCAGGGCGTCCAGGGCCACATGGTCGACCAAATGGCCACATCGTCCTGAAGTTTCCACGGCAGGGGCGAAAGGGTCGTGCCCACCGTGCCGCCGATACTAAGGGCCAAAAAGCTTCTTCTGTCTATTTTCATCGCCTAACCTCTTGCATTAACGATTGTATGCTTTGATACTCAGGGTCGATTGATCAATGGTGGCAGACGAAGCAGCCGCCCTTGTGGGTCTGGACGCTGGCCTGACGCACCCCCTCCCGGACATGACAGCGGGCACAGTCGTCCATCTTCATGCGGTCCCAGGTGTTCGTGGCAAACCCGGCGATGTTGTGGCCCCAGATATCGCGGCTGTAAAGGGAAATGCGATTCTGCTGGTAGATGGGAAGCGTTTCGGATTCACCAATGTCGCCGTGGCAGGTCTTGCAGTCCATATTGGCCATCTTGACGTGGGCCACGTGTGAGAAATAGACGCATTGGGGCTGCTTGGAGTAGATCAGCCAGGGGATCTCGCGCTCTTTCTGAACATATTCTTCGTAAAACACGAATTCATTTTCGGTGCCGCTCAGGATTGAATCATGGCAGTCGGTGCACTGGGCGAGTTTGGGCGCGCCCGAGAAACTGCCGTCTTCACGAAAGTAATGGCAGCTGCTGCAATCCTCGATCTCATCCATTTCCATATGGAGCTTGTGATTGAAATCGACGGGTTGCTTCTTTTGTGAATAAAGCAGCTTCGGAAAAAGCACCCATCCCACGACGAGGCTCAGGGCGAACCCGACCAGGAAAAACAGCATGACAGGTCCCCAGTTTTCCGCGTTCTTGTCCGGCAGCGCGCCTTCACCGCCCGCAGGGTCCATTTTGGTGGTTTCATCTGCTGTGCTCATTGATACTCCATCCGGCTTGCTAGGCAGAATGAAAAAATCCCATCAGAATTCCACGTTCGTTAAGGGAAAGGGCTGAAAATGATTAGGCCAAACATGAATCATCGTCAGCGTTCCACAGACCGAAGGCAGTCAAAATCAGGGATTCTCCAAGCTGCTCTAAGTTGATAGACTCTCGCCAAAACCAATCAAAAGGCAGCAACCTTATAAGCTCGTCCGTTTGGTGCCCCCCCGTAGGGTGAAATGCACGGGGTTGGCTTCCGCGAACGGGCCGGTTGCTGCAATATTTTGCTCCTTACAAAGAAAACCATCCGATTCACTCAGTCAAATCAGTGCGGACGGTTGGCGTTATTAAGGCGGTTAGTACGGCCGAAATACACCGTTAACCTTTCTTATATTTAAATAAATTGGCTTTCTTTACCCTGACGACCCTTAAATTGTCAAGTCAAAAACAATCAGCTCGGGGCGCCGTAACTGTGCAGCCCGGGCAGATAGTTGACCCCAAAATAGGTAAACAAAACGGCCAGGAACCCAACGATGGACAGCACCGCAATGCGGGTTCCCTGCCACCCGCGCATGAAGCGCGCATGCAGCAGTCCGGCATACACGAACCATGTAATCAGCGACCAGGTTTCCTTGGGGTCCCATCCCCAATAGCGTCCCCAGGCTGAATTGGCCCATACCGACCCGGTAATGATGCCGGCGGACAGGAAAATAAAGCCGAACATCACCAGTTGATGTGTCAATTCATCCAGCAGGTTGTCTGCCGGCAGCCGGTCGAGCATGGCCGGTCCCCCGAAGCGCCGCAGCAGGTAGAGCAGGCTGATCCCGAAAGCGATTGCAAAGGACGCATAGCCGATGAAACAGGTAAAAACGTGAGCGATCAGCCAATTGCTCTTCAAGGCGGGAATCAAAGGCTGAATCTGGTCCGGTTTGAGGGAGGCATAGGCCATGGCACAGCAGGCCAGCGCCGTTGACAGGGTGCCAAAAACGCGGTTTTTGTATTTCCACTCGATGAAAATGTACAGCAAAGCGATGGACCAGGCGAAAAAAACAAGTGATTCATATAGGTTGGAAAGGGGCGCATGCCCAAAGCCAAGCTGGTAGGATTCCACCCAGCGCATCACAAGACCGGTGGTATTGCCCACAAAAGCAATAATGGTGACCACCGTGGCGATTCGACCCGCAAGGCTCTTTTTGAAAACCAATTCCACCAGATAGAGAAAAACCGCCGCACCATACACGAAAGTTATTATGGATAAGATACTTGAACTGTTCATTGTTGATTCCTTTTACGCCTGAGCGCCTCCGGTCACGACCGGCACCGGCCATGATCCCGCCACCCGCCAAGGGTTCAGCTTTTTTGCAATTGTGCGGACAGACGCTCGATTTTACGGTCCATACCCAGTTTGTTGCGGCTGGACGCCCCGGACACCGATATGCGGCTACCGGACCCCCGGCTGGTAATTTCAATCGCAACCATTTGGTGGGACATGAAAAAGCTGATCACGAAACCGACCAGCATGGTGATAAAGCCGGCATACACCAGGGGCACACCAGGATCTTTGGTCACCTGCAAGCCGGTGTAATAGCGTTCGGACTTCTCGGTCGGACTGAAATCACGCCTTTTTTGCCCGGTGACCGTGAAAAAAAGCGCCCCCCCGCGCATTTTGTCAAAATTCGGGAAATGCAGCGGCAGCAGAATCGTTTCGGGCGCCTTTCCCGTCAGCGTGACTTCGACCTGCAGACCGGCGCCGATATCCTGACCGCCGAAGGTTAAATGGGGCTGGAAGGCCAGAACCTTGAATTCACCTTTGCCCCCTGGAATCGCCTGACGTTCGCCGATACGGGTCGTGAAATCATGCGCCGCACCGGAGGCCTTGTCGATCACCCGTAGATCGAGCGACTCCGGCGGCGTCTCATCCGCGGCATGATTCTGGGGCGCATCCAGCTTGCCGTAACTCGACTGGAAAAAGTTGATCCCACGATAGCGCAAAGGGTCGTTGACGATGATGTCCTTCTCGACGACGGTCTGGCCGTTCTCAATGATCACGAGACGGGAGCGAAACTCCTTGGGGGCGCCATTGTCGTAAAAACTGACGTTGAAATCCTCGCAGCGCACTTCAAAAGGCAGTTGGAAAGCCTGCCCGTTGCTGCGCAGAAAGATGCGATTGGTCGACTCCTGCTCGGGAATATTCACAAAGCCCTCAAATCCCAGAATCGACCCCACCAGGCTGCCAATCAGCAGCATGACAATGCTGAGATGCACCACGTAGACCCCGATGCGTGTCCAGCGCCATTTTTCCGCGTAGAGCCACAGGCCGTTGTCGATGGTTTCCGTCTTATAATAGGTGAAACCGCGCTTGAGGATCGAGGCGTAACGTTTTTGCAATGTCGCCGACGAATCATCGGTATCAAAAACGATTTTATTATTGGCTTTGCGAAAACGCGAAGGTTTGATTTTGGGATTTTTGACGAACAGAATCTTGCTGAGGGCCGAGAGCCTTTCAAGCGAGCAGATGATGATGTTCAGTACCAGCAGCACGATTAGCAGCTGGAACCACCAGGAACGGTACATGTCGAAAAAATCGAGGGCATTGAACAGCCGGAAACGAAATTCACCGAAGGCCTGCAGATATTCCATCGGTGGTTTATTTTGAGGAATCAGGGTGCCGATAATTGACGTCACCGCCAGTGAAAACAGCAGGATGATCGTCAGGCGGATGGAAGCGAAGAACTCCCAGATGGCGTCCCAGATTCCGGTGGATACGTTTGACTCCGTCATGGTCTTTCCTTTCACCGGAAAAAATGTCCGGACTCCATATCACGTCACATGATCGCAGGCAATAAGCAGCGTCAAACGGACCCTGGCGGCCGACGCGCATAGGACCAGAGCAGATCCGGCGGATCGGGCGTGCGCTGGTGGGCCGGCCAGAGGAAGCCCGAAAAGGTCGACCTGAGGGTCAAGCCGGCTATCCGACAGTGCGGGGCCGACCCGCAACTGACAGCCGCATCGGAGACATTCCTCCGAGGTAAAGGAAACCATCGGCAGAATGGTGCTCCCGCGTGGACGGCATCAAATTTTGGCGGCGGATGTGACCGGCGGTGTTTGGCGGATCCTCAATCTCAGGACGATTTCGGCGTCAGGGTTTTCCCCCCGCCGACAGGGCGGGCCTCGAAAACAGCCGCGCTGTCCGGATCGAGATACCGGCGTGCCAGGTCGCTGATCTCCTGCGCCTGGATGCCGGCATAGTCGCTCAGGATGGTACGGCTCCACGCAATCTGTTCGGGATAGCGGGTGGAGCCCATCAAAACGGTCTGCAGCCAGTAATTATTCTGGCGCAGCTGTTCACGGATGCCCGTCAGCGTTGGCGCCAGGGCACGCTCGAGTTCTTCGGCCGTGATACCGTCCACGGCGATCTGGCCGGCAATCTGTTTGACGGCCGTCAAAACAGCTTCAACTTCGGAAGGTGCCAGCGGCAGGTAGGACAGAAACAGGCCGAATCCGGGAAACGCGCGGCTGGGCCAGCTGTAAGCACCAGGAGAATAGGCCGCCCCCCTTTTTTCACGTACTTCTTCGCGCAGACGCTCCGCAAAAACATCGGCCAGCACGCTCAGACGCCGCGTGCGATGGATATCGCGGGCATCATCGGTGAGAAAGGCCACGATCATCAAAGCTTTGTCAATCTGGGTTTCAATCGTAACCCGTTTGTTTTGGCCCGTGGGGAACGAGGGGCCCGCTTTGATCCTGACGTGGTCACGGCGATTTCCGGGCAGACGGCCAAGGTATTGCTGCGCTAAAGTGACGGCGGATTCCAGGTCAAAATCCCCGACCATCGAAAACTCAAGCGGCGCCTCAGAGAAAATGGGCCTTATCCAGGTCTCGATATCAGCAAGTTTCAGCCGCTGCACCTCTGCCAGGCGGGGTTTGCCAAAACGGGTATCACCCCCGCTGAAAAATCGCTGTCCGTGAAGGCTGAAGGCCGCGTCCACCGACTGGGTCATCTGCCGGTAAGCCTGCGCGAATCGATCTTGGGCCAGCTT
>JASJCD010000251.1 GCA_030066135.1 Desulfobacterales bacterium | reverse complement strand
TGGAAGGACGACAGGCGCAGATTCACCAGAAGGGGACCCAGCCCTTCGAGATGGACTGCGGACGCCACAGCCTGGCCGGATCGGTCAGCCAGCGGGCCTGCGTGTTCTGCGGCTCGCGGGTGGTGCTCTATCCCATTGCCGACGCCCTGCACCTGATCCACGGTCCCATCGGCTGCGCGGCCTACACCTGGGACATCCGCGGCGCCCTGTCCTCCGGGCCGGAACTGCACCGCATGAGCTTTTCCACCGATCTTCGCGAGCGGGATGTCATCTTCGGTGGGGAGAAAAAACTGGCCGCGGCCCTGGACGAGTTGATCGACCACTACCAGCCCAAGGCGGCCTTCGTCTATTCGACCTGCATCGTGGGCATCATCGGCGACGACGTGGCCGCCGTGTGTAAAAAACTCCAGCAGCAGAAAGGCATTCCAGTGCTGCCGGTGCACTCGGAAGGCTTCAAGGGGACCAAGAAGGACGGCTACCAGGCGGCCTGCGATGCCCTGTCCAAACTCGTGGGCACAGGGACCACGGCCGATATCGAACCGTTGAGCATCAACATCCTGGGCGAGTTCAACATCGGCGGGGAGGCCTGGCTGATCAAGCAGTACTACGAAGAGATGGGCGTGCAGGTGGTTTCGATCATGACCGGCGACGGGCGGGTGGACCAGATCCGGCGCAGCCACGGGGCCGCGCTCAACGTGGTGCAGTGCTCCGGGGCGCTCACCTTCCTGGCCGAGATGATGAAAGACAAATACGGGATTCCTTATATCCGCGCATCCTATTTCGGCATCGACGACATGGCCAAGGCGCTTTACGACGTGGCCGAGCACTTCAAAGCCCACAAGGCGCTGATGGATCGCACCCGCAACCTGGTGCGTCGCGAGGTGGAGTCGATCATGCCTGAACTCGGTCGCATCCGGAACGATCTGGCCGGCAAGCGGGCGGCCATTTACGTGGGGGGGGCCTTCAAAGCGTTTTCCCTGATCAAGGCCCTGCGCTACCTGGGCATGCGGGTGGTGCTGGTGGGCTCCCAGACCGGCAACGCAACCGACTACGCCACCTTGCAGAACATGTGCGAGGACGGCACGGTCATCTTGGACGACGCCAACCCGCTGGAACTCTCCAAATACATTATCGAGAAGCAGGCCGATCTCTTTATCGGCGGCGTCAAGGAGCGCCCCATCGCCTTCAAGATGGGTATCGGTTTCTGCGACCACAACCACGAGCGCAAGATCCCGCTGGCCGGTTTCGCCGGCATGCTGCAGTTCGCCCGCGAGGTGCACGCGTCGGTCACCAGTCCGGTCTGGCAGTTCGTTCCGGCCCAGGCGGCGCTGGCAGGCCGCAGAGAGGAGGCCCCATGAAATCCGCCCTTAAAACCGAACATTTCACTGCCACCCAGAATGCCTGCAAGCTCTGCGCCCCGCTGGGCGCGGCCCTGGTGTTCAAAGGCATTGCCAAGAGCATCCCGCTGCTGCACGGCTCCCAGGGCTGCTCCACCTACATCCGGCGCTATATGATCAGCCACTTCAAGGAGCCCTTGGACATTGCCTGCTCCAATTTCGGCGAAGACACCGCTATTTTCGGCGGCGGCGCCAACATCAAACTGGCCCTCGACAATATTCGTCACCAGTATGCCCCCGATCTGATCGGGGTGGCGACCACCTGCCTCTCGGAGACCATCGGCGACGACGTGCCCATGTTCATCCGGGCCTATCAGGAGGACAACCGGCACGAAGGTCTGCCGGCCCTGGTGCACGTGGCCACCCCCAGCTATCAGGGCACCCATATGCAGGGTTTCCATGGCGCCGTACGGGCGTTGGTCTCCACCCTGGCCGAACCGGGCGAGTCTCCGGAACCGCCACGGGTCAATCTCTTTCCCGGAATGGTGTCACCCGCGGACCTGCGCCAGCTTAAAACGATAACCGCATCGTTCGGTCTGGTGCCTGTTCTGGTGCCCGACTACAGCGATACCCTGAACGGCCCCCTGTGGACCGAATATCAGCGGATTCCCGCAGGCGGCACGCCGGTTGCGGCTGTGCGCCAGACCGGTGCAGCCGCGGCCAGCATCGAGTGCGGACTGGTCCTGGCAGGTGCCGGGGAAACGGCCGGCACCTGGCTGGAAAAGCAGTGCGAGGTGCCCCTGCACCGCCTGGGGCTTCCCATTGGCATTCGCCAGACCGACCGGTTCTTCGACTGCCTGGCCGCAATCAGCGGACGCCCGGTGCCGGACAAATTCGCGGCCCAGCGCGGGCGTCTCCTGGATGCCCTGGTGGACGGCCACAAACACCTTAACGGCGTGCGTGCGGCCATCTTCGGGGAAGAAGATCTGGTGGCCGGGCTGGCTGGCTACTGCGGCGAATTGGGCATCGTTCCCGTGCTATGCGCCACCGGCGGCGGCGAAGGACGCTTTGCCACAACCGTCAAAAACGTGGTTCCGGAAGCCTGCCACGAAAGGATGCAGGTTTTGGAAGATGTGGACTTCGTCACCATCGAGAAGATCCTGGAGACAATGGACGTGGACCTGCTCATCGGCCACAGCAAGGGCTACACCATGTCGCGGCGGCTCAACAAGCCGCTCGTGCGGGTGGGGTTTCCGGTGCACGACCGCGTGGACGGCAGCCGGCTGCTGCACCTGGGCTACCGCGGCGCGCAGCAGCTTTTTGACCGCATTGCCAACACCTTGATCGAAGCAAAGCAGGAGAGCAATGTTGTGGGTTATACGTACTACTAAGCCAAAGCACTTTTTTATTTTACGCCAAGGAAATACCGTGAATAACGTGTCTGCAACGATTGGCCCAATGTTTATTTTCTTGCGCGCGCAAGAAAACGAACCAAAAGAAGGCGCCCGTGCCCCGTGGTCCCTTCGGGACTTCCCTGCGCGTCGCCGATACAGACGGCGCCCGCGGAAACTCGCTACGCTCAAACAGGTCCGCGGGCTTTTCCCGTCCGCATCGTCGATGCTCGGCACGGGTCAAAGGGAATTTCTGCCGCAACGGTGGCCTTTATCAGCCACTCAAACTGCGATGGGCTGCGCTTTAAGGGATTAATCGCTGACGTTACTGCACGGAAAGGGTTATGCCATGAATCTCGACAATCATCCCTGCTTCAATCCTGATGCCTGCAAGTCCTACGGGCGGGTGCATCTGCCGGTGGCACCGCGCTGCAATATCCAGTGCAAGTTTTGCAACCGCCAGTTCGACTGCGTCAACGAGACGCGGCCGGGCGTCACCAGCGCCGTGCTTTCGCCGGCCCAGGCCATGGTCTACCTGGAAGAAGTCTTTGCCCGCAAGGGCAACATTGCCGTGGTGGGTATCGCCGGCCCGGGCGACCCTTTTGCCAACCCCCGGGAAACCCTGGAGACCATGGCGCGGGTGCGGGCCCGTTTTCCGGAGGTCATCCTGTGTGTGGCCACCAACGGCCTCAACCTGCCGCCCTACCTCAACGATCTTGCGCGGGTGCGGGTAAGCCACGTGACCGTTACGGTCAATGCCGTGGACCCGGCCATCGGGGCCAGGATCTACTCTTGGATGCGCGTGGGTAAAAGGGTGGTGCGCGCCGAAGAAGGCGCCGCTCTGCTGCTGGAACGGCAGTTGGAGGCCATTCGGGGGCTGCGTGCCCGCGGCATCATGGTCAAGGTCAACAGCATCATCCTGCCCGGTATCAACGAAGATCATATCCAGGACGTGGCGCGCCGCATGGCGGCGCTGGACGTGGACCTCTTCAACGCCATGCCCTATTACCCCAACGCCGGTTCGGACTTCGAACACCTGCCCGAGCCGGATAAGCAGACCGTGCGTGCGATTCGCGACCAGGCCGCCGGACATGTGAAACAGATGCGGCACTGCACCCGTTGCCGGGCCGACGCCGTCGGCCTGTTGGGGGAATCCCCGGACGCGGAGCTGAGCGCCACCCTCAAGGCCTGTCAACGACTGGAGGTGACCAAACCCCGTGCCGGGCGCGTTTCCCCGCGTCCCTGCGTGGCCGTGGCCAGCATGGAGGGGGTCCTGGTGAACCAGCACCTGGGTGAGGCTGAAAAGCTTCTGGTCTTTGGTGAGAAAGAGGGCCGGATACAACTTCTGGAGGCCCGCACCACGCCCGCCCGGGGCGGCGGGGTGCAGCGCTGGCAGGCGCTGGCAGATGCGTTGACGGACTGCAGTACACTTCTGGTCAGCGGGGTCGGCGAGACCCCCCGCAAAGTACTCACGGCCGCCGGCATCGAAATCCTGGAGATCGAGGGCCTCATCGACGAGGCCGTGAGGGCGCTGTTCGCCGGGGAGGATCTGAACCATATGGTCAAGCGCACGTTGACGGCGTGCGGTGCCGCGTGTAGTGGATCAGCCACGGGCTGCGGCTGATGGAGTGCTTCAGGGCCGGCATTCTGCGGCCCCGGGCGGCGTTCTCGGCGTTCCGCTGTCCTCGACGTAGCTTGGGCTACGCCTGCGGGAGCGAAAGGCCTGCGGCCTTGCCTGGAACCGAAACCTACCCGCCACAGGCCGGCATCACGGAGTATCTGGATCACAATCTGCAGATCCGGAAACACCCCATACGTCTTAAGACGAATACATTGCTTCGGACGGTTTCGTAAAACGTTCGAGAGACGGCATGAGATTATCGAGGAACGAGGCGTACTTCTGTACGCCGCAGTGACGAGGGCCGAAGCGTAACACCGCTATCGGACGTTTTACGAAACCGTCCCAAAGGAGGAGAAATGGAGAAGCCTGAATACCACCTGTTTGTATGCGCCAGTTTTCGTGCTGACGGGGATCCCAAAGGGGTCTGCCACAAGAAGGGCTCGGTGCCGCTGTTACCCTATATCGAAAACGAGATTCTCGACCGTGGTCTGGATGCCCAGATCACCAGCACCGGCTGCATGAAGGCCTGCGACCACGGTCCGGTGATGGTGGTCCAGCCCCAGGGTCTGTGGTACGGCAAAGTGGAGAGCGAGGACGTCGTGGACGAAATCCTGGACGCCCTCGAGGACGGCGAGGTCGCCGACAATCTTCGAATTGCCTGAAGCAGACGCTCTGCGGTTGGCCAGGCAGAACCCTATGAATCCCGCAGTTGGAGAAGATTATGCAACGCGAAACCGTGACAGGCTGGCAGGATCACATCTCGGCCGGGCGCCAGTATCTTCAGACCGCCAACGAAACGGCGGCGTTTCGCAACCTGATGTTCCTATCGGGGTCGGTTTCGGCATCGGGTCTCGAAAATGCGGACGCGTAGCAACATACTTCGATTCCGATCCCGATAGCGATCCCGACGCCGATGAATGACTGCTGGAACCACGGGCCTTCAGCCTTTATAATCCAAAGGTTTTTATTCCCCACCAATCGCAATCGTCTTAGACAAACTGGAGATATGAGATGAAAGCCACCTGGGAGAAAATATTCGAATATGCTTCCATGCCGCTGCATGGTACTATGTCGCGCAAGCTGCGCAAGGGCATGCGTCTGCAGATCAACGAGGGTCGGGTCTACGAGGCCGCCGTGCTTTTTCTCAGCGAGAAATTCGTGCGCCTGACCGAGGTCGAGGCTGACGGTACCGCCGTCAACACCTATTACGACCTGGACAAGATTATGTCCATCCGGACACTCAGTCCGAGCGAGAAGGCGTAACCGCTTGCATCTAGTTCTATGCTTGTTGATCGGGCCTTAGGGCGTGTGGCCGTCCCGGACGCGCTGGCGGCTCCAGGCTGCGGGGACCGCGATGGCCGACACGGCCGAACGTCGGTTTTTAGTATCGAAGGTGAGCCGCCGGGACCTGGACGGGGTCAACGACCTGTTCATTTGGGTGATCCCTAACCGGGAGGTCGCGCGCCGGAAGCGCCCGTGGCCGATCGTATCATGGCCCACCCGCACTGAAGGGAAAACCGCATGGTTACGAAGGCTCTGCGCATCCGTCCTGCCGGTCGGGACGACCTGGATGCCATGGTTTCACTGCTGCAGGCGCTGTTTGCCATGGAAGACGATTTCGCGCCCGATCCGGAACGCCAGCGCCGGGGGCTGGCACTATTTCTCGACGGCTGCGGTAAGCACCGCGCCATCCTGGTGGCGGAGACGGACGCCGCGGTGGTCGCCATGGCCACCGTCCAGATCCTGATCTCCACGGCCCAGGGCGGGCCCGTGGGACTGGTGGAAGATGTGGTGGTGCGCCAAGACTGCCGTGGCCGCGGGGTGGGCCGGAAGCTCATGGACGCGCTGACCGACTGGGCCGTCGCGCGGGGGCTAACGCGTCTGCAGCTTCTGGCCGACCGCGGCAACCGGCCGGCGCTCGCGTTTTACCGGCATATCGGCTGGCAGAGCACCCAGCTCGTCTGCCTGCGCCGCATGCCGGGGTGATGGAAATACCAGCCTCGGACAAGTGTTCTCCATGATTTGACCCCAACCCTTGCCGCCGTTCTCCGCTTCCTACCAAACCGCTCGGCACCACCCGGCGCGATTGTCGGACGCATCAGCCATCGCTATTTTCGACCGCAGATCGCCAGACAGGTTGCATTACTAAAAAGAATGAATTACATATTAGTAATACTTAGCAGCGCAACCGTCATGCAGGGAGGGCGACGCCATGAAAAAGAAGGACATCCTCGACGAACTGGACGCGTTTTTTCTGCCTCGGCCCTCTTCGCGCGATCTGCGCGGCAAACAGTCGGTGCGCGCCACTTTCCGCCTGACCGCCCGGGCCATCGATGCCATCAGCGTGGTGGCCTTCCACCTCGGGATCAAACAGAAATCGCTTTTCGAGCACCTGATCGAGGACGATCAGACCCTGTCGCAGATCGCCCGGCAGGTCCAGGAACAGGCCTACCG
>JASJCD010000250.1 GCA_030066135.1 Desulfobacterales bacterium | reverse complement strand
AGCGTTTCATCCGCCGTGCCCGCCTCTGCCGACACCGCAAGCGTGAAAAGCACCACCGCCAGCGACGCGATCCGTCGTAGACAGCGCATAAGCCGGGATCTTTCCCCTGATAATAGCAAACGAAGTGCAGGGCCCTATCCATATATCATTCAGAAGGACCGCGCCGGCCTGAGAGGCGGTAGAAAATCGTCATGCGCGCGGGCCAGACATGGCCGAATCCGACAAGAAATCACAATTCTAAACGCAATCGTTGGGCATCTTGAAGGGGAATATTGCGCCGTATGGCCAAGCGCTGTGGCTTTCTAACCGCCTGCTGAATCTAAATTCGCTTACCATAGGCAATTCCCCATATAGGGTCAAGTCGGCAATCAAACGGGGTTTCGCCGGCTCGCCGGCCCGCCGTCCGCAGCGATAAAAACCTGCCTCTACACCCATGAAGTTTAGCTTGACCGGCGCTGCCGAAAATGACTAATGGGTGGGTGCACACCCAACTGGATACACCGGCACGACCGCATGAGCATGGGAACAATCGAGACAACATTCGAGGCGGAAAGCGGCTTTACCCTTGTCAAAGGGACGGGCAAACTGACGGTCGAAGATTTTCATGACTGGCTCGAGGCTTACTATCCGGGCCGCGTCACGGCGCATATTCTCTGGGATGAAACCGAAGCCGATCTTTCCGCACTCGACGCGGATGCGCTTCGCGGCCTGGTGCGCCGTGCCAAGCAAATGTCCGCTGCCGGGCAGGGCGGCAAGGGCGCCATCGTATATGCCAGCCCCTTGGCGTACGGCCTCGGCAGAATGTTTCAAACCTTCACGGAGATGGAGGGCCTGCCATACGAGGTCCAGAGTTTTCAGAACTTCAAAGAGGCCCGGGCATGGCTGGCGCATGAAGCCCCGGTGGCGGCCGGGCTTTCTGTGGATCACGAACGTAAAATCATCACCAAAACCGTAACCGGCGAATTGTACACCAACCGCTCGCTCAGTCTGGTGCGTGAACTTGCACTCGCGGTCAACACCTACCGGGGTTTCAATGTCCTGATGGATCTGCGCGGAACGGTCACAAATCCCGAAATGCTCGACCTGCTCGCCATTGCATCCGAATGCAAGAAACTCAGATCCGATTTCAACAGCAAGATCGCCTTTCTGATTCCCGACACGGAAGAACGGCGCCGATTTGCCCAGCTGTTCAGTGCCTGTATGGAAGCCCAGGGATTCACCTTCCAGCAGTTTACCGACCAGGCCGCGGGCATAAACTGGCTGGCAGAGGAGAGTTAGCATCTTTGAAACCCCGACGCGCGTTGACGGGCCCCAGGTTGAAGGAGGATAGATGGCCGACCGTATAAAGATCTACAGGATTGGCGATTTCATCCGATTTACCGAGACGGGAACGCTGGATGTGCCGCGATCGGTTCTGATCGTGCACGAGCTTTCGATTGCCGCCAACCACCATCAGGACCACAACATCCTGCTCGATCTGCGGGAAACCGATACCGACATCGACATGATAGGGGTAATGGATATCGCCGCGGAGTTTGGGAAATACCGTGAAGTTTTTCAGAACAAAATCGCGGTGCTCATCCCCGACAGTGAGCAGCGCATCGAATTTGCAAAGCAGGTCAAAGCCTGCATGGATCTGCAGGGCTTTCAGTTCGACCAGTTTTTCGACTTTGAAGCCGCCATGGACTGGCTTGCCGATTAAAACCGAGCCTCAAAGACTTGCCACCACCCGCAAGCCAGGATACCGCGCTGGGAGCGGTTGCCTGAAGATCACCGATCCTACCCTTTCCCTCCAGTGCTCAAGTTAACCGGCATGGTGACCGATAAGCTTTTCTTGAGATGCCATTCAACAATGAACGTTTTGAGGTTACAGATCCATGAAGGTTGAAGTTACCGTTATCGCGGAGTTTCCCGGTGGGATCCCCTACGGTGTGATAGAGCGGCTTGCGGAGGAAAACGGACACGCGGCGGTCATGCAAAACGCCACCGTGACGCGTGGTTTGATCCAGAAGCCTGACGGCGTAATGCCTCGTCGCATTATCAGGTGGAAATCAGACGGCGTGGACATTCAGGACACGACATCAGAGGATGTTTTCAAGGCCCAGGCACGGGCAGCTGCGGAACAGGGGATCAAATTGGTCCGCAGGATCAAAAAACTTGATCAGGACCGCTGCCCTGAAGCGAGCCGGAATGATACCGTATTCTGGACGTGGGGCGATGAATTCAAGCAAAGTGGTTTCCCCCTCGGCAAAACATAAGCTTCAATATCGGAGCGTCTTACGCCAACCGCCCGGGTGCCTAGCACCTTTCGGCGCTGCATTGAGCGCCTTTCCCGTATAAAATTGGCTTGTCCACTCCCGAATTCTAAGCACGAGGGTATCGCATATCCCGGATCAAACCAGCGTCATCTTGTGAAACAGGGCAATAGCCCTCTGGAAGACAAGGTGATTTCGTTGTATGCTGACATCGAACCAAGATTTTCAGCGGGCCGATACAATGGGAACCATCTCAGCAAAATACGAAACGGAAAAAGACCTGACCATCGTAACGGTAGAGGGGGTGATATCGGCGGACGATTTGCTCGAATGGGGAAACAGTTATTACGAAGGGCAGATTACGTCACTGATACTATGGGACGTCACCAAGGCCGACCTATCTGGACTTCAGTCGGATAAGCTTAGAAAAATTGCAGAAATCATGAGCCGAATATCTGAAGCTCGCAGAGGTGGGAAAACGGCATTCGTTTACGATAACCCCCTTGAATTTGGTATCGGCAGAATGTTCCAGGCGTACTCAGAAATGGAGGACATGCCATTTCAAGTTCAATCCTTTCGAAGTTTTCATGAGGCCAGAAAATGGCTCGGTGTGTAGATTTCTCATAAATAACAGTATCAAGGTCGACAAAGACAACGAGATCACACCGAAAACCGTAAGCGGGGATTTGATCGGGGATCGGTCTACCAAACTTGTTCAGAAAATTGTGTTAAACCTAAACACGAAATGTTTCCCCATTCAGTTGCTGCCATGATATTCGGCAGCGGCCTTCATGGCCCTTGCCATCGAAACCTTTTCCGATTGCATGCGGATATCGAACGCCGTACCTGGAGCGCAGATTCCCACCCGCTTGTCACCTTCCCGCCCTCACATCCCACGTAAACCGGTATCATACGGGAATATGGCACCCTCGAAAGCGTCCAATCCATTTCGGGATAAGCGTTAGCTGCGGCAGCCACCTGACGGTCCTACCCGGCAAGCAACCCTTGGATGGTCCATTGGGATAAATTCTCCTTAGCAGGAGGTGTCTTCAGCCCGCCGGTAATCTCGGAGTCCGGGCCGGTCTTAAGCCTGTTACCGTTTCAGCGCATGGGGATCTCCTTGGCGCAGGATTGGCGGGCTTTCTCCTGCCGGAGCGACTCACGTTTCATCGGCTCTTTCAGTTTGCACAGACGCTCCAGAGCGTCGCCAGACCGTTTTCGTATCATCGCTCAATGCCGGTTGGATCGGGCGGATAGGGGCACCTGGACGCCTGTTGAGACAGGTATCAAGGAAGGGATTGCAATCAATCAAAAAGCTATTAATGTTTTCCTTTCATGGGTATCAATCAGCGCCGCCGACCAGTAACCTGAACAGGATGAAAAAGCGATCGCCGGGAAACGGTCATGCTCGATCTATCTGACCCAGAACTTAAGCAATTCACCGCAAATGGTACGCCGGAGGCCCCTGCCGAGAGGTTGAACACCCTTGCGGCGGCCATGGGGGATCAAGAATTCGCCCAGCGCATGGCCCGTGAAATCGTGGCGCGCACCAAACCCCAGGAGGCCATCCCCGAGGTTTACGCCCGCTACCGATCTGTCGTGCACGACGGCATCGCCTACTTCCTTTCGCAGGTTAGCCGTGAGCGGCTTGTCGAACTGGCGCTCAGCCAGTTGAACCTGCCCCCCGATACAGACATCCGCAGGCGGCTGCTGGAATTGGCCAAGCGATTTGCCACCCTCCACAAGCTGGGGCAGCTCATTGCCCGCAACCCCAACATCGATCCGGCGGTCCGAAAATGGCTGATTCATCTGGAAAACGGCGACTACGGCACGCCCCGAGACAAGATCGTGGCACGGATCGAGCACCAGTTGAAACAGACCGGGGGCCGGGAACAGGTGCAGATCCAGCCTTCCATCCTGGCCGAAGCCAGCGTCGGCGCCGTGGTGCGCTTCGATTGGCGCCCCCCGACATCCCGCGGGCAGGTTCAGGGGGTCTTCAAGGTGCTGAAACCCGGCATTCGCCGGCAGCTTCAGGAGGAATTGCTGATCCTCGAAAAAACGGCCGCCTTTTTCGAAACCCGCCGCCGCCGCTATCCGTTCAAGGAGTTCAAGTTCCTGGCGGTATTCGAGGAAGTGCGGGAGATGTTGGTCAACGAGATCGATCTGGCGGCCGAACAGACCTACCTGGAGGAGGCGGCCGATTTTTTCGCTGACTCGGATCTGATCTGCATTCCCGCGCTGCTGCCCTTCAGTGGCGATGCCATGACCGCCATGGCCTATCTTAAGGGTCCCAAGATCACCGATGCCGCCTTGAGCCGGGAACAACGCCGGCGCCTCGCCGAAGTCCTCTTCGAAGCCCTGGTTTGCCGACCGCTTTTCGGCCGGCAGGCCTCGAGCTTGTTCCACGGCGATCCCCACGCCGGTAATATCCTGGCCGTTGAGGATCCGGCCACGGGCCGCCTGCAGATCGGCCTGCTGGATTGGACCCTGGCCGGCCACCTGACCCGAAGCGACCGATTGAAAACCGCGCAATTGATCCAGGCCGTGGTTAAAAAAGATCTGGGCAGCATACGCCGGGTAATCAAGGCTCTGGCCATCGACGCATCCTGGGAAGATTTCGGGCGCCGGCAGCGGTTTCGGCGGCAGGTCCTGAGCTTGATCCATTCTGCCGCGTTCGATAAACTCAGCCATATCGGCAAGACCTTCAAGCTCCTGGAAGAGCTGGCCTACGAGGGCTTTGTCTTTCCGGCCGATCTGATGCTATTTCGCAAGGCGATTTTCGCTCTGGAGGGGGTTGTCGACGATCTGTGCCCGGGGTTCGATATGGATGCGGCGGTCATGCGCCATATGATGGCCCTCATAACACGGGAAATCCCCGAACGCGTCGGCAACCTTTTCTTTCCCCTGGCGGACAGGGCCGATAACTATGCCAGCCTGATCTCCAATACCGAGTTGCAGTCCCTGCTGTTCCATCAGTACATCGACGCTGTGGGCACAAGCTACCGCCGCTGGGCGGAGTTCTTCTGGGGATGGGGCGGACAGCCCTCCGGCCGCCCCCGGCGGGCGGCCGATCCTCCCGGCACGCCGGCTATAGATCCCGAAGCCTCCGATAACATGGGGGGCTGAAGCACTGCCTACGCGAAGCCTCAGAATTCCCGCAGCAACCGCCCCGCACCGACCAACGGACCTGCGAACCCGTTTTCCCGTAAAGCGTACCAGAAGGTCACGGCGTTGATACCCAGAATTGGAATGCCAACCACGGGTTCCAACTTCTCCGTGACGTCTATCAGGCTCATGTTCGTCCCACATTGAACGACGGCGTCCAATCGGTTGGCATCATTGGCCAACAACTCCAATATCGCCTTTTCCTTGGCCCAGTCCGGAACATGCGCAATATGCAGCGCGTTAGCGCATGAAAAACCAACACTCGAAACCACCTCGAAACCAAGTTCTGCAAACATCTGCGTGGCCGAGGCGTTTCCTTTTTTATCGAACGGCGTCAGCATCCCGATTCGCCTGGCGCCATATTTTCCCAGCGCGGCCGCAATGGCGTCATGCCAGGTGGCCCAGGACAGACCGGCGTATTCCTCCATTTCAACCATGGGCGTTCTTATCTCTTCAATCCCTCCAATGATATGCTCCAGGCTCATGCCCATGATTAAATACTGCGGTTCAGCCAACAAGGCCCCATCGACGGCGGTCCGCAACCCACCTAAAAACTGTTCTTTATACGCCCTTAATTCCGCTTCGGTCTTAAGCTGCGGCTTGGGGGTCAGGACATTGGTGGTGTGCAGGCCAACCCCTTTTAACCCGTCCAGTCCCTGATTCTTGAAGATGATGCTCCACAGTTCGTGCTCCATGCTGGTATTGGTTGCCGGGATAAACAATCCGAACTTCCTTTTAAAGCTCCTGACATCAGGATAGCCACGGTCTGAATCGATTATGCCGAAGTTTTCGGCTTGGTTCCCATTGTGAATGACACCGGGCGGTGCCAGCGAGGGCATGGGGGGTGTGTTTACATTGGGTATTATGATTTTCTTCCCGGATAATTTACCAATAATGGTATGCGCGCCCTGAGAGGCGTTTTTCTCTTGAGTATTCATTGCCTCGTTCCTTCATTACACATAGTCAACAAATTCTTGGACTGCCACTTGGCATGAAAATGATATTCTCAAATAATTAGGATGAATATAGGGACGTACGCAACATTTACATAAATACAGGTGATCCGCTTGCTGATATTCAGCGGTCATGATCCGGCTATAGAGAATAGATAGACTTAGCGCATTGCATGATGTTCAATAAACTGAAAAAGCTGTTGGAAAAATAATTTAGGTTCGATACTGAAGTAAATATCCAAAACTTTGAGAACTTCCTTATTGTTGCCCCAATTGAATATTTAAACCTTGAGAACGTCCCTATTATCTACCCATTGGTTTTTACGCCTCTGCCGACGCCTTCGGCGGCGGAAGGTTCACATTCAGTCTCATCTGATATTAGTTAAAAGCCACCTCCAGAATGGTGAAATCATCCTC
>JASJCD010000249.1 GCA_030066135.1 Desulfobacterales bacterium | reverse complement strand
TATCGGGATTCGAAAGAAAAGGGCGTGGTAGAAATGCTCGATGCCGATAGCGATAGCGACCCCGACGCCGATCGAAAAGGCTCGGAGAATATCAGGATTCAAGGGTTCCAGGCTTCGAGAGTTCAAGTGCAGAACGAAAAATGCCAAGTCAGCTGAACGGTGCTCAAATTTGGAATTTCCCGGGTGCTGAGAAATTTCGGCAGTAGTTCATTGCAAGTAAACCCTTGGCCTCTTGAATCCTGGAACCTTTGGCCCCGATAGGTTTATCATAAGTAGTCCACCCATTCCCAGCGTGTATGCCCATTCGCCCTTACCTGCCGCAACCCCTTTCGCCGGCGGGCTTCCAGCAGGGCGTCGGCGACCTGGTCCGGGGTGAAGGCAGGCAGGCGCACTGCGGATTGCCGGGCGATCTGGTGGAGTTGGTCTTCTTCCGAGGCGCGCTCATCGGCGCGTAATGTCTGCCCGTTCAGCACCTCCCCCATCATCAGCTCGTAGAGAATGACGGTACGTTCCATGTTGCGAATCTGTTCGCGTTCCTCCGGGGTGGCCGTGCCGCCATCCATCTTGCAGCGGATGTCTTCCAGGTAGACCTGCAGGCGTTGCTCCCATTTCTCGGCTTGGGCGTCGAGAACGGCGGGGTCAAGCCCATCGGGGGCGCACACGGCCCGGTTGGCATGGTAGTCGTCCCAGTTCGTGGAGAGGATAACAAGGCCATAGTCGGCCGCGCGGTCATGCACGGCGGTGCCGGGAAAGGGGGCCAGCAGGTGGAAGCCGTAGCACAGGCCTTCCTGCTCGAGCCGTGCGCCGAAGGCCAGTGTTTGCGCCAGGGTTTCCGGAGTTTCACCGGGGAGACCCAGGATGAAGGAGGCGTGCGGGGCGATGCCGGCATCGCGGCACCTTTTTACGGCTGCGACGACCTGGTCCAGGCGGATGCCTTTTTTGACCGTTTGGAGGATCTCGGGATTGCCGGACTCGATTCCGAAGGAGACGGCTTGGCAACCGGCCGCCCGCATGCGTTCGAGAATCTCCGCTGAAACCGTGTCCACCCGGGCAAAGGCCGACCAGCGCACGGCAAGTCCGCGCGCAATGATGGCGTCGCAGACCGCCAGGCAGTGGCGCCGGTTGGCGGTGAAAAGATCGTCGGCCAGGTTGATCCGGGTAAACCCCAGCCCGGCCAGGTGGGCCATTTCGTCCACCACGGCGGCGGGCTTGCGGTAACGGACCCGGGCACCCACCATGCGCCGGCCCACGCAGAAGATGCATGGGTAGGGACAACCCCGGCTGGTGGTCAGACTGACCGGCATCCCCAGGGTGCGGTAGCGCCCCAGCGGTATCAGGTGGCGGGCCGGGAGTGCCAGCCGGTCGATATCCGTCCGCGGAGGGCGGTCGGCCGTGTGGTGGACGGTCGCTCCGCGGCGGAAGCTCAGGCCTGCAATCTTATCCCAGTCGCTGCCGTCCGTATCGGCCGCCACCAGCGCGGCGAGGGTTTCTTCCCCTTCGCCGCGCACGATCACATCCAACGCGGGCACCGCCTGCAGGGTGGCCTCGGCGGTGAAGGTGACATGCGGGCCGCCCATCACCGTCCGGACACCGGGATCGTCGGCTTTCACCCGGCGGACGATGTCGAGGGCCCGGTTGACCGTCATGGTGACGGCGGTCACCCCAACCCAATGCGGCTGGAAGGCTTTGAGTTCCTCCCGCAGACGCACTTCGGAGACTGGGCTTACGACGCCGTCCAGGAGACGCACCACGATCCCGACGGCTTCAAGGGCTCCGGCCAGGTAGGCCAACCCCAGGGGCGGGGAGGGGGTTTCTGAAATCGGATAATAGGGGTTGATCAGCAGGACGCGCTTCATTTCAAAGTTCGGCATCAATGGGGAGACACAAAAATGGCCCGGGTATTCCCGGGCCATCTGGACGGTTTGGGGCCGCGCCGACTGGGCCGGCGCAGCCATCGATTGTTGGGTTTAGAACAGCCCCGTCACCTTGCCGGTTAAAGGATCGACGTCCACACGGCGGTAGGCCGGGTTGGAGCCGGTACCCGGCATCAGGCTGATGGGACCTGCGCAGGGGCAGAGGAACTTCGCGCCGGAGTAGATCAGCACGTCGCGGATGGGCAACGTCCAGCCCTTGGGCGCCCCTTTGATGGTCTTGTCGTGGCTGAGGCTCTCGTGCGTCTTGACCATCATGGTGGTAAAGTCGTCGTACTTGGGATCGTTTTCCAGCATCTTGGCTTTGGCCTCGGCTCCGGCTTCCCAGGCAACACCGTCGGCGCCGTAGACTTCTTTGGCGATGACTTCCACGCGGTCGCGCAGCTTCATCTCCAGCGGGTAGAGGAATTTGAACTCGTTTTCTTCTTCACAGGCGTCGATCACGGCATCAGCGAATTCCAGGGCACCGTCGCCGCCCAGTTCCCAGTGTTTGGACTCGGCACAGCGGGCACCGGCCGCCTCGGCGGCCTTGCGTATGACGGCGCACTCGGCGTCGGTGTCGGTGTAGAAGCGGTTGATGCAGACCACCGGATTGATACCGGCCTTGCGGATGGTGTTGATGTGATGCACCATGTTCGCACAGCCCTTTTCCACCCACTCCAGGTTCTCCTTGGTGTACTCCTCGGGCAGGGCTTTGCCGGTCACGACCGTGGGGCCGCCGCCGTGCATTTTCAGGGCGCGGATGGTGGTGGTCAGCACCGAAACGTGTGGCTTGAGGCCGGAAAAACGGCTCTTGACGTTCCAGAACTTCTCGAAGCCGATGTCGGCGCCGAACCCGGACTCGGTAACGTGGTAGTCGAAGAGCTTGAGACCGACGCGGTCGGCGATGATGGAGCTCTGGCCCACGGCGATGTTGGCGAACGGTCCGGCGTGCACCAGGCAGGGGTTGTACTCGGCGGTGCACATCATGGTCGGGTTGATGGTGTTGCGCATGAAGGCGGTCATGGCGTTGCCCACTTCCAGATCGCCGGTGGTGACCGGGTTGCCGCTCTTGTCGAAAGCCACGGTGATGTTGTTGAGGCGCTCTTTCAGGTCGGCCAGGTCGCGGATTATCGACAGGATGGCCATACACTCGGAACCCACGGCGATGCCGAACTTGGACTGCATGGTGAAACCGTCGAAACGGCCGCCGATACCGATGATGATGTTGCGCAGGGCCTGGGCGCAATAGTCGATGATCCAGCCCATTTCCACGCGGGTGGGGTCGATGTCCAGGCGGCGCATGCCGGTCAGCCGTGCCAGCTGTTCGTCATTGTAGTTGCGCTCGTGCTGCATGCGCGAGGTCATGGCCACCATGGCCAGGTTGTGGGCGTTCATGATGTCGTTGATGTCGCCGGTGAGGCCCAGCGAAAATTCGGTCATGGGGATCAGGAGCGAGTTGCCGCCGCCGGCCGCCGTACCCTTGACGTTCATGGTGGGGCCGCCCGAGGGCTGACGCAGGGCGCCGCCCACGTTCTTGCCGCGTTTGCCCAGACCTTCCATCAGGCCGCAGGAGGTGGTGGATTTGCCTTCACCCAATGGTGTCGGGGTGATGGCGGTGACTTCAATGTACTTGCCGTCGGGTTTGTCTTTGAGGCGATCGATGATCTTGAGAAAATCGAGTTTGCCCAGCCGCCCCATGGGCAGCATCTCGTCTTTTTTCAGACCCAGTTTCTCGACCCAATCGTCCGGTGTCGGCATGTTCTTTTCAGCCTCTTCGGAAATCTGCCAGTCTGCCATGTTAACCGCATCGTAAGCCATGAATCCTCTCCTCCTTGTTGTGGTTTTGAGTGGAACGGATAACGAAACCGAATTTCATTTGCCGGTTCCCTGACGGAACCAAGGTAGGGGTATTTATGAACGACTGCGGCGCGGCGATGGAACCTTCAGGCCCGCCGTTTAAAAGCATGAGAGGAACGCGAAATTCTTAGCATTTGCGTTTTTTTTTGGCAAGGGAAATCGAAGTGCCAGGGACGTGCTTCAGGCCTGGCAGCGGTGCAGGCGGTAATAATAGCCTTCCTGCTGGAGCAGCTGCTCATGGGTGCCCGTCTCTTGAATGCGCCCGCGGTCCATGACCACGATCTGGTCGGCCTGGCGTACGGTGGAGAGACGGTGGGCCACGACGATCGTGGTGCGGTTGGCGGTGAGGCGGCGCAAGGCTTCCTGGATGCGGGTTTCGGTATTGGAATCGATATAGGAGGTGGCCTCGTCCAGGATGATGACCTCGGCTTCGCGGGCAAAGGCCCGGGCAATCGAGAAAAGCTGCCGCTCGCCGCTGGAAAGGGCGCTGCCGCCCTCGCCGATGGGGGTGTCCAGCCCCTGGGGCAGGCGCGCCACGATCGATTGGCTGTTGGCGGCGGTGAGGATGGCCTGGACCGTTTTTTCGCTAACATTTTCCGGGTCCGGAAAAATATTGGCGCGCACCGAACCCGCGAAGAGAAACGGTTCCTGGCTGACGAGCGCCATGCGGGCGCGCAGGGCGTCGGGATCCACCGCTGCCATGTCCTGCCCGTTGATCAGGATGCGGCCCTGATCCGGCAGGTAGAAGCGCAGCAGAAGCATGGTCAGGGTGGTCTTGCCCGAGCCGGTGGCGCCCACCAGGGCAACCGTCTGGCCGGCCCTGACATCGAAGGACACGTCCGCGAGAACCGGCT
This sequence comes from Desulfobacterales bacterium, assembly GCA_030066135.1. Lineage (GTDB taxonomy): Bacteria > Desulfobacterota > Desulfobacteria > Desulfobacterales > UBA5852 > JABZFP01. The sequence continues at coordinate 2,082 of JASJCD010000249.1, read as the reverse complement.
CGCCCGGGACATAGCTGAATCCCACGCGGCGAAACGCGATGCTCTCGATCCGCCCGATTTCATCCCGGCCCGGCAGGGGCCGCGCCACCGGACGGGGAAGCCGCTCCGGGCTGTCCATGATCAGGAAGATGCGCTCGGCCGAGGCCATGGCGTTCTGCAGGATGTTGTATTTTTCGGAGATGTCGCGGATGGGCCGAAAGAACATGCGCAGGTAGGAGATGAAAGCCACCAGGACCCCCAGGGTCATGTCGGCGTTGATGATCCTGAAGCCCCCATACCAGACGATGATGGCCACGGTGACCACCGCCAGCACCTCCACCAGAGGCATGAAGACCGCCAGGATATGGATGTGGTCCATGCCGGCCTGGTAGTTCTCATGGTTGAGGCGGCGGAAGCGCTTCTCGTTTCGGGCCTCGCGCCGGAAGGCCTGCAGGATCTTGATGCCGCCGACGGTTTCGGCAAAATGGGTGTTGATTTCCGCGATCTTGACCCGCTGGCGGCGGAAGACTTCCCGCACCCGCCGCGAAAACCACAGGGAGGCAATCACAACCAGCGGCAGGACGGCAAAGGCCGCCAGGGCCAGGCGCCAGTCCATCACCAGCAGCACCGCTCCGATGCCCACCAGCAGAAACAGGTCCTTGAAGAGCATGGAGAGCACCGAGGTGAAGAGCTCGTGCATGTTCTGGACGTCGTTGGTGACCCGGGTGACCAGACGCCCCAGGGGGTTGCGGGTGAAAAAGGTGAGCGACAGGTTGAGGATGCGGTCGAAGAGTTTCAGCCGCAGGTCATGCATGATCCGGTGGCCGGTGTATTCCATGACCAGGCGCTGGACGAAATTGAAGCCGAAATCCAGTCCGATCAGGAGCAGAAAAGCGGCCGTAATCCAGACCAGACCGTCAAGATCCCTGTGCCGGAGTATTTTGAGCCCTTCAGGCGACAGTGCTGTCAGGTCGCGCCGGGCAATGCGTGCGGCGGTGCCGTCGATCTGAAAGAGCCCGGGATGGCGATCGACGATGGCCTGCACGGCCGGGTCGGTGGTCTGCACGGTCAGGAAGCCGGCCTCGTCGGTCCCGTCGGCGTTGTCCCTGGAAATACTAGTCGCCGGGACGATGTAGCGGTCGATGGCTGTTTTGGTCAGGTAGGGCAGGGCCAGATCCATGAGGGTCAGGGTGACGACAATGCCCACGGAAAGCGCCAGCCACAGCCGGTAGGGGGCGAGAAAGGGCAGCATGCGTTTGAGCAGCCGCAGATCGTAGGTTTTGTCCAGCTGGCCTTCCTCGAAATAACCCAGGTCATGCTGCATCGCGTTCCTCCTGCAAAGACTGCCGGCGCCAGGCTTCGGCATAGTAGCCCGGCTGCCGGGCGAGGTCCGCATGGCGGCCGACGGCGGTGATACGCCCCTGTTCGAGGACCACGATGCGATCGCAGTGGCGCAGGGCCGCCAGGCGCTGGGAGACCAATAGCAGGGTGCGCTGGCCCTGGAGGGTCCTTAAAGCGGTGATGATCCGCTCGGCCGTGGCCGTGTCCACCTGGCTGATGGGGTCGTCCAGGAGCAGAAACGGGCCTTCCGCCAGCAGGGCACGCGCCAGACCGATGCGCTGCTTCTGGCCTCCCGAAAGGACAATGCCCTTCTCACCCACGGGTGTGTCCAGGCCCTGGGGGAAATATTCCAGGGTCTCCGTAAGGGCGGCCTGATCCACCACCCGGGCCAGGTCATTTTCCGGCACGCTTCGGCCCAGGGTGATGTTATCCCGCACGCTGGCAGCGAAGAGAAAGGGCTCCTGGGGGACGTAGGTCACGAGCGCGCGCAGGGTCGCCAGGCGAATGGTGCGCAGATCGAGCCCGTTGATGCGTACGGCGCCGGCGACCGGGTCGTACAGCCGGGGGACCAGCTGCAGGAGGGTGGACTTGCCGCTGCCGGGAGGACCGGTGAGACCGATGCGTTCCCCCGGGGCGATCGTGATCGAAATCCCGTCCAGGGCCGGGGCGGCATTGTCTGCTTTTGAACGGCCGGCATAGTGAAAATACAAGTCCTCAAAAACCAGGTCATGGGGGGGGTGGAGATCCTGGTGGCCGTCCGGG
>JASJCD010000248.1 GCA_030066135.1 Desulfobacterales bacterium | reverse complement strand
AAGGCGCTGGACAGCGCCTTCGGCCGCCTGGTGTCCGGTGTGGGCGACCGGCTCTATTCGATCACCCGCAGCCAGGAGCAGAAAATCGTCTCCCGTTCGACGGGCAAGGCCGGCACCCAGAAGCTCTATACCTACAAAAGCCTGGCCCCCGAGGTCCAGGGCCGTCACATGGAGGCCCTGATGGTCACCCTCGAGGAAAACCCCCGGGGGGAGCTCTCGGTCCATGACGGCGAGGAGTTCATTTACGTGCTGGAGGGTACGGTGGCCATGCAGATCGCCGACGACAAGTTCGAGCTGGCCCCGGGTGACAGCATCTACTACCTGTCGACGACACCGCACCTGATCGCGGCCAAGAGCGGGCAGGCGACGATCCTGGCGGTGCTCTACGACCAGTAGACGCCCGGATGGCGTTCATTGTTCCATACCAACCCGGGGCATTGTGCCCCGTTAGAAAGGATTGACGGGCATGAGCAAGCTGCTGTGGGAACCCAGCGCCGAGCAGATCACGCAAAGCAACATGCACCGCTTCATGCAGCATGTGAACCAGCGCCATGGCACCGCCTTTGCGCATTATGACGAACTCTATATGTGGTCGATCGAGGCCCTCCCCGACTTCTGGGCGGCGGCCTGGGATTTTCTGGACATTCGGGCGTCGCAGACCAGCGACCGGGTGGTGGACGATCCCGCGAAGATGCCCGGTGCCCGGTGGTTCGAGGGCGCGCGTCTCAACTTTGCCGAAAACCTGCTGCGCTATCGCGACGATCAAACGGCCTTGATTTTCAAGGGGGAAGACCGCCCGGTGCGCCGGATGTCCTACGCCGAACTCTACCAGGCCGTCACCCGCACGGCGGCGGCCCTGAGGGCCTGCGGCGTCACCGTGGGCGACCGGGTGGTGGGCTTCATGCCCAACATGCCCGAGGCCATCGTGGCCATGCTGGCGGCCGCTAGCCTGGGGGCCACCTGGTCATCCTGTTCGCCTGATTTCGGGATTAAAGGGGTCCTGGATCGTTTCGGCCAGATCAAGCCCAAGGTACTCTTCACGGCCAACGGATACGCTTTCAAAGGCAAGGCCATCGACAGCCTGGGCCGCATCGCGGACATCCTGGCCCAGCTGCCCTCTATCGAAAAGGTGGTGGTGGTGCCCTATACCGAAGAGGCGCCGGATATCAGTGCCGTGCCCAAGGCCCTCATGTACAGCGATTTCATTGCCGGCGGCGACGGCGGTGAACTGGTATTCGCGCAACTGCCCTTCGAGCACCCGCTTTACATCATGTACTCCTCGGGCACCACGGGGCTTCCCAAATGCATGGTCCAGAGCGCCGGCGGCATTCTGCTTCACCAGATGAAGGAGCTGGTGCTGCACACCGACCTCAGGCGTGAGGATACGATTTTCTACTTCACCACCTGCGGGTGGATGATGTGGAACTGGCTGACCTGTGCCCTGTCCACCGGGGCGACCCTGGTGCTCTTCGACGGTAATCCTTTTCATCCCCATCCGGGGGCGCTATGGGAGCTGGCCGCCGATGAAGGTATAACGGTTTTCGGCACCAGCGCCGGCTATATCGCCGCCCTGCAGGCTTCGGGCGTCAAGCCGCGGGAAACCTACGATCTTAAGCCCCTGCGGGCGGTGCTGTCCACCGGTTCCCCCCTATCCATCGAAGGTTTCGAATTCGTCTACGACCATATCAAGCCGGACCTGCAGCTGGCCTCCATTTCCGGCGGCACCGACCTGAACGGATGCTTTGCCCTGGGCAATCCCATGGGCCCCGTATACGCCGGGGAGCTCCAGTGCCGAGGGCTGGCCATGAAAGTCGAGGCCTTCGACGGGAGCGGGCAGCCTGTGGTCGGGCAGCAGGGCGAGCTCGTATGCACGGCCGCCTTTCCATCGATGCCGATTTACTTCTGGAGCGACCCCGACCAGCAGAAATACCACAAGGCCTATTTCGACGTTTATCCCGGTATCTGGCGCCACGGCGACTACATCACCGTAACCGCGCGCGGCGGCGTAATCATGCACGGGCGCTCGGACGCCACCCTCAACCCGGGTGGGGTGCGCATCGGAACAGCCGAAATCTACCGCCAGATCGACCCCATCGAAGAAATTGCCGACTGCGTGGTTGTCGGTCAGCACTGGAAGAACGACGTGCGTGTGATTCTCTTCGTGCAGATGGCGCCGGGGTGCGAATTGACGGACGCGCTCGTGAACCGGGTGCGCACCACCATCCGAGCCAATGCCTCGCCGCGTCACGTGCCGGCCAAGATCGTGCCCGTGGCCGATATTCCCTACACCCTGAACATGAAAAAGGTCGAACTGGCGGTTCGCAAGGTCATCCACGGCGAAGCCGTGACCAACAAGGACGCGCTGCGCAATCCGGAAGCCCTGGACCACTACCAGGATCTGGCCGTCCTGCAGGAAGACTGATCCCGCGGCGGCCCGGGCGGCGACAGGTTGCAGAGGGAGGAAGCAGACCCATGGAATCCAAGCTTCCCGATGTCGGGGTGACCATTTTTACGGTCATGTCGCAGCTGGCCCAGGAGTCGGGCGCCATCAATCTTTCCCAGGGTTTTCCCGACTTCGATGTCAGCCCGCAGCTGATCGACCGGGTCACGCATTATATGCAGGCGGGCTACAACCAGTATGCCCCGATGCAGGGGGTGCCCGCCCTGAGGGCGGCGATCGCCGCCAAGGTGGAGGCGCTCTATGGCGGGCGCTACGATCCCGAAACCGAGGTAACGGTGACATCCGGGGCCACCGAGGCCCTCTACGCGGCGGTTTCGGCGGTGGTGCGCCCCGGCGACGAGGTGATCATCGTCGAGCCGGCCTATGATGCCTATGAACCGGTGGTACGCCTCAACGGCGGCGTGCCGGTCTTCGTCCCGCTGTCTTTTCCCGACTACCGCATCGACTGGGACACGATCGGCCGGCGATTCACCCCGCAGACCCGTGCACTGATTTTAAACACCCCGCACAACCCCACCGGCACGACCCTGGGGGCGGCCGATATCGCCGCCCTGGAGGCCCTCGTGGGCCTCTATGATTTCTTCATCATCTGCGATGAGGTCTATGAACACATCGTGTTCGACGGCCGGTCGCACCAGAGTCTGGCACGCTTTCCAATGCTCTGGCCCCGCAGTTTCATTGTCAGCTCCTTTGGCAAGACCTATCATGCCACCGGCTGGAAAGTGGGCTACTGCCTGGCCCCCGGTGTTTTGACGCGCGAATTCCGCAAGATTCACCAGTACCTGACCTTTGCCACCAGCACGCCTGTGCAGATGGCGCTGGCCGACCATCTTGCGGCGAGCGACGATCACCTGGCCCTGGCGGATTTCTACCAGGCCAAACGCGACCGCTTCCGGGAACTGCTGGCGGCCACCCGCTTTCGCCCGCTGGCCTGTGAAGGCACCTATTTCCAGATGGTGGATTATTCCGCAATTACAACGGAGGCCGACACCGTCTTCGCCCGGCGTCTGACCACCGACTTCGGTGTGGCCGCGATACCGCCCTCGGTTTTCTACCACGATCAACGCGATGACCATGTGCTGCGCTTCTGTTTTGCCAAGCATGACCAGACCCTCGAGGAGGCCGTCGAAAAGCTATGCCGGATTTGAACCTCACCCTCGTGCAGAGCGAACTCGTCTGGGAGCATCGCAAGGCCAATCTCGAACGTTTCGAAGCGCGCCTGCAGTCGCTGGCCGGCATCACCGATCTGGTGATCCTGCCGGAGATGTTCTCCACGGGCTTTACCATGAATGCCGCCCCGCTGGCGGAGACCATGCAGGGCCCGACCCTCAACTGGATGCAGAACCAGTCCCGGCAACTGGCGACCGATATCGTTGGCAGCGCCATCATCCGGGAGGAGGGCCAGCTATATAACCGCCTGCTGTGGGTCAGACCCGACGGTGCCTGTTTCACCTATGACAAGAAGCATTTGTTTCGCATGAGCGGGGAGCACAAGGTATACACCGCCGGCCGAGAACTGCTGACCGTGACCATCAATGGCTGGCGGGTGCGGCCCTTTATCTGCTACGACCTTCGCTTCCCGCTCTGGTGCCGCAATCGCCAACTGGCATATGACCTGGCGATCTTCGTGGCCAACTGGCCCTCGGCGCGGGCCGATCACTGGCGCAGCCTCCTGCAGGCCCGGGCCATCGAAAACCAGTCCTATGTCATCGGGGTCAATCGCGTGGGAACGGACGGCAACGGCCTGGCCTACCGGGGTGATTCGAGCGTCATCGACCCCCGGGGGGAGGTGCGCTACCACTGCGAAGAACGGGAGGACGTCTACACCACGACCCTGTCGCGCGAAGCATTGGAATCCTACCGGGAGGCCTTTCCGGCCTGGAAGGACGCGGACGCCTGAAAATCTTCCCCGCCGCCGCCTGCCGCGGCGGCGGAACACCCTACGATGCCCGCGGCGAGACTTTTGCTTGACAGATCTGAACGTGATTCAGTATTTAAAGAACGTATCTCGCCCTGCCAACCTGAACATAGCACCGCCGCCATAATCTTCAATTCACAGGAGGTTTAGAATGGCCGACCATGCCTGGTCCACGCCCCACTGGCCCGAAGGTGTACCGCACGATCTCAGCGATTACGACAAACCGTTGTTCACGATTCTGGATGATGCGGCTGCAAACTATCCCAACCAAACCTATACCATTTTCAATGATGCCACCCGCACATTTGCCCAGGTCAAGGACACGGCCGATCGTGTTGCCAATTTCCTCCATGCCCAGGGCATCGGCAAGGGCGACCGGGTGGCCATTTTTCTGCCCAATCTCCCGCACTATCCGGAAATTTATTTCGGCATCCTCAAGGCCGGCGCGGTGTGCGTCACCTGCAACCCGCTCTACACCGCCGCGGAGCTCAACTATCAGTTGAACGACGCCGGTGCCAAGGCGCTCTTCTGCATGGACCATCCGCAATTTTACCCCACCACGACGGAGGCCATAAAGAACACATCCGTGGAAACGGTGGTGATCTGCAGCGTCAAGTCGTATCTTCCCTGGATCAAGGGGTTTCTGGGGGGGCTCCTGGGCAAGATCCCCAAGGCGGAAAGCTACGAACCGGGCCATCTTTTCTTCGACAACGTGGTGGCCGGCGCCCCTCCCGAACCGCCGGTGATCACGGTGAACCCCTCCGAGGACCTGGCCCTGATCATATATACCGGCGGCACCACGGGCGTTCCCAAGGGCGCGGCCCTGACCCATTCCAATTTTGTTTACAACCTCATGGTGCTGGATGTCTGGGCCCGATTGGCTTACACGGAAGACGGCACCATAGAGGGGGTCCGGCGGGGTGGTTTTCATTGTTATCTGGGGGTTCTGCCCTGGTACCACAGTTTCGGCATGACCTGTGCCATGCTGTCCGCCTGCTATTCGGGCAGCCGCCTGATCTGCGTGCCGGATCCCCGGGCCGGCGACCCGCCTTTTACCGAGGTCCTCAAGATCGTCCAGAAGCATCGCCCCACCCTCATGCCGGCCGTACCGACCATTTTTGTGGCGTTCACCAACCACAAGCTGCTGGGCCAGTTCGATCTGACCTCACTGATGGGCTGCTTCTCGGGTGGCGCGCCGCTGCCGCCTGAGGTTTGCCGCAATTTCGAAGAAAAAACCGGGTCCGTCATCTTCGAAGGCTACGGCTTGAGCGAAACGGCGCCGGTGGCATCTCTCAATCCCACCAATACAGAAACCCGCAAGATAGGTTCCATCGGTTTTCCGGCCCCGGGCACCATAATTAAAATCCTGGATGTGGAAACCAGTGAGACCGAACTGCCGCGCGGCGAAGACGGCGAGGTGGCCATCAGCGGGCCGCAGGTCATGACCGGCTACTGGAACAAACCGGCCGAAACCGCGGAAGTCATCCGGGAGATCGAAGGGCGGCGCTATTTCCTGACCGGCGATATCGGCCACATCGACGAAGAGGGCTACATCGTGATTACCGACCGCAAGAAGGACATGATCCTGGTGGGCGGCTTCAATGTCTACCCGCGGGAGGTGGAAGACGTCCTCTTTACCCATCCCAAGGTGGAGCTGGCGGCGGTGGTGGGTGTGCCCAACGATCAAAGCGGGGAGACCGTCAAGGCCTTCATCAAGGTCATCGAAGGTCAGAGCTGCACCGAAGAGGAAATCCGGGATTTCTGCAAAGAGAACATGGCGGGCTACAAGCGCCCCAAATTGATCGAGTTCCGTGACGAGATCCCAACCTCCAACGTGGGCAAGGTGCTGCGGCGGGTGCTGCGGGACGAGGAGACGGGCAAAACGGCGTAACGCACATTAATCGATAAATACCATTGGCGGGCGGTCCTTTGGGCCGCCCGTTTTTTTCTGTTCCTTTTCTTTTGCGTAAAAGAAAAGGAACCAAAAGAAACCGCCCGTGTCCCGCTTGGCCCTGCGCGTCGCAGGATCAAATGGGGCTCGCGGAAACTCGCTTCGCTCAGACAGTCCGCGAGCCTTATCCATTCGATCCCGCGATGCTCGGCGCGGGACAAAGGGGATTGTACTAATCCTTCCTCGGATTTTTTTAGTGAAGTTTTTGAGTCTTGGGGGATTTGATGGTGAAAAACATAACCGGTCAGACGGATGCGTAAAAAGTTCGATAGCAAGGCTTGCGGCGTCGGAGGAGTGAGCCACTGTGTTCCAGGTCAATAGAAAATCAAGATGGCGCAATCCAATAGGATTGATTTTTCATCATCGCGTTTAAGATC
>JASJCD010000247.1 GCA_030066135.1 Desulfobacterales bacterium | reverse complement strand
GTCCGTGCGCGTCCCATAAAAAACTGAACCAGCAGCGTAAACACCAGCATGGTGAAAATAAGCACGGAGCCGTAGGCCACGGCCACCCCTGTATCGCCGCTTTCGACGCGTGAGAGAATATAGGTGGTGGCCACATCCGTACCGGCCGTGGCGAGAAATATGACCGCCGAAACCGTCGTCATCGAACGGATAAAACTATAGGCCATGGACGATACGATGGTGGACTTCAATAGCGGCAGAAGAACGGAACGTATGGTTCGCAAGCTTCCCGCGCGCTGCAGTAGCGACGCCTCTTCCAGGCTTGTTGAAATCTGGCTCAGGGCGGACATGCCACCCCGGATGCCCACCGGCATGGCCCGGATGGCCATCGTGATGATCAGGATGGCGGCCGTCCCTGTCAATTCGACGGGCGCCGTGTTGAAGGCCAGGATATAGGCCACCCCAATGACGGTGCCGGGAATGGCAAAAATCAGCACGGTGCCGAAATCGATGATACCGCGGCCATAAAAGGTTTTGCGGGTCAGAATATAGGCGATGAGGACGCCGACGAGGGTCGTCAGCGGTGCAGCCAGCAAGGCGTAGGACATCGAATTCAGAAAGGATGGCCAGGCCCCCGATTCCAGGCCTTTGGACCACAACTCCAGGTGATGCGACAGGGTTAGGGTGTAGTCCGCCCCCCACTGTTTTACGAACCCGCCTAAAAAGATGCTGAAATACAGCAGACCGACGAGAACAAACCAGATGGCGACGAATACGGTCAAGCCGCGTTGCAGCCCTCGCGGCAGGGGAGTGACATTGCCCGCGGTCTCCACACCGGTCACGGTGACATATGATTTCTTGCCGATCCATTTGTTCTGTATATAGAAGATCGACAGGGAGAGAACCAGGAGGATGATCCCCAGCGCGGCGGCTCTGGCGAAATCGAGCTGGGCGCCGGCGATCGAGAAGTAGATTTCGGTGGACAGCACGTCGTATTCACCGCCGAGTACGAGCGGATTACCGAAATCCGCCGCCGAGGAGATCATTCCCAGAAGGAAGGCATTGGCGATTCCCGGCCTTATCAGGGGCAGCGTAACGTTCCACATGGTGGCCCAGCGGCTGGCGCGCATGGTCAGGGAGGCCTCTTCCATGGCCGGATTGATCGAGGCCAGCATCCCGCTGATGACCATATAGCTGATGGGGGTGAGGGAGAGCGTCTGGGCCAGAAATATCCCCAGGAAGCCATAGATATAGCCGGAGCGCTCAAACAGCCCGGGGCTGCCCTCGGGTATCAGCAGCCCGGCCGGGCCCAGAAGATACATGAGCCCGTCGTTGATCATGCCGGCCCGACCGAAGATAAGAATCAGGGACATCCCCACCACGAACGGTGGGGTGATGATCGGCAGGATATAGAAGACCCTGATCAGGTAGCGGATCCGTGTCGTTGCCCGGACGGCGTACAACGCAAAGACAAGACCGAAGACTGTTGTGGCCAGACCTACCGAAAATGCCAGAATCAGCGTATTGCCGATGACCCGGCCCACACCGAAGGAGGTAATGATGCGGAAAAACTGAAAGGGGGCAAAGGCGCCGGCCTTGTCAAAAAGCACGTTGTTGAAGATTTCACCGACCGGGAAGAAGATGAAGACGCCGACCATGAAAATCACAAAAATCACCGCACCGGCGATGAAGGTATCACCCCGCTGAAATCCGAGTTCGGCCGTGCCGACGGCAAATAGTGCCGCCAGGGCCATAAGGATGATTCCGGCCCCAAGCCCCATGGAGGTCTCCGTGGCGGTAAAACCGATGAGCATGCTTCCAAGGGCCAATCCGGGAACGACCGCCCAGAGCCAACCGGAAATCTTCGCGGAGATGCGGAGCCATGCCAGGGGGATCATGAGGATCAGCAGGATGGGGAGGATCATGGTCGAACGAACCTGCTTCCACCCCAGCGCATCGACCCACTCCTCGGCCGTAAAATCACCGAGGCCGTATTCAAGGGCGGTCCACGGGAGAAACCAATAGGCCGTGAGGGCAATCAGCAGCCAGGAGAGAACGGCCCAGGGGCTGGTCTCTCCCGGCTGGCGTTGGGTTTGACTCTTCATCATATCTGCTGATCCACAAGTTGGTCGTTACCGCGCAACGGGCTTGATCTCCTTGGCCCAGCGGTCGATCAGGTGCGAACGCATTTCCTCCGAACCGAACTTGACGAAGTCGTAGTCGATGAGCTTGACTTGATCCAGCCGGATGGCTTCCTTGGGGACATTGGCATTCATATTGGTCGGCACCTGGAACATTTTAACGCGCTGGGGTACCTCCTGGCCTTCGGCACTGAGCATGAAGTCGACGAACAACTTGGCGTTTTCCATGTTGCGGGCCCCCTTGATGATGCTCAGGCCACCAATCTCGTACCCGGTGCCTTCGGAGGGAACCACCAGTTCCAATGGAAAGCCGTTGGCCTTCTGAAGGGCATGGTCGTGCAGAAAGCCGATCCCGATCATGGTTTCTCCGCGCGCGGCGGACTTACCCGGAGCGGATCCCGATTTGGTGTACTGGTTGACGTTTTGGTGCAGTTGGGCCAAATATTTGAACGCCTCTTCTTCACCTTTGAGCTGAACCATGGTGGCCAGAACGGTATAGGCCGTACCTGAACTCTGTGGGCTGGCCACTTGGATCATCCCTTTGTATTCGGGTTTGGTCAGATCTTCCCAGGATCGCGGCATGGGCAGGTTTTTTTCCTTGAGAACATCGGTGTTCACCGAATAACCCAAGACACCGGCATATACCCCTGCACTGTGATGCTGCTTGCTGGTGGCCGGGTTTCTGAATTCCTTGCCGATCTCCTTCAACATGGGCGATGCGTAAGGCTCAAGCAGGCCGTTGACCCCGGCCTGGGAATGGGGGTCCAGCGTCCCGGCATACCAAACGTCCCCCTTGGGGTTGTCCTTCTCGGCCAGGATCTTGGCATAGGTCGAGCCCGAACCGGATCGCGTCATCTGGACCTTGACGTCATATTTTTTTGAAAAGGCGTCGGCCACCGCCTGGCAGGCGAAAGGCTCATTGGAACAATAGACGACGAGACGCCCCTTGGCCAATGCGCTGGAGGCCGCAAATACAATGAACAGCATTACCAGACACATGCTCGAACGTTTCATAAGCCACTCCTTTCTTAACACTTGGTTTTTGACGATGCGACATAGCTGCTGCCTGAATGATGCTTCGAAGCCTTCCCTCTAGCTATAGACTACATATCCGCATGCCGATTTCAACCGCCCGCCGTGCTGACCAGATAAAATCCCACCAGCATGACCCCGGAGGTGACAAGCCGGTAGATGCCATAGGGTTCTTTCAGTACAAGCCACCCGACAAGCACGGCGAGAAGAACGCTCGACTGGCGCAGACTGACGATGTAACTCACCGGATTGGCCTGCATGACGTGCAGAATGAGGCTGTAGGAAGCCATCGTACCCACCGCCGCCACAATGATTTGCCGCCACTGCCCGGTCCATACCGCTTTGAGTTGAAGCTTGCGGGTCGCGGCCATATAACCCCCGAAAAGCAAATAACAGAAGATGACCTGGAGCATGAAAAAACAGGGTCCCCGCATGGCCGGCGGTATGGCGGTCACGTCGGACAGAGCAACCATCGCCGCCTTGTCAACCAGTGAGTAGGAAACGACGGCGCCCAGCGTGACAAATGCCCAAACAGAGGCCTTTCTAAAGACCGCACGTTTAAGCGCCAGAAGCTCCGACCGACCGTGCCCCCGGAACTGAAGCGCGATGACACCGAGGACCACGATAAAGATACCGACGCCACCCCGCAACGAAATGGTTTCGCCGATGATCAGAAACGCCGCCACGGGGACCAAGGCCGGTGCGGAACGGGCTATCGGATAAACATAGGAAATGTCGCCCCCTTCGTAGGCTTTGCTCAAGGCCAGGATGTAAACCCCGTGCAAAAAACCGGAGACCAGCACAAATAACCAGAGCGCTTTTGGTATGGCCGCCAGCGGCAGCATCGATAGACCGGCAACGGCAACGGCTGCCATGGTGATGCCTTTCAGGAGTGAAAAAACGGCCGGATCTTGGCTCGACTTGGTCAGGAAATTCCATCCGACATGGATGGCCGCCGATAACAAAACGAGCAAGATTGCGCTGGGCGTCATTGTTTGTATTCAGGTCGACCGGATTTATTACCCGCTCGCCTCCTTTGGCTGTTGGCTGCCAAGAATGGTTGCAGCGTTAGAAGCGGTTTCAAAACCCCATCTAACGCCCGATAACGGCGTTGCGGTCTTCTTCAAAATGCTCACATATCATCGAATATGCTCCGCTTTTTCATCAGACCGCGCCTTGTTCTCGAACGCGATCTGAGGTTTTGAAACCGCTTCTAATCAATTTATGACAAGGCCCCTGCTAGCAGCCGATAAACCGTAAAGGACGTAAAGGCTGCCAAACAGGGTGTGAGCACCCATCCGATCAGGATGATGAAAATGGTTTTTTTGCTGATGGCCCGTGCGCCTTTGACAAGCCCAACCCCTACGACCGCACCGACGATGGCCGAAGATGTCGAAACCGGAATCCCCCAGATGGAGAACAGGTGCATGCCGGCGGCCGAAGCCATCTGGGCGACGAAGGCGCCGCGAATATCCAGCGTTGTAATGCCTTTGCCAACCGTGTCCGCCACCTTGCGGCCGTAGGTGACGGCTCCGGCTGCGATGGCGCCGCCGCCCAGCGCCAGCAGCATGATCGGCGGAAACAGTCCCAGGCTGGAAATGGGCCCCACGGCATTGCCGGCGTTGTTGGCCCCCATGGAATAGGCGACATAGCAGCCGGATACGATCGCCAGCCAGCCCATGACCTGCTGGACAATAAGAATGCTTACCTGGATTTTATTGAGGATGGCGCCAACCAGTATTGAGAGCCCATAGGCCAGGATCATCACCATCAAGGGGCAGACGATCCAACTGCCGGCAATGGTCCAGAATTTGGCCGTATTGATGGGCGCATTAATGGCCAGTCCGATGCCGACCACGCCGCCTACGATGGCCTGGGAAGTTGAGGTCGGTATGCGTTTGAAGGTGGCCAGGGTCACGAAGACGCCCGAACTTATGAGCGCAACACAAACGGCCAGAAAATCGAGTTCCTGGTAGACGATGCCCTTGCCAATGGTCTTCATGACATGCTGTCCCTGGAGCAGGGCCCCCAGGATTGCAAACACCGCCACGACTAGAACCGCCCGCGAAAACGGCAACAATCCGGCCCCGACGGTCGTGCCAATGCAATTAGCGGTGTCATTGGCACCGATATTCCAGCCGACATAAGCACCGGCCAGCAGCAATATGACCATTGTTGGTTCGATGCGGTCCTCCTATATATTCACCTTGTCCCTGGGGTCCGTCCCCTAGTGGTTCACTCGACGAGTTTGATCACCTGCTCCTGGTTCAGATAGACGGATACGGGGGTGCCTTCGGGCAAAGCCTGGGCGCCCCTCTGGTGGGCTTTGTCGACCAGCACGAAATGCTGCCCGATCTTCACGCGATAGCGGATAATGCTGCCAAGGAATTCTTTGTGGTCCACGCTGCCCTCCAGACGCGTGGCGCCATTGATGAGGGCCTCTTCCCGGCGGCGGATCGTAAGGTTCTGCGGCCGGAAAACGATACTGGCGGATCCTGAGGATTCGCCGTTGATCGGGACCATCACGGTGCCGTCCGAAGATCGAAAATACACCTTGCCGTCTTCTTCTGCGAGAGCGCCCTCGATGACGTTGGCAACCCCCAGAAACTTGGCCACAAAAAGATTGGCCGGATTGTCGTAGAGTTCGACCGGACTTCCGATCTGTTGAACGATGCCGTCGTTGATGACGGCGATGCGGTCGGAGGTCGTATTGGCCTCCTCCTGGTCGTGGGTAACGAAAATGGTCGTCAGGGAAAGCTTCCGCTGCAGCTGGCGCAGTTCCAGCCGCATCTGGACCCTCAGTTTGGCATCCAGGTTGGAGAGCGGTTCGTCCAGCAGCAGGACCTTGGGCTCGATCACAATGGTGCGGGCCAATGCGACCCGCTGCTGCTGGCCGCCTGAAAGCTGGTTCGGCCGCCGCTCCGCCAGTTCCAGTAGGCCCACCAGGTCCAGGGCCTGATCCACCTTGGCGTTGATCTCACGACGCGGCAAGCGGCGTTCTTCCAGGCCAAAGGCCACATTTTTGCGCACGGTCATGTGCGGCCAGAGCGCGTAGCTCTGAAACACCATCCCGAGACCGCGCCGCCAGGGCGGCAGATGCGACACTTCCTGTTCGCCAATGATAACCCTGCCGGACTGGGCGGATTCAAACCCGGCGATGAGTCTGAGCAGGGTGGTCTTACCGCAGCCCGACGGTCCCAGAAATGCGAAAAACTCACCGGATTCGATCTCGAGATTGACCCCTTTCAGGACGTGGGTCTTGCCAAAGGAAAGGTCGATATCTTCAAGCCGCACCCCGCGTGCCGCCCCGGTGCCTTCCAGTGATTGGGAATGATTCATCTTGACCGCGTCCTCTGATTTAGGTGGCCGGTTCCAGACCGTACTTCTTCTGGCGCCGGTCGATAACGATGTGTGAAATGAGCGTGCAGAGGCCGACGACCAGCACCGCCACCATACCCAGGGCGGCGCCGGGACCGCGGCCCGCCGCGCTCTGCATGTAGACATAGATACCGTAGGCCAGCGGTCCGTCCGAATTCTCGGCCACCAGCATCAGCGTCATGCCCAGTTC
>JASJCD010000246.1 GCA_030066135.1 Desulfobacterales bacterium | reverse complement strand
GCAACACATAAAACCCGACTAAATTGGTATAGATTAGTTTGGTATGGTTTTCAACCCCCTTTTGGAAACAGGATGAATCTCGATTCGGATGAATGGCGCACCACCCCTCAAAGGCCTCGCAATTTTCGGTAACTCAGCCTTTCAGAAACATTTCATGAGTCGCTAATCGTTGTCATCATTCTGGTTCAATTTAATGCGGAAAGGAGTCAATTCATGAAGAAAATTCTCATTTTAGGTTCAGGCGCCGGCGGGACGATTGCCGCCAACAAGCTTAGGAAAGAGCTGAGCCCGAGTGAGTGGCAGATCACCATCATCGATAATGATGAGATGCATCACTACCAGCCTGGATGGCTCTTCATTCCGTTCGGGATATACACGGCCGAGGATTGCATGAAACCCAAGCGTGACTTCATCCCCAAAGGCGTCAATTTTATCCTGGACGAGGTCGTGGGCGTCGACCCGGATAATCGACGGGTCGAATGTAAAAAGGGCAAGTACAGCTATGACTGGCTGATCATCGCCACGGGGTGCCGTATCGCCCCCGAAGAGGTGGAAGGTCTCGAGGAATGGACGCCGGACCCCATATCCAAAGTGCACACCTTTTTCACGCTGGAAAGCGCCGTGGCCCTGCGCAAGAAAATGAAATATTTCCGGGGCGGCAAGGTGGTCTTCAACATTGCCGAAATGCCCCATAAGTGCCCCGTTGTGCCGATTGAATTCATTTTCATGGCGGACTGGTATTTCAAGGAACTGGGTGTACGCGACAAGACGGAAATCGAGTTCGTCACCCCCAACACGGGCATCTTCACCAAACCCATAGCCACCCGGGTCCTCAGTGTGGCCGCCGAGGAAAAAGGCATCAAGGTGACTACCGATTTTCATCTGGCCGGGGTTGACCAGGAAAAGGGCGTTATTGAATCCGCCAGCGGGGGCGAGGTGAATTTCGACCTCATGGTTTCAACCATGCCCAACCTGGGCGCCGATTATGTGGACGAATCCGGCCTTGGGGACGGCATGGGTTACGTGCTTACCGACAACCACACCCTCCAGGCCGAAAAATGGGATCGCATTTACGTGGTCGGCGATGCGACCAATGTCCCCACCTCCAAGGCCGGCTCCGTGGCACATTACGAGGCGGAGATCGTGGTCGAGAATATCCTTCTGGAAATCGACGGTCAGGAACCCAAACCGGCCTTTGACGGTCATTCCACCTGTTTCATCGTCTCGGGCCACGACAAGGCCTATCTCTTTGACTTCAATTACAAAACTGAACCGCTGCCCGGTAAGTACCCGTTCCCCGGTCTGGGTCCCTTCGATCTGGTCGGCGAGAGCTATGTGAATTACTGGGGCAAGATGATGTTCAAATGGGTTTACTGGAATCTCCTGCTGCCGGGCGAAGACCTGCCCCTCGAACCCCAGATGACCATGGCCGGCAAGTCCTGGCCAGAGATCGAAGCCGCTTAGGAGGGACACCATGACCAATGAGGAATTGATTCTTCAAAGGCTGGACCGTATCGAGGAAAAGATTGATCCGATCCTGAAGTCCCGGGCGGCGATGGACGAACTCAAGGCGGATATCGTCCCCTTGAGCAATACCGCTGTCGAGTTGATGATGAACGGGTTGCAGGAGATCGAGTCCGGTTTCACCCTGGATGATTTGGCCTACCTGGCCAAATTGACGGCCCGCAACGTCCAGAATTTTATCTGGGCCTTAAAAATGATGGACAATATCATCGAGTTCGTCAAAGACATCGAACCGCTGCTCAAGTCGGCTGTTCCCCAGGCGATTGAACATCTGGACACCTTGGAGCAGCGCGGCGTTTTCCGTATCGTCAAGGCCATGCTTGATGTTCGTGCCAAGGTGGCCGACGCCTATTCCCCCGAAGACGTCGACGACATCGGCGATGGCGCCGTGGCCCTGCTGGCCCTCTTCCGAAAGTTCTCTGATCCCAAGGCGCTGGCCATGATGGAAAAACTGGCCTCGCTGCCGGGTGAGGTCGATCTCGAAAACGCCAAGAAGGCCGGTCCCATGCGTCTGGCCGCCGCCCCCTTCAACGGCGAGATCAAGGAGGGCATGGGAGTCATGCTGGAGTTTGCCAAGGCCATGGCCAAACTGAAACCCAACGGGCAGTCCGCCGAAACTACCGCATAAGGAGAGTCACATGGCACATGCATCGGAAAAACGTATTCTGGTGGTAGATGACGAACCTGATGTCCGTAATTTTCTGGCCACTTGCATCGAAGATGCCGGATTCGTCGTGGAGACAGCCCACGACGGTGAGGATGCGCTTGAAAAAGTTAACGCCAATCCACCCGATCTCATGACCCTCGACATGGTCATGCCCAGGAAATCGGGCATCGCGGTCATCCGTTCCCTCAGGGAGAGCGAACGCTTTACCAATCTGCCCGTCATCGTTATCACGGCCCACGCCCACACGGATCTCGGCAGCGAGGACATCAAGGGCTTCAATGCTTTCACTTCCGGGCTGCGTCCGCGCTATACCATGGAGAAGCCGGTCACGCCGGAGAAGCTTGTCAAGGCGATTGCCGATATCCTCGATGTGGACACCGACGAGGTCGGCGCCGGGGGCCAACAATCCGAATATGATTCGGTGGTCAACATGGTCCGTAACAGTGATGAGGACACGTTGGCCCGGATCAAAGATCTCCTTAATCGCTGATCCTGCTGCCAATCAGCGATTCCTTGAAAATCACTGCCGGCTCAGCCATGAGGGCCGGCAGTGATTTTTTTGTGCCGGGGACAGCTGGCTGATGGTTGACCGATCAGGCTTTGCGTATTTTAAGTGGACGGTTTTTTTTTGTGGAGCGGGTGGGCTCACATAGCAGGTCGGCAATGGTGATGGCGTCCAGGCGTTCGTAGAGCGCGTCGGTCGCCTCTTTCCAGGCCAGCCTGACACGGCACTCGTCGGCCATCTGGCAGATATCGGGTGAACTGATACACTTTACCAGTTCGTGCTGTTCCTCGAAGAGCCGGACGATGGCCCCTAGGGAAATGGCCTCGGGCGCCCGGGCCAGAATATGGCCCCCTCTAGCGCCCCGCACGCTCGTGACCAGCCCCGCCTTTTTCAGAGTCCGAATCAGTTGTTCCAAATACTTTACGGAGATGTCCTGGTGACGGGATATCGTACCGACTTGAACGGGATTTCCGTCGCTCTGGCGGGCCAGTTCCAGAAGGATCCGTGTGCCGTAGCGGCTGCGCGTGGATAATTTCAAGTGCCCTCCCGATTGAAGCGCAATTCGGTCGGCGGATACTTATGATGCGTGGGCAGAAACAATTGTGACGGGTGCCGACGTTGCCGACCAATGTACGCGCTATCGATCAAGCATTTCAAGATTTTTATAGAACAAATGAAACTTGAATCGAGGGACGTACCGCGAGCCTATGCATGATGTCGGAGTGACGCTGGTAAGCGTTGGTTATCTAATGCGCCATTTTCGGATGAGGGGCTGGTATTTTTCAGGCACCTCTATCCGAATGCCGGATTTTCAGCTCCACGGGGGGTTGCGGCTGACGGCGGCAGTTTTAGCGGCCTAATTCTCCGGGGGGCACTCCGTCACGTGCTCCGGTCCCGGCCCAGGCGGTAACAATTCCTAGCATTCGACACCGGCCAGATAGCATCTCTTTCGATGCGACGGTTTCACTTTGCTCGTCTAAACCCCGCACCAGTCGCGATTTGCCTGAATCGGTCGATTTTTTGTGGCGATTGCCAGAATAATCTTCGGGCCCTGTAATGCTTTCGAGCAAGCCTATCGGTTTTTAAAATCGAGTCTTGCCTCCAGCGTGGGCTCTATCAAGTGTAATCGATCAAGCGGGAAGACCCGCAAAACGAATGTATGGTGACCGTATTTCACCGGCGTTCAGATGATCATGATTTGGAGACAGACCCCAGGTCATATCTGGCCGCGACGATTAATCTTTTTCCAGTTTGGTGAAACAGGTATAGTCGCCGCCCGGCTTGCTTTTGGGAAAGCCGGTATAGCCGGCGACACCGGGTCTGCCGCCAACACTCTCGGGATAGCCTGTAAAAAAGGCAGATTCCTCGCTGCTGATCCACAAATCGATCGGGCGGTC
Source organism: Desulfobacterales bacterium (assembly GCA_030066135.1). Taxonomy (GTDB): domain Bacteria; phylum Desulfobacterota; class Desulfobacteria; order Desulfobacterales; family UBA5852; genus JABZFP01. The sequence goes on along the minus strand of JASJCD010000246.1, from coordinate 2,656 downwards.
AGTGGGAACGTCACTGTCAATCACACAGGCAAATTTATTGCGGCCGCTGAATTTACCCGAGGGGTCGCTGGGTGAACTAAATTCAATGTGCCAGAAATCGAAATCCTCAGCGTCCGGGCCGGTCTCATAGGTGCGTTGCAATGGGCCCCATTTTTCCCCATCCGCCAGTTTGGCACTGGTGTAGGTGTCCACGGGAACACTCGATTTGGATGTGCTGAATTTCAACGTTATGTCCTGAATTTCACCACCCCATAAATTATGAAAGTAGACATCAATTTTATGACGTTTCGCCATTTTAACCTCCTTTGCAACCCTTTCTGCCGATAAAAGGACAGCGTATGCTTATGCCGAAAATGCCCGGTAACCCACTTTAAGGACCCGCTAGGTTCCGGGAGCGTTGGTTTCGAGGTAACGCCTTAACGGTAAGTGCCATATCGGACTGTATTGAATACACGCTAATAGAATAGGACGGAAATTGGTTTCGTAAAGTAACACGCTAAGCACCAAAATATTTTTACGGGCCTCGGCGGCACTGACCTGAACCTCAATATCAGGCAAGCGAGAGTTCGCCTGGGACTTCACTAAAGAAATTGGACACGCAAACCTAACGCATTAGAAGATATCCCGATGGCGAGAATCAAAGGACAAGAAAGACCGGACAGTCGCAAGTGAAGGTTTCCTGAAGTCCCGGCAAGCATTTACAAACGACGGCGTATTCCTCTCATTTCCGTATGCGACCTTGAAATATCGGTGATGATCCGGTAATGGCCAGTTGAGTTGCAGACAACGTGGTATATCAATTTAACGACGGTCAACAAAGGAAGGTGCCGCGATGAAACCAAGTGAAGTCGTCCTCACACAATACAGCCCCCTCATAGCGGTCGACACGAAACTGGTCGCGAGCAACGGGGAATCGGTTGAAACACCTCGCGTCTATTCCCTCTGCCGCTGTGGCGAATCAAGCGCCAAACCGATGTGCGATGGGACCCATGCCCAGATTGAGTTCAGCGGCGAGCGCGAGGACTCCGACAAGCCCGCCCTGGAATACTACGAGGGCAAGGAGATCACGATCGTCTATGACCGCTACCTGTGCATGGGGGACGGGCACTGCGGTGAACTCGAGGCCGTTTTCGGAACCCACGATGCGCCCAAGTACGAGCCGGATGCGGGTTCGCCCGAAGAGATCATCGCCACCATAAAAAAATGTCCCTCCGGCGCGCTGACCTACATTCTCAAAGGCAAGCATGAAAAGGACTACTTTGCAGAGACGCGCATCGTCGTCGAGAAGGATGGTCCGCTGCATTGCCAGGGGGAGATCGAACTCAAGGACGACCAGATATCGGACGCCCTGCTTCCCGATGCGGATCACTATACTCTTTGCCGCTGCGGTGGCTCGAAGAAGAAGCCCCTGTGTGACGGTTCCCATGAGGAGAACGGGTTCCGCGGATAACAGGGGTGCCCCTTCCATGGAGTTCGGCATATAGATCGGCCATTGGTTGTCAATTGGCCTTCGCGCCAATGGCCGACCACTCCACTGCTACTGGTTGCGGCCTGCCATCACCCCGCCGTCCACGTCCCAGATGGCGCCCGTGACCCAGCCGGTTTCGTCCGACAGCAGAAAATCGACCACCGCGGCCACGTCTTCCGCGCGGCCCACCCGGCCGATAGGGTGAAAACCGTTGAAGCCGGCCAGCGTTTCCTCGATCTTGTCGGGATCGATGAATTCACCGTAAATAGGGGTTACAACCACCGCCGGCGAGACGGCATTGACCCGGATGCCGTATTCGGCCAGTTCCATGGCCAGGTGCTGGGTGAGCGAATGCAGACCGGCCTTGGCCATGGAGTAGGCCGAGGAGGGGGTCGCTTTGATCGACTGTTTGGCCCACATCGAGCCGATGTTGACAATGGCCCCGCCGCCATTGGCTTTCATGTTCCGGGCGGCGGCCTGGGTGATAAAGAAAAAGCTTTTGTTGAGATCCATGTACTTGTCGTAGTCGGCGTTTGAATGCTCCAGGAATGGTGTCGGATTGAAGGAGCCCGCCGAGTTTATCAGGTATTTGATATGGCGGGGCTCCTCCTGCAGCCGCCCGATGAACGCGTCGACCTGATTGGCATCATAGAGATCGATGGCGACGGTCTGCACCGCCCCGCCGGCTGCCAGGTCCGCCTGGGCCGCTTCGAGTTTTTCCTTGTTATGCGCCAACAGCATTACTTCTACGCCGCGGTTGAGGAGACGCTGGGCGGTCTGTTTGCCGATGCCGCTGGAACCGCCGACGATGAGCGCGACGGGTGTTGCTGATGCTTGCATATTATTTCTCCTGGCTACTCTGCGTTGGGCTGTTTGATTGATCAGACCTCGGTGGTACGGATCTTGATTTCAGACGACAGGGTCCGATGCACCGGGCAGCGTGTCGCAATTTCTAACAACCTTTTGCGTTGCGTCTCGTCCAATTCGCCCGCCAGGTGGATTTCGCTGCGAATCTCGTCGAGCATTCCCCTTCTTGTTTCGCAGTCTTCACAGTCCTTGGCATGAAGACGAACATGACTGAGTTGTACTTCCACGCTCACCAGGTTGATTTTTTTTCGCTCCGCATACATGCGCAGTGTCATCGACGTTCAGGCCCCCAACGCGGCCAGCAGGAACTCATAAGGCCCC
>JASJCD010000245.1 GCA_030066135.1 Desulfobacterales bacterium | reverse complement strand
AAAAGGGCCAATCCCGCCGCCCGGGTGAGCGTCAAGCTCGTCAGCGAAGTGGGGGTGGGAACGGTGGCGGCCGGCGTGGCCAAGGCCGGGGCCGACGTGGTGCTCATCAGCGGCGACAGCGGCGGCACGGGTGCCTCCCCCCAGACGTCGGTGCGCTACGGCGGGCTGCCCTGGGAGCTGGGACTCTCCGAAGCCCACCAGGTCCTCAAGATGAACGGCCTGCGCGACCGGATCGTGGTGGAGACCGACGGCCAGCTCAAGACCGCCCGCGACGTGGCTGTGGCCTGTCTCATGGGTGCCGAGGAATTCGGTTTCGGGACGGTGTCGCTGGTCAGCCTGGGATGTATCATGATGCGGGTCTGCCATCTCAACACCTGCCCGGTGGGCATTGCCACCCAGGACCCCGAACTGCGCAAAAAATTTACGGGCCGCCCCGAGCACCTGGTGAACTATATGCGGTTGGTGGCCGAGGATCTGCGCCTCATCATGGCCGCGCTCGGGTTCCGGCGGATTGCCGATATGGTCGGGCGCGTGGACCGGCTCAGCATGGTGCGGGCCCTGGATCACTGGAAAGCCCGAGGGCTCGATTTTTCTTCGATTCTGGAAGCGCCGGAAGTACCGCCGGCCGTGGCGCAGCACTGTGTTCTGCTGGAAACCAGGCCATCGCCGCCGGCACTGGACGACAAACTGATTGCGCAATTGCAGCCGGCCCTGGACGAGGGGAGGCCCATGCGCCTGGATATAACGGTGCGCAACGTGGACCGCACGGTGGGCACCACGTTGAGCCACGAAATCGCCAGGCGCTGTGGTGACGCGGGGTTGCCCGCCGACACCGTCGTGCTGCAGGCCACCGGAACGGCAGGCCAGAGCTTCGGCGCTTTCGGCGCTCCGGGTCTCAGCATCCACCTGCACGGTGAAGCCAACGATTATTTCGGCAAAGGCCTCTCCGGCGCCCGACTCACCATCCAACCCCGGAAGGGCGATCCCACCCGGGCCGAGGACAACATCGTGGTGGGCAACGTGGCCCTCTACGGGGCCACCGCCGGGGAGGTTTTTATCCGGGGGCGCGCCGGCGAGCGTTTCGGTGTGCGCAACAGCGGCGCCGTCGCGGTGGTGGAGGGCATCGGCGATCACGGCTGCGAATACATGACCGGCGGCCATGTGGTCGTGCTGGGATCCACCGGCCGCAACTTCGCGGCCGGCATGAGCGGCGGTATCGCCTACGTGCTGGACACCGACGGTCAGTTCGCCGCCCATGGCTGCAACCGGGAGATGGTGGACCTGGAGGCGGTGGAAGCCGCCGATGATATCGAACTTGTGCAAGGCTTGATCCGGCAACACCGCGACCTTACCGGCAGTGCCGTGGCCGGGCGCATCCTGGCGGACTGGGACGCCTGCCTGCCGACATTTGTCAAAGTCATGCCGGTGGAATACAAGCGCGCCCTTGAAAAACTGGCCGCCGCCGATCAGGAAAGCATTTCCAAGGGGCCTGAGGACTAGCAAGATGGGAAAACCAACAGGGTTCAAAGAATTTGAACGCGAAACACCCGTGCGCAGGCCGGTGTCCGCGCGCATCAACGACTACCGTGAGATCTACGAGGATTTCCCCGAGGAGAAGCTGATCCGGCAGGCTGCCCGCTGCATGGACTGCGGCGTTCCCACCTGCCACTCGGGATGTCCGCTGGGCAATCTGATTCCGGACTGGAACGATCTGATCTACCATGGGCATTGGCGTGAAGCCCTCGACCAGCTTCTGCTGACCAATAACTTCCCGGAGTTCACCGGCCGTTTGTGCCCGGCCCCCTGTGAGGAGGCCTGCGTGCTGGCCATCAACGCCCCGCCCGTGACCATCGAGCAGATCGAGAAGGAAATCATCGAGCGGGCTTTCCGGGAGGGCTGGATCCATCCTGAGCCGCCCGCCCGCCGGACCGGCAAGCAAGTGGCCGTGGTGGGTTCGGGGCCCGCCGGGCTGGCCTGTGCCCAGCAGCTCAACCGGGCCGGGCATCACGTCACCGTGATGGAGCGCGCCGATCGCATTGGCGGGCTTCTGCGCTACGGTATTCCCGATTTCAAGCTGGAGAAAGGCATTCTGGATCGCCGCCTGGATCTGATGCGGCGGGAAGGCATCGTTTTTAAACCCGGCACCGACGTGGGACGCGATGTCGGCGCCGACGATTTGGCGGCCTTCGATGCCGTCGTGCTCTGTACCGGTGCCACGGTTCCCCGGGATCTGCCCATCCCGGGGCGCGAACTGGCCGGCATTCATTTCGCCATGGACTTCCTGACCCAGCAGAACCGGCGCGTGGCCGGCGACCCGGTCGAGCCGCCGCACAACGACCCCATCACGGCACAGGGCAAGCATGTCATCGTGATCGGCGGCGGCGATACCGGCAGCGACTGTATCGGCACCTGCCACCGGCAGGGGGCGCTGAGCGTCACCAATTTCGAGCTCCTGCCGCGGCCGGACCACGATCGCCCCGCAGACCAGCCCTGGCCTTTCTGGCCGCTGCGGCTGCGCACCAGCAGCTCCCACGAGGAAGGCGGCGCGCGCCGCTGGTCGATCCTGGCCCAGGCCTTCAACGGCAGCGACGGCCGCGTGACGTCCGTCACCACCGTGAACGTCGAATTCCGACCGGATGGGAGCGGCCGTCGCGAGATGCACGCCATCCCCGGCAGTGAGCGCGAGTGGCCTGCCGACCTGGTCCTGCTGGCCATGGGATTTACAGGGCCGGAAACCGATACGGTCGCACACCAGCTCGGCCTCGATCTCGACGATCGCGGTCTTCTGTCCACCTCACCACTTTATGCCACCGGCCGTCCGGGCCTGTTCGCCGCCGGCGACGCTCGCCGCGGCCAGTCCCTGATTGTCTGGGCCATCTCCGAAGGTCGTGAAGCCGCCCGGCAGGTGGATCTCCACCTCATGGGGGAGACCCAACTGCCTACAAAAGGCTGCTGCGATCTGCCACGCGAATAAAGGGCCCTGTCGCGGGGCCCGACCGGAAGGCATCGCCGGTGCCAGCATTGCACGGATGCGACCGTCCGTGATTTACTCGCCCCCTTGATCTCCTCTAGATTTAAGCCTAAACCTTTTTAAAGCAACTGTTTGTGCGGACCTGATCAAGGGGGCGGGTGTGGAGTTGACCATCCGGGGTGCGGATCAGGCGTCCCTCGAGGTCTCCACCTGTGAGGAACCGCTGGTCCACATCCTGGACAACATCCTGATCAATGCGGTTCAAGGCGTCGCGGGCGTGGCGGAGCGCAGGAAACAGATTTCGGTGGCAGCCGAGCAGTGTGCCCATACAATCCTGGTCAAGGTCGCCGACAACGGGATCGGCATGAGCCCGGAGACCCTGGAAAAGGCCTGCTCGAGCGGGTTCACGACCAAGCGCCACGGCAATGGCCTGGGGCTGTTCATCACCAACCGCCTGTGCCAGGTCATCAAGGCGTCGATGCGTATGGACAGCCGCGAAGGCCAGGGCACGACGGTTACCCTCGCGCTGCCCAGAGCCGGCAACGACCAGGCGCGACGTTTAGGGAAATGACCCCATTACGGTGATGGTCCAAACCGTTCTTGACATCGTCGGGTGCGATCTGGTGAAATACAGACATGACCGTTGATTTTCCCATTGTCGTATCCAATCCTGCATGGCTTCAGCCCAAGCCGGACGCCTATCGCATTCCCGTGCGGGAGGCCTACGTCGCTCCGGCGGCAACGGTCCCCAATGGCATGCCGATCGTGCATGCCGACACGGTTTCCATCTCCGAGGAAGCGCGGGCCGCTTACCGGCGGCTTACCGCGGGCGAATCTTGACCCCAACTGGCCGCTCCCTTCCCGGGTGCCCGCCTTGGGGGTAACAATCCCAGCTAACGACACGTCATTTCAAACGGTAGGACACAGGTTAACGGCTTTTTGCGTCCAGGGCTTACCAGCCGCGGCGGGAAGACGTGGGCCGGCTGCGCCGGATACCGTCCGGAGGCACCGGCACGGGGCTCAGCGCACGACCGGATAGTTGCGGCGATGCCAGTCCACGATGCCGTGGCGCAGGTTGGCGATCTGTTTGAAGCCGCCGTCCATGAGAATCTTGGATGCCACTGTGCTGCGGTTGCCGGTGGCGCAGTAGATCAGGATTTCCCGTTCGCGGTGGGCGGACAGACGTTCAATGTTCTGTTGCAGGACCTGCACCGGCAGGAGCATCGCATTCGCCAAATGGCCGGCTTTATACTCCTGGGGGGTGCGCACATCCAGGATGAGCGGATCGAAACGGGCAATCATATCCGCGGCCTGGGCGGCGGTGAGTTCCCTGTAGTTCGGGCGCCTGAAATCGACGACCTCAATCGTTCCCGTGCGCTGTCCGATCGTAAAAGGCAGCACGCCCACATGTCGCATGGTGATATGACGGGCTTCATCGAGCCGGTGGGGGAGGCGCTGTTTGATATCGAGGGCCGGGAGCGTCAGAATCCTGTCCGCGTCGTCGGCCGGCAGTTCAAATTTGACATAATCTCCGCGATAGACGGTGAAGCGCAGCGGGGTGTTTGCCGACGGGACCGTAAGGATGCGGTAGCCTCCCTCCAGCCGGCCTGATATCGCGGCCGATTCGGCGCCGGCCGGGGAAACTGCCGCCCAAAACGCCATCGCCAAGGTGAGCACCAGCGCAAGTGTTGACCTGTGCCGTTTCACTTATTCCTCCAGGTTTGACGGGTAGGTACAAGGATCACCGACGCCCGCGGCCGATCCAGCGGAACGGAGGGGGGCGTGGTAACAGCGACCGGCCATGAGGCTGCCGGCCATGAAAAGACTATTCTAAGATCGGCGTGTGGGAGGTCAATGCACGCAGGGGAATCTGTGGTCGTGCCTTAAGTCCGTGCACGATGGACACGGCAGCAGTTGCGGCCGGCCGACTTGGCTTCGTACAGGGCCTTGTCCGCATTGTCGAGCAGGGCTTCGCGGTCCTGGTCATCCCCGGCCAGAGAGGCAATCCCGAAACTCATCGTGATCTTGAAGGTGCGGTCATCGAAACGAATGGGCAGTTCGCTGATGGTCTGGCGCACCCGTTCGGTCACGCTCAAGGCTTCCTCCGGGGGGATGTTGTAAAGGATCAGGGCGAATTCCTCGCCTCCATAGCGGGCGATATGATCGGTTTCCCGCAGGTTGGCCTGCAGGCAGGTGGCCACGGTCTTGATGGCGTGGTCGCCGGCCATGTGGCCGTAGGTGTCGTTGACGGCCTTGAATCGGTCGATATCGGCCATGACCACCGTGAGCGGCGAATGGCTGCGGCGTGAGCGGGCAATTTCGCGGTTCAGGGTTTCCTGGAAATACTGATAGTTCATCAACTGGGTCATGCCGTCATGCGTGGCCTGGCGGCGCAGGGTGTCGATCTGACGCTGCTGGGCCACGAGCTGATCGATGAAATCGGTGGACACATTGATCAACTCGGAACGCGCCCGTTCGATGGTTTCGAGGTAGTCGGCGTCGTCGTCGAAATCGATATCGAAATAGGGGAAAAAGCGGTGGGTCTCCTCGGAGATGGCCACCGCCAGCTGATCGACATCCAGGACGGCGGCATAGCCGTAGGACTTGGTATAGTGATCGATGACGGCCAGGTAGGTGGCGGTGCTCTCGGCCTGGAACATGTCCGCGTAGACGGTGGCCAGGTTGAGCACCCGGGTCAGGGTCAGGGTCTCGTCTTCGACTGCGGACAGCCGTTCCGGGCAATGGTGGCAACCGATCGGCTGCCAGAATTTGGACGGCAATCCCCAGCTGCGCACCAGGTGGCGGCCGATGGCCATGTGGTCGAAACCCAGAATCTGGCTTTCAGCCTGGTGGTTGCTGCAGTTGCCGGCTTCGGCTTCCTGGACGACAAGCTGGTATTGATCGGGAAGGCAACGTGCCAGGGCCAGAAGTCCCATGTCATGCAGCAGCCCCAGAAAAAAGGCGTCTTCCGCCGTCTCGGCGGCGACCTTTTCGGCAATCATGCGCGCGGCGATGGCCGTGGTCAGCGAGTATTTCCAGAAGCGGGGGTAGTCGAAATCGCCCTGGCCGTTATTTGAAAAATTCTTTACGAGGGCGAAGCTCAGCGCCATGTTTTTGACCACGTTCATACCCAGCATGCTGACCGCATGGAATACCGAGGTGACCTTGCGGGTCAACCCGAAAAAGGGTGAGTTGATCAGTTTGAGAACTTCAGCACTAAGCGGCGGGTCGGTGGACAGGACTTCCGCAATTTCCTGGAGATCCGGGCGCTCTTTCTGAACGGCTTCCAGAATTTTCATGGCAATCCCGGGCAGGGTCGGCAGCTTTTTGCTTTTATTCAGAACGGTTTCGAAATCAGTGGCGGCTTCCATTAATTATCGTCCTCGTATGTGGTTGCACCCGCGGTGGCACCCTGGCTCCCCGAAGGCGCAGCGGATGTCGTCCACCCGGCACGATCGCGGCTCATCCGTAAGGGGTGCCCTTAATTCCTTATGGGTATTTACCGGGAAAACTTTAACCCTGGATTCGTTTTTCTCGCCCAGGAGGCCCAAAAGAAACCGGGGCGGCCGAAGCCGCCCCGGTGGGACTAAGGAAGGTTATGAAGATTCTGCCGGACAAGGGGCTGCGTGTCATTTTCAGCCCCCATGCCCGGCGGTGCCCTTACATTCGTTATCGCCCTGCAGCGGGACGACTTTAGTTTTTTTTAGGACGGTTTCGTAAAAAGTCCGCTATCGGTGATAGGCTTATTCTTCGTCATGGCAGCGTACCCTATGCAGACGTCACGCCTCCGAATTCGCAAGCCGTCGCGCGAACCATTCACAAAACCGTCCGAAACAGGATTACCTAAGCAACAGTCTTGAAGGCTTGCCCGTATTGCCGGTGATGAACTTTATCGAACTGCAGTCCGGAGGCCGGGTGCGGCTTTTTATCGGTCGCCGCGTAGCCGATGGCAATCATGGCCTCCACCTCGAGATGGGCGGGGATTTGCAGGCAATCGGCGATATGGTCCCGGGCCGGACGGCCGCTGGCGTGATGGCGCTCGCGGATCTGGATCCAGCAGCTCCCGAGTCCCAGCGAGGCAGCCATCAACTGCACGAAAATGACGGCGATCGAGCAGTCTTCCACCCAGACATCGCATCGCTGGGGATCGGCGCAGACCACGATCCCCAGCGGGGCCCCGGCCAGAAAAGAAGCCCCGTGAGGTTTGGCCTCCGCCAGCGCGGCCAGCTGGTCGCGGTCGTCCACCAGAATGAATTCCCAGGGGTTGAGGCCGCGCGAGGACGGTGCCCGCAGGGCGGCTTCCACCAGGGCATCGATTTTTTGGGGTTCAACCGGTCGATCCTGAAAATGACGTATGCTGCGCCGTCTGCGAATCAGCTCTGTGAACATGTCCCCTCCTGAAGGTTTGTACGCTCGAAGGCGCCGTGACGGGCGGGCCGGATATCAGGCGCTGCAGCACTTCTTGTATTTGCGGCCGCTGCCGCAGGGGCAGGGGGCATTGCGGCCCACCTTGGGGGTTTCGCGTTTTACCGTCTGGGGTTTGGGGGCTTCACCATCATAAAAACACCAGTCGCCGTCTTCGCGTCGAAACTGGGCGATTTCATGGTGATTGTGCGTTTGGCCCTTTTCGATATA
>JASJCD010000012.1 GCA_030066135.1 Desulfobacterales bacterium | reverse complement strand
AATGGGAATCCCGGGGGGATGGATCCTACACCATCGAGGAGACCACCAAACCCGACCGGGGCACCAGCATCACGCTCGAACTGCGCAAACCCGAGAAGGAGGAGCCGGACTACACCGACGAGTGGACCATCCGCAACATCATCAAGAAGCACTCGGACTTCGTGGCCTATCCGATCGTGATGGATGTGGAGAAGCAGGAGCCGATCCCCGAGTCCGAGCAGGTGCTGGATGGCGACGGCAAGCCCATCGGTGACACCACCCGCGCGGTTGTGCGCGAAGAAACCCTCAATTCCATGAAGGCCATCTGGGCGCGGGACAAAAAAGATGTCAGCGATGACGAGTATAAGGAGTTCTACACCCATATCAGCCACGACTGGAACCCGCCGCTGAAACACCTGCACGTCAAACTGGAGGGCACCACCGAATACACCGCCCTTCTATATCTGCCGTCCAAGGCGCCTTTCGACCTCTTTCAGCCCGAATTCAAGCACGGCGTACAACTCTACTGCCGCCGGGTGTTCATCATGGACGACTGCAAGGAATTGCTTCCCGAGTACTTCAGCTTTGTCAAGGGTGTGGTGGATGCGCCGGATCTCAATTTGAACATCAGCCGCGAAATCCTGCAACAGGACCGCCTGGTGCTCAACATCCGCAAAAACCTGATCAAGAAGCTGTTCGATCTCCTCAAGGGGCTTGAAAAAGACGACTATGAAAAGTTCTATGACGAGTTCGGCGCGATCCTCAAGGTCGGCATCTATACGGATCCCGCCAACCAGACCAAGCTGGCCGATCTGACGCGCTACAAGACGACCAAATCCAATGGCGCCTGGGTTTCGCTGTCGGAATACGTGGAGCGCATGCCCGAAGGCCAGGACGAGATCTATTTTCTGACCGGAGACAATCCGACGACGCTTCTCAACAGCCCGCACCTGGAACAGTTGAAGGCCAAAGACTTTGAAGTCCTCTTGATGACGGACCCGGTGGACGAGTGGGTGGTGCAGTCGCTCACGGAATACGACGGCAAAGCGCTCAAGAGCGCCGAGAAGGGTGACCTGAATCTCAACGATGACGACACCCAGGACCAGGAAGGGCAGTTCAAGGATCTCTTCGGGTTTATACGCAAGACGCTCCAGGATCAGATCAAAGAGGTCAAACCGTCTACCCGTCTTCTGGACTCCGTGGCCTGCCTGTCAGGCGACGCCCACGACATGAGCGGCTACATGGCCAAGATCATGCAATCGGCAGGCAAGGACCTGCCACCCAACAAGCGGGTGCTGGAATTGAACGTCAAACACCCGGTACTGGAGAAAATCCAGAGTATTTATGCCGCGGATCAGGCGGATGACCGGCTGGGGGACTACAGTCGGCTGCTCTACGACTTGGCGGTGATCGGTGAGGGGGGTAAAATCGAAAACCCCTCCCAGTTCGGAAAACTAATCGGTGATCTGATGAATTCGGCCCTGGGATGACCGCCCAGACTTTCACGCCCGCAGCCCGTACCGACGCCCGTCCATTGCCGACGGGCGTTGCCGTTTGACGGCACCCATGGTGGCAGAGGCCCGCTTTGTTTACGACCCTGTTCGGTCTGGCTGCCGCTTTAGATGACCAATCGTTGGGTGTTTGACAATGGCGGGTGCGTTGGTGCGAGTCCCTCCACCGGCAAGGTTTCGCCATTTTCTGACCACCACTGGCGCGCCTGCTCCTGATCCCACCCGCCCTGATCCCGGCAAGCCGCGAGCCGGACGGACAACTCCTCGGCGCACGATGGGCGATCCGCCGGCGGTTTGTGCAGACATGCCATCACGACGGCCTCGAGGTCGGCGGGAATGCGCCGCGTGACAGCCTGAGAAGGGGGTATGGGATCGTCATGTAAATGCTTCGCGCAGATTTCCACTGCGCTGGTGCCCTCGAAGACATTGCGCCCGGTCAACAGGTAATAGGCCAGCCCGCCCAGGGCGTAGATGTCGCTCTGGGGGCTGAAGGCCGATGCCCGAGAGATTAATTCCGGCGCGAGGTAAAGCGGTGTACCGATAATGGCCTCGCTCTCATCGGAATGGGACGCTGTTTCGTGGCCATCTTGAACCAGCCCGTAATCCAGCACTTTGACCACATCGTATACGCCCCCGCGTTCACAGAGCATGATGTTGGCCGGTTTGATGTCACGGTGAATCAGGCCGTGGCGGTGGGCTTCGCTCAAGGCGCCGCAGGCCTGTTGAAGAATATACACGACCCTGGCGGCGGGTTGGGGGCCGCACAGGCGCACGAGCACCTCCAGATTGACGCCCTTGAGATGTTCCATAGCGTAGTAGAGTGCGCCCTCTGGCGTTTCGCCGAAGTCAAAGACCGCCACCGTGTTCGGGTGGGTCAGGCGGCTGGTGATCTGCACCTCGTTGATGAAACGCTTTTTGGCGGACGCACTGCTTGCAAACCGGGGCAGCATCACCTTGACGGCGGTGGGGCGTTTGAGCAGGGCGTGGTTGGCGCGATAAACGGTGCCGTTACCGCCATGCCCGATCTGGTAGAGCAGTTCAAAGGGCCCCAACCGCTGTCCGCCGAGCGAAACGGCTTGGCGGACTTCATGCCGCATCTTGCGCGCCGCGTTGAATATCAAAATCAAGCCCAAAAAAAAGCCTGTGCCGGCCACAGCGGCCAGGACGAAATTGCGCTGCAGGGGCAGCATTCCCAAAAAGTCGGACTCAGGCACCAAAATGCCGGCCCAGAATCCGGCCTGGTGGGGATGGTCCTCGATCCAGGTAAAGCCGGCCCACCAGTTCTGTCCGCCCATCTCGAATGGGAATGAGCGGCGCGTGCGCGCCTGTGCTTCCCAGGCCGACACGCCCGCCTGTAAAAGGGGCAGCTCGATAGCCCCAAATGGTTGGAACAGGATGGCATCGGCGACACTTTCATCCGCGAAGCGTTCATCGGCCGGCAGGCCCACCAGGCGCAGATCCTGCGTAGTTACAAAAACAACACCGTTGGGCGTCGGGCGCAGGGTTTGGGTGAATCGGGAGATATTCACCAGTACGATATCAATGGCCAGTATGAAGTGGCGGCCCGTAGCGGGATGGCGCCAGCGCGTCGAAATGGTGATGCCGTGTTTGTTCGACGTATAGAACAGGTAGGGGCCGCTGGCGACGATGGTGTTTTCTTCGGCGTCCAGGGTTTTTTGGTACCAGGGCCTTGACCGGGGATCAAAATCGTCCCGGCGATACCAGCTCTCCTGAAGTTCCCCGGCCTCCCACCGCTCGAGTTTGGCCTGGCCGCGAGCGCCGTCGTGGCCGGCATTGGATCGTACGATAAGCGCGGTACCGGTGGGTTCGGGCTTCAGAATGCCATAGTAGGCCCCATCACCGTCTACCGCGGTCAACAGGATGCCGCTGGCGTTCTGATGTTGGTTGAGAAACGGCGCCAGATGGGCGAAAAGATCCTGCCAGCGCGAATCCGCCTGTCCCCAGCCGATCTGCAGTTGCTCCGCGGCAATCCGCAAGTTGCTGTCCTCGGTGGCGAAAAATGACGCCAGCCGGGCCACGACGGTCTCGGACGTGCTGGTGATGAGCTTGCGTGAGAGCGCTTCGACCTGGTGCTGGTCGTAATAGACCACGGTCGCCGTAACGAGCGCGACCGCCGCCAGCATCAGCACGCCAAGGTGACGAAACAGCCGGCGGATGTTTCCGGTCAATTGGTGATCGAGCGGCAGGTTGCCAAGCGTCGTTTTCATCGCCCCGCTACTTCCTCCATGCCCATGGCGGCCTTGATGTGTACAGTGGACGACCGCCTTGTGGCGTTAGCTGTCCGGTTCGTTTTTGGGCGTTATGCTGCGCTCCAGCAGGTGCGACCTTTGGCTCGAAACATCTTGAGCCCCCCACAGCTCCTCCAGGATTTCCTCAGCCGTACGATTCGACGGCATATGATCGGCGCGGCCGGAGGCGATGATGGGCCACAACGCCGATTTGACGTTGGGGGGCAGCCGGTTTTCGAGATATTCCAGCGCCGTGCCACGGATTTTGGTCTCCGGGGCCTGCAACGAATCGTAACAGACATCCATGACCTGCACACCGAAGATCAGCCCGAGAAGATGGAACAGATGACGCAGCGGTTCAACCCCTTGCCGGGGTTGCACGTTCGACCGGCCCAGGAAGGTCATTTCCCGGTAGATGACCCGCCAGACGGCCTCCGAGTCGATGGTCAGGTGCGGATAGTCGGTCTTGATCCGCGCCAGCGCTTCGGCGCAACGGTAGCGGACATCCGGCGCCCGGTCTTCCAGCCCAGCAATCAGTCCGTGCACCGCCTGCATGTTCCCCACGAATCCGAGCAGCAAAGGTATCCGGCGGCGGACGAGGGCGTGCTGGTGCTGATCGAGCAGGGCGTCCACCAACTGGCCGCTGGCGGTGGCTGCCAGCGGTCGGCAGGCCGCGAGCGCTTCCTTCAGCACACTGCGGTGGCGAAGAAGAGGCAGAATATGGGGCAGCATTCCCGGTGTTGCGGCCTGGTTGACCAGCACGTGCCGAATGCGGCGATCTTCTCCGCTGCGCAGTGCCCGGATGGCCTCGATTTCAGGATCCCTATCGTCATCAACGCTTGGGGGCCGCGGGCGCTCCCCGGTTACGCTTGGTGGCCCGGGTTTTACCGCGGGCGAGCGGTTCACCTGGCGGTAAAACGCAATCCGTCGCAGCAGACGCTCGCGTCGGAGGTTTGTCGACGTCGCTGCGGCAGGGCTCTCCGCGGGCCCGGGGGTGACGGCCGACCGGGCAGGCAGATGGCCTTCCTGCAGATTGGTGACGAGTTGCGACAGATATCCGCGACTCAACAGGAAAATCAACAATCCCATAATGCCGGCACAGATCATGGTGCTAAACAGGATGTAGCTGTGCGTCGGGCCCGGCACAAATAAAAGCCCCATAATGACGAGGCCGCCCAGCATATTGCCTGCACGATTGGCGCCGACATCGATCAGAATTTTACTCGTGCGTTTCTCGGCCGTCGCGATTGGCGTGTAGAGAAGTTCGTAGCCCGGCCCGAAGAAAGAGTTGGTCAGCAGATTGGCAGCGGCGCGCAGCATGGTGACGGTCATCAGGGACCGGAAAACGAAGGTCAGCAGTGCGCCGGAGAAGAGGCTGAGGGGAACCAGGGCGATGGTGCCGCCGAGCCCGAACCAGTGCAATGCTTTGCGGCCCACGAATGTCTGGAGCAGAAAAGTACCGATATCGACCGCCATATAGAAATAGGCAAAAAAGGTGACGAGTTCGTCCTTGTTCAGATTGGATTGAAGCGTTGCTTTGAAAAGGTAATCCAGCAAGGCAACCGTTGCCGACAGGGCTACCATGAGAAGCGCCACGCGCTGGATAAGCTTGTTACGGACTGAAATCCTGAACGGCGCCAGCAGGGACGACGATGGCCCCCGGCCGTCGAACCGGTCACGTGCAAGGGGCAGGAGGGCCAGTCCGGAGCCGAGATGCAGAGCGGCAAGCATGACGATGACCATCCGGATGTCGAGCGCCCGGGCAATGATGCTGGCGGCGCCGGCACCGGCAAGCCCTCCCAGGGCGGTGAAGATGACCACGCGACCGATGATCGTTTTGGCCCTGTAGGGATCGTAGCGTTCATTGAGAATCGACCAGAAACCGCTGATCAAAAGGGCATCGAGTACGGTGATATGCAGATAGAGCAAGACGGTGACGGCGTGGGGCCAGGCTTCCATGATGATCCATTCGCCGACCGAGAGAAGACCGCTGAACAGGAACATGGGCGGCGTCAGACGGGTCGGGCCGTATCGTGTGAGCAACAGCGAAAAGGCGGCCACGGCCGCCGCCGATACCAGTGCTGCGGCGATCATCATCTTGGGAAGGGCGGTTACGGCGAAGTGGCTGAGAAACAGGGCGTCTCTCACCGTTTTACCGCCCTGCAGATGGGCCACCATCATGAAAGCGGCCGTGGCGGCGAAGATAATCGTTTGGCGATCCCTGGTGGCTGTTTGCATCTTTCCCTGCGAATCGTAACTGTATGCCTATTCACGGCTGCATACGTGACGACAAGTGGTGCATTCCTTCAGTTTATCTTCGAGCGGCCGGAGCGATCCGAGCCCTAATGGCCGCGGGGGGTAATTTGCTAAATCAACAAAAATTAGTACCGCTATCGTCCGCCTGTCAATTAATCCGGCCATTGGTCTGATAGCATCGCGAAAAATCGCTGGGAATCAACGGGGCGGCCCGCTTGATCTTTTCCTGCGCGCCCGGCCACGAAGGATGGGGTCTCTGAAAGTCGGCGACGCCCAAAAAGAGATCCGGCCATCGGCCGGATCAGGTTTGATTGGGTTTTTGGGTGTCGTTTTAGGGGCGAGGTCCCTGAAGCGGACTAGTTTTGGCCTTCATATTTGAAGGAAATGGTAACGCGGGCCCTGTAGGACACGACCTTACCGCCGTCCACCTTCATGTCCAGTTTGACCACTTCGGCCACCCGCAGGTCTCGCAGATTCTTACCGGCGGTCTCCACGGCCATTCTTGCAGCTTCTTCCCATGAACTGGGGCTCGTTCCGACCAATGTGATTACCTTGTACATGCTGTCGGTCATGATGGACCTCCTTTCGTCCGGACCGGCGCGATCCGGTCTTGATGGGGTTGTGTGGTGATCAGAGGATGGAACGCACGGGCCACCGGGCATGTTTGCCCGTCCGCACCAAGGGCGATTGGGAAAAAGTGGGTCGCCCATCTCCCTGCCATGGTTTGGCCGCTGGTTTGGAAGGCGGCGTATTCGAAGGTAAATGCCCCTTCTCCGGTTCGATTGGTCGAACCGGGGTGCTGCAGATCTATTTCAGGGGATACGCTGTTGAGGGCTGATCACGGCTGTGGGTCCGGGCGCAACCGGCGATGATCAAAGTCTTGCTAAATTCCGGAAGTGGTGGTGTCGAGGGAGAGCAGATAGCGTTTCGGTCGCTGTGATCAGGTTACAGCAACCATAGCGTGAGGCGGTCGAATATGTCAAGGCGACCGGGCGCACGGGGCACGGTGCGGCGGTGGCCGCCCGCACGACTACTGCCGATAGATTTGCTTCAGCCGCTGAAAGCGCTGGTGGCCTAAAATCTTGCGGACCTCCACGAGGAAGCGTGAACGCTCGGAGGCCATTTGGCTGCGCGCCTTTTCCAACTGGGCAAACTGGCGGTTGACCGCTTTTTCGTCCAACGGCTCGGCTTCCATCAGGCGCTGGTAGTCGAACTGCGCTTTTTCCACCTTGTTTTTCAGGTCGATCAGGCGCCTGCGGCTTTGGTTGAAAAGGCGGTCGAGCCGCTTGATTTCGCCGTCCTGCAATTTGAGTTCGGCCTTGATGCCGGGATCGTACCACCATTTGCCGGACGGCTCGCTCTGGGCATCGACCGGGGCGGCAAAAACCGGGGTCAACAGCAACAGGCAGATGATGATCAGCGGTTTAAGCATACGACAGCTCCTTTTCGAACCCGGTTCAGGACAGCGATTCCTCATCCAGGGGCGGGATAATAAAGTCAATAAAGCCCTGATCGAAACCGTCGTCAAGGCTTTCCGTAATGGCCTGATAGGCGCTCGGCATGGCGTTTTCGGCCAGCAGACGGGTTTCGAGCATGACCGGATCGGCCGGAATGGCCGCCACGCCGGCGGCGGTATCGAGCGGCGCTCGGTCCGGTCGTGGGCCGACCTGCCACCAGAGAATCGCGGCCAGGCAAACGGTGGCCATCGCCCCGGCGGCAATTCGCCAGCCAAAGGGACGGCTTCCGAACCGCTCGGGCGTCGTCGATTCGGGCAGGACGATGCGCCGCCTTCGTTCAGGGGTGAAACGTTCGCTGGCCCGGCGCAGGGATGTGAGATCCGCCTTGAGGTCTTCGATGGCGGAGCGGCATTGCCGACATTGGGCCAGATGGGTATCCTCCGCGGCGGTCATCCGGGAGTCTTCGACCACGAACGCAAGCAGGCGCTGCTCCTCGATGTGCGCACGGTTTTCCGGATTCATGACACGGCCTCCCTCAGAAAATCGCGGAACGACTCGTCATCCTTGAATTTCTTGAGCGCACGGTAGAGGTGGGTTTTGACGGTGCTCTGGCTTTTATTAATGACTTCGGATATTTCCCTTATACCCAGATCATCGAAAAAGCGCAACAAAAACACTTCTTTCTCCATTTGCGAAAGGCGCTCCAGCATGGCGTTCACCTTTTCCCAGAACTCCCGGCGTTCGATATGTTCCATGACCCCCGGTCCTTCCTCGTTTACCGCCGCCTGATCCGCATCGCGTTCGACATCAGGCAGAAAGCTGAAGATGGCTCTGACCCGTTTCTTGCGATAGTGGTCCTTGATGCGGTTGGCGGCGATGCGGAAAAGCCAGCCGCCGAAACGTTCAGGGTCTTTAAGCCTTTTAATGCTTTTAAACGCCTGGATGAAAACGTCCTGGCAGATATCCTCCGCATCCAGGCGGCTGCGGGTTCGGAAAAAGATCATGCGGTAAACCTTGTCTTCATACAGGGCCATCAGTTGCTGGAAGGCATACCGCTGACCCGCCATGGCCCCTAAAACCAAGGCATGCGCTTCCCGGGGATGGTTCGGATCCGACTGTTCTGCAGGCGCATTCTCGACCATGGCGCATCTTAACCGTTCAATGAGCGTCTGTCCAATCGCACGACTGTGGGTTTGATCAGGCTTGCGGTCGGCGGCGGTGGCTTTTCCGAGTTCAGCTGCGGGCTGCTTCCGGGCACCCCACCGCCGCGTGCACCTTTGGGCCGAATGAACGCGGCCTCAACCGCTTCGTCACCTTCATCACCAGTAATAGCGGCGGTTGTGTTTCAGGACGTAAATCCGGTCGCTGTTTCGGTTCAGCCGCTGGTTCAGAATCCGCCGTTCACGGTGGGAAAGACGGCCGTCGGCTAGAAAATGGTGACGCATTTTACGGATCTTACGCTGATGGCGGCGCAAATGCCGGGCTTCGCGGTAGGTCAACGCGCCGCTGGCGATGCCGTCGTTTATCCGACAGTGCTGATTTTTGATCCGGTTCTGGATGGGTCCGGCCGCGGCCGTCCCTGCCCAGGTCAAGCCAACGATGGTGATCAGGGCTGCGATGATAAGGTATCTTGTTTGCACGGCATCCTCCTTTGTTGGGGTTTTAATCCCTATGACGCACAGAGGATGCGATCGGTCGACATGTCGAAAGCGATGAAGCGCCGTGACGGTTCGAAAGCTTTTGATGGGGGCGGCTCCGGTTAGTAGAACCGCCCCTGACGGCAGGTTAAGGAGGAATGCCAGGCGGTTAGGAACCTGACAAAATTAGGGTAAGACTAAAACATCCCAGGTCAACCCCGGTGTTCGCCCTGAAGGGGCATCTTTCGGCCCCAGGCGGCATTTTCAATCCTGCGGGTACATGGCGTCGATGAGATCACGATAGTTCTCAGCCACGACCTTGCGTTTGATTTTCTGGGTAGGCGTCAGTTCACCGTTCTCCTGAGAAAATTCCTGGGGCAGCAGGGTAAAGGCTTTGATGGTCTCGAACCCGGCCAATTCGCTTGACTGGCGATCGATACGCTCACGGTAGAAAACAAGGATTTCTGGTTTTTGCAGGAGTTCTTCCCGACTCTGGAAAGTGATGTTTTTTTCCCGGGCGTAGACTTCTAGGGCATCGAAAGAAGGTACGATCAGGGCGCTGACGTATTTGCGGCGGTCGCCGATGGTGGTGATCTGCTCGATATAATGGTCGCGTCCGACCGCTGTTTCGATGCGCTGGGGGGCGATATTCTTGCCGCCCGAGGTGATAATCAGGTCCTTAATGCGGTCGGTTATCACCAAGTAGCCGTCGTCATCGATCAGGCCCACGTCGCCGGTGTGAAACCAACCGTCCTTCAACACGGCGCCCGAGGCCTCGGGTTTTTTATAATAGCCCATCATGACATTGGCGCCCTTAACCAGAATTTCGTTGTCCGTTCCGATTTTGACTTCACATTCGGGAACCGGTCTGCCCACGGTGCCGAATTTGAAATTGTGGGGCGTGTTGTAGGTGACCGTCGGCGCGGTTTCGCTGAGACCGTATCCCTGGCAGACCAACAGGCCGGCCGAGAGGAAAAAGACTTCGATATCCTTGGACAGCGGGGCGCCTCCGGCGGAAAAGAAATTTTTATCGCCCCCGACGATTTCGCGAAGTTTGCTCAGGACCAGACGATCGGCCAGACGATGCTTGAGACGCAGCCCCAGAGCGGGCGTTTTTCCGGCCTGGCGGACGTCAGCCATGTTGCGGCCCACCCCAAGGGCCCAGCCGAAGAGACGGCGTTTCCCGGGAGACGACTTCTCGAGCCGATCCATGACGGCGGCATAGATCTTTTCATAGAGGCGCGGCACGCTCACCATGGCCGTGGGGCGAACTTCGCGCATGTAATCAAGGATCTCGCGGGGATTGCGCATATAATTGTTCTGGGCGCCACGGCTGAACACGTAGAAGGACCAACTGCGTTCGTACACGTGGCTCAGCGGCAGAAAACACAGGGAGCGGTCGTCGGGGCCGACATCGAAATTGGCGTTGATGGCCTCGATTTGGTGCGCAAAATTTGTATGGCTGAGCATCACCCCCTTGGGTTCCCCTGTGGTGCCGGAGGTGTAGATAAGCGTGGCCAGGCTTTCCGGGGCGGTCTGGCGAATGCGCCGTTCGCTTTCAGCGGCATGTTCGCCGCTGGTGCCCCGCTCGACCAGCGTTTCAAAACTCATCACGGCATCCCCATCGCTGACGGGCTCCCCATCGAAGGCAACGATGGTTTTTAATTCCGGATAGCGAGAGGCAAAGGACTGCACTTTGGCCAGTTGATCGTTGTCGCCTACGAAAATGGCCTTCAGGTCGGCGTCGCCAACGATATATTCGGCCTGGGCGGCGGTGTTGGTCGCATAGATGGGCACGCTCACGGCGCCGGCGCTCAAAGTGCCGAAGTCGGCGATGGTCCATTCCGGGCGATTCTGGGAGAAAATACCGACCATGTCCCCGGGCTGGATGCCGAGATCGATCAGCGCGCCCGCTACGCTCCTGATTTTACTCCCCAGGTCGCCATAGCTGATCTCCTGCCAGACGCCGCCCTCCTTGTAGCGCATGGCGGTTTGCTTCTCATGGCGACGACAGCTGTCCGCAATCATGGCTGCCAGGTGTTTTTTGGCCATTGGTTCCCCTCCTTCATCCGGGCGGATTCCCCCCTGGGGAAAGCCAGCCGCGGTCCTTGTGCGGCGTTGCGGTGGTGGGCGTTCCCGTTGTCCTCTGACGCCAAGCGATCTCTGTGTCAACGTGACTGTAGCACAGACGGAAAGTGATTGAAAACAGGTTTTAGTAAACACTCATTGCATGCGGGGCCCGGAGACGATGGCCAGGGTGTAGCCCGGGAAGGGCTGAAGGGTCCTGGCTTGCAGGTCGGCGACGATTTGGCCGCCGTGGCGGATGGTCGTACCGTGCAGAATTTCGACCGCCTTGAGGTTTTCGCGGAAACCGCGACCCAGGTATTTCAGATAGGCTTCTTTGAGCGTCCAGCATTCGAAAAACCGATGCCGGTCCGCAGGATCCAGGCGGCGTTGTTCCCGGTCTGAAAAGGCCACCGGCAGAATGCTTGCGATGTCCAGCGCTTTTTCGTTTTCGATATCGATTCCCAATACCGTTTCGCTTGAACGGGCCAGACCGGCCACGGCGCAGTCGCCGGCATGGGAAATGGAAAGCGAGCGTTCCGGCCGGTGGGTAAGGTAGGGGGCCCCTTCGGGGTGGTGGGCGATACCGATTTCCGGCAGCGATACGGCATGATCGGCGGCACACGCGGCCAGCGCCTTGGCTGCCAGCCGCCCGGCCATCCACTCGATCTGGCGCTTGCGGCTCTTGAAGGCGTTGACCTGTTCGATTTCCGCGACGGCCAGCAGCGGGATGCGGAAGGCTTCAGCGGCCAGGGCAACGGGGCGTGCCCCGACATCCGGATCCGACGGGAGGTCGGGAAGGTAGTGCGTCTGAAAGGTCCGGATAGGCACGAAGGCCAATGTCAGGCCGGTGATCGCCCGGCTGAGGCCGCAGGCCGGATAGCGGTGCCAGTCGATGGCAATGGCGCTCGCCACGTTTTGGATTTCGACGGCGTTGTGAAGGCGCATGGTTCGGTTGAAGGCCCCCGGCAACGGGTCGTCGCGTTGAAACCCGCGACGTGTGAATGGATGGTGTTTTTCGATCGGCGCTGGTGCTGGCAACAGCGATATCAATTCGATTCCTGCCGGTCAATCGGGCCGCCCGCGGGGGAGGGACCTCCCCCGGGCGGCCCAGGCGGCCGGTCAGGAGGCCCGCTGGCGGCGGTCGCCGGTCCTAAGCCGATCGACGATCTGGTCGGCAGCGCTCAGCAGGTCCACCTGGACCATTTCGAAGTCCTCGATAGTGATGTGGCATCGGCCTTCGGCATCTACCAGCTGAAGCCGGTAGGTGTTGGTTTCCCGGCCCTGGGTGACACGCTCGGTGACGCACAGGTATTCCCCCCCGGAAACCAGGGGCCGGTGGAAACGCATGCGGCCGATGGTGTAGGGCAGCACGATGATGTTGGTGGTCATGACCTCCAGCATCCCGCCGGTCTGGAACATGGCGTCCACGACGGCCACGTCGGTCAGAAAGGCCGGCCGGGGGTCGTCGGCGAAGAACGGCCGCTGGCTGGTGCTGCGGATCCTGGATATCAGCCGATCCTCCTCGAAGGAGAGGATATCTTCGACCGTGCGGAAGAGCCCGTCCATGAAGAGCCGAGAGGGATGGTAGAGCAGTTCCTGAATGTCGCCCTCGTAGTCCACCGGCTGGAACCCCGGCAGGGTAACGGTCGGCGGCGCCGCTTCGGCCGGGCCGAAGACATAGGTGCCTTGATAGTGCAGCTTGGGCTCCCCCATGGGAACCCCCTGCGGGTTACGGAACTGGGAGGTGATCCGACACAGGAAAGTGTCGGCCCCTTCGGTGGCCGCCGCCGCTTCGATCAAAACGTCCTTGGGGCGCCGCTTCAGGATCTTGATGCCGTAGGGGATGGCAAAATCCCTGAGCTCGCGAAGCTGCATCCCGGGTGCGGCCAGGTTGGCGGCGGCTTCGGCCATGGCTTCGATGCCGGTGGCCCCCAGGAAGATGGGGACGTCTTCGCGGGCGTGATCGAGCAGGAACAGGTCGCGTTCGAGGTCCAGGGTGCGGCCGTAGACCCGCCGCCCGCCGCCAGTCTCTACGGGGGTATCCAGAAAGGGTGCGATGCGCGCTTCGGCCTGCTCGCCGCGCATCAGTCCGTCGGGGTCGAAGGCCCGGTCCAGCCCCGTGAATACCACCTCTGCGGCCTGGGCGTCGCCGAGCTCGCGCATGAAGTGGGCCACGCCGTCCGCCAGCGGCAGAAAAGTCAGGCCGCGATCGCGCAGGACCTTGTTGACGGTTTCGTTGGTGGCCATGCCGGCGCCTTCCCACGCGGTCCAGTCGAAAACCTTTACCGCCGTCTTCGGGTGTTGACGGCGGTATTCGAGGAGCATCTTGGCGATCATGTCGTTGGCGGCGGTGTAGTCCACCTGGCCCTCGTTGCCGAAACGGGCCGTGACCGACGAAAAGGTCATCAGGCTGCGTGGCGCCTTCTGATCCAGCGCCGCCAGGATGTTCATCAGGCCGGTCACTTTGGTGTCGAATACCCGGTCGAAGGAGGCCCGGGTTTTTTTCGGAATGATCTGGCTCTCTTCGATGCCCGCGGCATGAATGACCACGTCGATGCCCTCGATGGCGCGGACGACTTGCCCAACAGCGGCAGCATCGTTGACGTCCACGGCGTGATAGGCCACCCGGGCGCCCATCGATCGCAGGGCCTCCAGGTTGGCGGCGGATTCGCGCAGCTTGACCACCCGGTCCAGGGCTTTTTTGATCTCGAGGGGCTTGGCGCCCTGCATTTCAGTCTTTAGCCGGGTCATGATCTCGGCTTCGCTGACGCCGGAGCCAGCCAGGGTGGGGTCCAGGCCGTTTACATCGCTGCGGCCCAGGATTTCGAGGCGCAGCGGTTGGGCCGCCACCAGGTTTTTGAGAATCTCAAAGGTGATGCCGCGGGCCCCGCCCGTCACCAGCACGGTATCTTCGGCCTTGATCAAAGCGCCCGACTGCTGCGGACGGTCCGTGTCGAGCTGCAGCACGAATCGCTGCTGCCCGCGATAGCCGCACTCCACGCGACGGTCGCCGGAGCTCAGCTCGGCGATGAAAGTGTCGATCACCTCGTCCTGCCGGGAGATCGCCTCGGTGTCGAAATCCACGACCTTCACGAGGGTGTCCGCCAGTTCTTTGTTGATCGTCTTGAGCATGCCGGCCAGACCGGCGGCGACCGGATCCATGGGACCGGCCTCATCGCCGTAAGGCAGCACGGCGGCGTTGAAGACCGGCATGGCAATATAGGTATCAGGGCGGTTCAACGGGTCGTAAAGCCCCTGGACCAGGGTGAAGAAATGCTTGAGCCGCCTGTCGATCACACTCTGAGACAGTTGGATTTGGTCGTCGGCAGCGTCCAGAGGAAGCAAATGCAGCACCCCGTCAATCTGCGGATAGCGGCTTTCAATTTCTTGGACGAGTTTCTTGACGGCGGCCGGCGTGGACCAGTCACAGGTAAGATCGGCCTCGGCCGTATCGCCGACGATCACGGGCGTGCCGCCGTCGCTACGGACCCGTTCGGCCATTAGCGTGGCAAAACCCTGATGGTCCGCGGTGATCAGGACCTTGTGGCCCTTGAACCAGCCTTCCCGGCCCGCAATCGCCTCGGCTGGAACGGTTTTGACGACCATGCGTTTAACCGGGCTTTCGTCGGGGTTTCTTTCCGCTGCGGGGGGTTCGGCCGCTGCCGCCGAAGGTGCCGCCGCCGCTTCGTCCATGGGGGCGGAGGCGACGCTTTGGGCCAGGTATTCACCGATCCTGGCGATGGTGTTGAGGTCGTTGAGCCTGAGATCCTCGGGCACGTCGAGTCCGAAGTGGGCCGATACCTTGCCGAAGATCTCCACCTGCTTGACGGTGTCGATGCCCAGGTCGGCTTCGAGATCGAGTTCGTCTTCGAGCATGTCGGCGGTGTAGCCGGTCTGCTCGGCGATGATGTTCTTGACCTGGGCGGTAAGATCCACGGAAACAATCGGCACAGGGGCTTCTTCCCTGGTTTCCGGCGTCTCCGCGGCGGCCGCCGGGGCGGGTTTTTCAACCAGGTCGGCCGGCGGGGCCGCCACTTCGGAAATCACGTGGGGATCGATGCACAGGGTGTTGTCGATCATCTTGAGCTGGGGGCTTTTCAGACCCGATATGCGCCGCAGCCAGTCCTGGTAGACGGGATTGTCCTGGGCGCGGTTTTCAGCGATGCGCCGCACCATCAGGAAGGCGAAGTGGGAACCGAAGCCGGCCGCATAGTGCAGTCCGTACTCGTAGCCGCATCCGTCCTCACCGCAGCTGAAGTTCAGGTCCTCGAATTCCTCGGGTACCCGCGCGAGGTTGGCGATGGGCGGTACGCGGCCCTCCTGCAGGGCCTTGATCATGACGGCGTCCTCGATGGCCGCCCCCAGGGTGTGGCCGGTAAACCCCTTGGTATTGGTGATGGTGATGTTGCGGTAGTGGTCCGGATAGGTCTTTTTGAGCGAGCCCACCTCGGCCGAGGCGCTGCCGCCACGGGCGGGGGTGAAGGTTTCGTGGGACATGAACACCATCGAGCGGGTGTAGGCCTCCGGATCGAGCTCGTGGTGGGATTCCACCCGTCGCACGAAGCGCGCCATTTCCGCCGTCAGGTGCTGCTGGTCGATCTGAGTGGCGTGGAAGGCGCTGTTGCCGATATAGGTGCCCAGGATTTCGGCCTGGCCGTTCAAGCCGCGCTCCCGGGTGCGGTCCTCGCGCTCGATGATCATGGACACGGCGCCGGCACCCAGAATGGTACCGTTGCGCTCCTCGTCGAAGGGTTTGGCCGCATCCGTGACCACCTCCTTGATGCTGGCGGCCCCCAGGGCCAGGAAGCCCGAGGCAATCCAGGGACTCTGGGTCTCGGAAGTGGAGGCTTCGCCGCCCACGATGATCACGCGATCACAGCGGCCGGTGCGGATCCAGTCTTCGGCCACGCCCACCGCCTGGGTGGTGGAGGCGCAGGCCCCACTCATCATCATGTTGGGCCCCTTGGCCTTGATCAATTGGGCAAAGTGGGCCGAGCCCAACGGCACCACATCGAAGAGCAGATTGCGCTCGAACTTGTAGGTCCCGTATTTCTTGCGCCGTTCCTTGATCTTGAAAAACCAGTCCGTGATCTGCTCCTTGATCTCCGGGTCGCGCACGGACTCCATCAGGTGGTAGTAGATGTTCTCCAGCTCTTTGTAGGGCCGCACATAGAACTTGTTGTAGTAGTATTTGTTGAGCTGCTCGATCAGGGTCTCGAAGCCGGGAAAGAGCGACGTCATGATGACGCCGGTGGTCTCCTGCATCTCGGCGGGCAGGGCATAGCCGTCGGGGATGCGATTGCCCGTGGAGGTTTCTCTGTGCTGGAGCACCAGCGGGATGTTGGCGTCCTTCAGGGCCTCGATGCCGGCCGCGATGGCCAGGGAGATGGTGACATCGTAGTCATAGTCGACCCCGTACTCGTTCTTGAGGTTGAAGTAGCCCAGTTTGCCGGCCAGCTGAATCACGTCGCGGGTATCGGTAATATCGAGGAAGCGGGCGTTACCATCCGGCTGTTTGAATACCCGGGTGATGTTCATGTCGACGATCTTCTCTTTTTCATCCCGGGAGAGGGGCTCGATGAAGTTGTTGCCGTTGAGGAGCTTCTCGAAGTTGTTGGAGTTGAACACCTTGTTGCCGGTGCCCGGCAGACCGATGGAGACGCCGGCCACCACGGCCTTGCCGGTGTAGAAATTGAAGCGCTCCACCTCGCGCAGGGCCTGCTCGCGTTGCTGCTTGCGAAATTCCTTGTAAGCCATCTCCCGCAGGGTTTTCTCGTTGCGGGCCATGAAGTCCTCGAAATCCGCGCCCGCGGCCAGGGGCGCGTTCACAGGTTCCGCCGGCGGATGGGCGGCGGGGATGGGCGGCGGGGCAACTGCCGGGGCCTTGTCCGCGGCGGGCGGATTCAAGAGGCCGTCGGCCTGCAGGGCGGCCACCATCTTTTCAAGCGATTCGGCTTCACCCTGTTTGGCGTCGATGGTCGGCTGGGCCGTGAAGTCCTCGATGGGGATATTCTTGAGCAGGTTGACCAGGATGCGACCCGGGCCGATTTCGTAAAAGCGGTCGAAACCGGCCTGGCGCACGTTCTCGATCGAGGCGATAAATTCAACCGGGGAGACGATCTGGCGCACCAGGAGCTTTTTGACGGCCGCGGCGTCCTCCGGATAGGGTGCGGCCGTGACGTTGGAGATCACCCGGCTGAAGGCCACCGGGTTGAAGGTGACGGTCTCGAGATAGGCTTCCATCTGTTCGGCCGCCCGGTTGAAGAGCGGCGTGTGGAAGGCGCCCGAGAGGGCCAGCTTCTTGAACATCACCTTGGCGTCCTTGAGATAGTCGCAGAAGCGGTCGATGTCCGCCTCGGCCCCGGACACACCCGTCTGCTTCACGCTGTTCTTGTTGGCCACGTAGATGTTTTTGATCTTGGAGGCGCGGATCAGTTCGTGCACGGCCTCGGCGTCCTTGAACACCACCATGATGCGACCCGGCTGGTCCTCGGTAGCGGCCTTCATAAAGTCGGCGCGCTTGACGATCAACCGCATGGCCGTCTCGAAATCGAGCAGGCCGGCGCAGAACAGCGCGCCGTATTCCCCCACGCTGTGGCCGATAAAGAGATCGGGCGCCAGCCCGCGGGCCTCGAGGTAGCGGAACAGGGCGGCCGAGCTCAGGAAAACGGCCGGCTGGGTGTTTTCGGTCAGGTTGAGCTGGCGGCTTTCGCCGAACATGATCTCCAGCAGGCTGTAGCCGCGCATCTCCTTGAAGATGCGCTCGCCGGTGTCCATCACATCCCGGATTTCCGGCACGGTCGCGTGGAGCGGTTTGAGCATGCCGCTGTACTGGGCGCCCTGCCCCGAAATAAGGGCCACCATGCCGCCGGGCCGGACGGGCATTTCGGGTGCGGGCGGTGCGGCCGCGGCCGATTTCCGGACGGCCACGGCCTGGGCCGGTTTTTCAACCGCTTCCAGCCAGGCCGGCAGCGTACCCACCACGGTGTGCCCGTGGTTGCCGCCCACGCCGTTGACATTGGCGGCGAAATACAGGCTGTGGCGGTTTTCGAGCCGCAAGAGCCGCGGGTTGGCCTTGAGGCGTGCGTCGCGGCCCACGATGGAGGTATCGGCCGAATAGCTGTAGTTGGGCAGAATGGTTTGCTTACGGTTCATCAGCAGCAGCTTGGTCAGGACCACGGCCGGGTTGGCCGATTTGAAGTAGCCAAACTCGGACTTGATGTTGCCGAACAAGGTGCCCGCGGGCATGCGTGCTTCCAGGGCCTGTTTCTCCATCAGGTCCAGGAAGAAATTGGACACCCCGAAGACGTCCAGGTGGGCGAGTTGCTGCTTGGTGACCGGCAGGCGGCGGTAGCATTCGTCCACGGCCTCGGCGTATTTCTTCTCGGAGGGCGAGAGCAGGTGTTCGGGCACCGAGGACTTGAAGGCCGTGTGGCCGAACTCGCCCAGGATCGGGAGGTTGTGCTTCTTGGCGTAGCGGTAGGTGGTGACCACCTGGATGGCGGCCCCCTCGCTCATGATGTAGCCGTTGGCGTCTTTGTCGAAGAAGCGGCAGTCGTTGTCCGAGAGCAGACTCAGGCGTTTGAAGGCCAGCATCACCGTGGGATAGAAATTGGCATCCACCCCGCCGGTGAGAACACTGTCGTAGTCGCCGGAGCGCAGGCCGCGCACGGCCAGGCGGGTGGCCACCGTGGACGAGGCGCAGGAAGCATCCACCACATAGTTGGCCCCGTTGCAGCCGAAGGTGTTGGCCACCCGGCCGGAGACGATATTGGAAAGCAACCCCGGGATGGTGTCTTCGTTGTTTTCGGGGATCCGGTCGCGGATAAGATCCAGCAGGCGGCGGGTGATTTCCTCGCGCACGGCCGGGTCAAGCCCCTCGGTTTTACCAAGGATGCGCGCGATCATGCCCAGTCGCACCCGTAGGATGTTCTTTACCTGGCGCTCGCCCGGCAGCGTCCCCAGGATGACGGCCGTGCGGTTGCCCGGCGTCAGCAGCGGTTCCAGGTTGGCGGCCTTGATGGCCTGACTGGCCGCATCCAGCGCAAAGAGCTGGGCGCGGTCCAGGGAGCGGGCCGTGGCCGGCGGAATCCGGAACTGGACGTTGTTGAATCGGTAGTCACGCACCACACCGGCCTTGACCTGGGGGATGCGGTAATTGGAATCCTCGGGCTCCTCGGCATAGCTCCCATTGTGAAAGCGATCCTCCGGGATGGCCGAGAAAACCGTACGGCCTTCCTCGAGGTTCTGCCAGAAAGTGTCGACGTCCGGCGAATCGGGCAGCACCACGCCCAGACCGGCGAAGACAATACGGTCCTGATTGAAGTCGTAGTCCGGGTCGGCGAAGATTTTGCGCGGCAGGGTGCGGTAGGACGGCGTGTGTTCGGCCACCACGCAGTGGTAGTTGATCCCACCGAATCCGTAGGAGCTGACCGCCGCCATGCGGGGACGGCCGTTGGCTTTTTCCCAGGGGCGCGCTTCATCGATGACATAGAGCGGGGTGTCCCCGAACCCGTGGGCCGTGGCCGCCGTTTCAAACCGCCCGTTGGGCGGCAGGGTTTCGTTCTGGATGGCCAGAATGGCCTTGATGAGCCCGGCGTAGCCGGCACCGCCCAGCAGATGGCCGATCTGGGATTTGATCGAGCTGATGCCGATGGGCTGGTTGCCCCCGTAGACTTGCTTCAGGGTTTCGATTTCGGCGCCATCGCCGGCGATGGTGGAGGTGCCATGGGCTTCAATGTAGTCGATGTCGGCAACACTGACGTCGTCCCGTATTTTTTCATAGCAGCGGTTCAGGGCCAGGGCCTGTCCCCGCGTGTTGGGGGCGGCGATGGCCTTGCCCTTGCCGTCCGAACTGGAGCCCACACCCTTGATCACGGCATGCACGCGGTCGCCGTCGCGCAGGGCGTCCTTCATGCGTTTGAGCACCAGCACACCGGCCCCCTCGCCGAGTACGAAGCCGTCGGCGCGTTCATCGAAGGGGTAGGACCCCGTGGCCGACAGGGCTCCCATCTTGGCGAAGCCCACGAAGGATTCCGGCGCCAGGTTGGTGTTGACCCCGCCGGTGATGACCATGTCGTACTCCCCGCTCAGCAACTCTTTGATGCTGCAGTCCAGGGCCGCGAAGGAGGTGGCGCAGGCGGCGTCCACCACGTAGTTGATGCCCTCGATGCCCATGTGGTGGGCGATGCGGGAGGCTTCGATGTTGAGCAGCTGGCCATGCACCGGTTCGTAATCGAGCCCGTTGGCCATGCCCGCGCGCAAATGGTCCAGCAGCCGGGAACGCTCGCTCTCCTCCAGGGTGTTGAAGGCCTCGACCTGGTTGAGATAGTGCTTGAGCTCCGGGTACCAGTATTTGAGATGCAGATCGTTGCCCAGCTCGTTGCCCAGGCAGGTGGCCACGACAACGGCCGTGGATTGGGCGTATTGGGGATCCAGTTTGAGGTCGTCTTGCAGATAGCCGGCATCGGCCACTGCGCGGTAGGCGGTTTCCAGCACCATCTGTTGGCTGCGCGAGAGCCGCACCGCTTTTTCTTCGGTATAGCCGTAGCGCTCGTGGTCGAAGACGAAGTCCTTCACAACCGCGGCAATTTTGGTGTAGCTCTTGTCCTGGGCCTTGCGGTCCCCGTCATAGTAGAGCTCAGGGTCCAGCCGGTCGGCGGGCATGTCGTCGATGGCATAATGTCTGGCGATGACGTTTTGCCAGAGTTTGGCCGGTTCGTCCGCATCCGGGTAGAGGCAGCCCATGCCGATCACGGCGATCTCGTCCTCGATTTCCTGCACCGGGCTGGAGAAGACCTCCAGGGCGTTCAGCCGGGCGGCCAGTTCCGCCTTGCCCTCGAAGAAAGCCGCGTGGATCGTGGCGATGGTGGTGGTGCAGGGGTTGAAGGTCAGGCAGTCGCCCACCATGAAATTGCCGCACTCGTACTGCTCCTTCGCGTCATAGTCGATCAGGCAGACCTCGCCCGAGGCGCTGTCGAAGTCCGGGCAGAAGGCCTTGGCGCCGATCAACAGCGAGCCGATGTTGTCCTTCTCAAAGGCTTTCTTGCGCTCGTTGAGGGGCTGGCCCTCGCGCATGCGGCGGTGCTCGTTTTCGATCATGCGCTGGGAGAAGGGGGTGGCCACCGTGCGCGAGGCCAGACCCACCGTATGACCCATGAGGATGGTTTCATCCCGCTCGCAAACCACGTCCTGGTAAAGTTTCTTGATGGCGCCCGTCTCCACGATTTCCTGGGAGAAGAGGTAGGAGGTGCCCACCTGGATCCCGATCTTGACACCCTGCGCGGCCATCCGGGCGGTCATTCCGCTGACAAACTGCGCGGCCCGGCGGGTGCCGATGCCGCCGGCAAAAACAAGGGTCTTGTCCCGGCGCTCATCGTCCGGTAGCCGGTCCACCTTCTCCATGGCCTGCTCCCAGAGCACCAGGCTGGAGAGCTCGCCCACATGTCCACCGGCTTCGGAGCCCTCAAAGATGAAGCGCGAACAGCCCTTGTTGATAGCATTATCGAGCATGCTCAGGCTGGGGGTGTGCAGGTAGGTTTTGGTGCCGCTGGATTCAAGCTCCTTGACCTGGGAGGGGATGCCGCCGGCGAACAGGGCGAAGGGCACCTCGTATTTCTTGACCGAGGCCAGGTGGTGGGCGATGGTCTGATTGAAGGCCTCGATGCCGATCATGCCGGCCCCGAAGCGCGCGACCTTGTCTTTGCCGTTTTTTAGGATGTTGTCGGCCAGATCCGCCGGGAGGTTGCCCAGGGCGAAAAAGGGCAGGCCGCCGTTGGCGTATATGGCGGCCCCGAAATCGGCGTTGTCGCTCACGTTGGCCATGGGTCCCTGCATGATGGGGTAGCGCGTGCCGTGCTCGCGGGCCAGGGCCGAATCGGCCTGGAGGGGGTCGTGCGCATCCACGGCCGCCAGCTGGCTTCCGATGTGCGCGAACAGCGCCCGGATCATGGAACCCACATCGGCGCCCATTTCGATGAAATGGCGCGCGAAGACCGCATCCTGCCCCAGATAGAACAGGCTCTGGACAGGGGCGTCACTGGTCTCGCTCAAGCTTGCAAATGCCTTCTCGATCTCGCGGTAGAGCATCTCGTCGGCATCGGTTTCATCCGCCAGCTGGATTTCCCGGTCGCGCAGCGTCTTGACGATGCGTGTGCCCAGTTTGGCAAAAAAACGATAGCCCGCATTGAGGGAATGGCCCACAATGGTGGAATCCTTTTCTTCCAGCCCGCGCAGCAGCTCCTTGTAGCCCTCCGACAGGGGGGCGTCATCGGCCAGGTAGAGCTGGTTGTCGAGTACGATGCCGTGCGCGCCCATGGCGAACAGGCCGGCCGCCGTGTGGCGACCGACACCACCGTGCACGAAAACCGGCAGGTCCAGATTTTCGAGATACCATTGGAGAATGATGAAGGCCGAATTGCGCGACACCCTGCCGGGCGCTTCCATGCCCTTTACGATCAGGCCGTGGGGGGCGATGCGTTCGACCTCGCGGTCGAGTTTGATATCGACAATTTCCAGGGCAAATTTGTAATCGCGGTTGTCGAAGCGGAAGTCGGTAAGTGCTGCCGTCGTAGGGTAGAAAAATACGATCAGGTCGAGGTTGGCGATGTGGTTACGCTGCAGGTAATCTGCCAGGGCCTTGTTCGACATGCTGAGGCGCAGTCCGAAAAGCAGATCCATATTGCTCAGGCGGTCCAGGGTCTGGATGATTTCGGTATTGGTCAGAAACTCGGTGTCCAGGATCGGCAGGGCTCCGGCACGATCCAGGGCCTGCATATAGGCGGTATCGCATACTTTGGGGGGGTGGTAGGCCAAAAGGGGCAGGCGGGAACTGACGAGTCGTGTAATCATTATGTTTGCTCCGGTTGCGGTTTTGGTATCCAGTAAATTGTTTCTCATCAGGCGGCTTAAGGCGCCTGGTGTTTATTCGCCGTTATCAATTAATCTAATCGGGATCGGCCGTGGTGCAGGCTGCTGGGCAATAGGGTGTACTCGGCGAAGCCGCCGTGAAACGAATCAACAGGAATAGCAAGAGCGATGCCAGCCTGCGAAAACAGACTAACTATATGAAATTATATAGAAATATTATGTATACCAAGACGAGAGAAGGCATGATTGGCAGGTGTTTGGGCATTTCATGAACATGGCCTGTTCGCTGAGTGTACAAAGCCGGCCTTCTGAAAGTCGTGCATATATA
>JASJCD010000244.1 GCA_030066135.1 Desulfobacterales bacterium | reverse complement strand
GAACCGCTGGGGGTGCTGCATGCGGCCATGATGAAAATCACGCGGATTATCACCCGGACAGCGCCCGTGGGGGTGTTCGCCCTCATTGCCGCGGTTTCCGGTACGTTCGCCGTCGAAGACCTGATGCGGCTGCAGGTCTATATTGTCCTTTATGTTCTGATCGCGCTTCTGCTGAGCCTTGTCCTGTTGCCCGGCATCATCATGGTTTTCACGCCCTTTCGCTACCGCGATATCGTCAGGACCCTGCGAACACCGCTGATCACCGCCTTTGCCACGGGCAGTTCGCTCATCATCCTGCCGATTCTGATCGACCGCTGCCAGCGGCTGGTGGCAATGCACATGCAGCCGCCCCCCGACAAGGAGGAAACCGACGCCTCCATCGAGATGCTGATTCCGGCCTTTTACACCCTTCCGAGTCCGGCGGCCCTGCTCGCCCTGTCGTTTATCCTCTACGCGGGCTGGCACACCGGGTCGCAGATATCGGCGGCGGCCTATCCCACGCTGATCATTACCGGTGTGCCCAGCCTCTTCGGGGGCATTCTGCTGGCGATTCCCTTTATGCTGAAACAGCTCCAGCTGCCCAGCGACCTGTTCCAGCTGTTCATCCTGATCCAGGTTTTTATCGCCCGTTTCGGCACCATGATGTCGGCCATGCATTACGCCGCCATCGCCCTCATCGGCACCCTGGCCTGGACGGGTCAGATCCGGCTGCGCAAGATGCGCCTGATACGGGTCAGCCTGTTTAGTGTGGTTCTGATGGCGCCGGTTTTATTGGGGGTGCGCCTCTTCTACACCCATGTGGTCACCGCCCCCTATACCAAAGCCGAAATGCTCAAGCGCCTGGAATTTCGTGAACCGCCCCAGAGCGCCAAGGTGTATACGGATGTGCCGGATTACCTGGTGCAGACGAATGGTGTGCCCGCCGGTCTGGAGCAGATCACAAGTCGTGGTGTGCTGAGGGTCTGCTATCAACCGGATGAATACCCTTCGGCATTTCTGAACACCGCCGACCCGCCCCAACTTGTCGGATTCGATGTCGAGATGGCGCACCGCTTTGCACGCAATCTGCAACTGCCGCTGGAATTTCTGCCGGCTGTATCCCAGAACGATGCCAGGGATCTGCTTGATCGCGGTGCCTGCGATATCTACATGCGCACCTTGCCCGTGACCCTGAGCCGCTCCAGGATGTTTGGCATGTCGACGCCGATCCGCAAGTCTTCGCTGGGGCTAATCGTCAAGGATTACCGGCGGGACGATTTCCGGAACTGGGAGGACATAGAAGCCCAGGGCAAATCCTTGCGGCTGGGTGTCGAGAATACCCCCAGCAATATCGCCTATCTAAAAAGGCTTCTGAAGGATGCCCAGATCGTGCCGCTCGATAGCATGGAGCAGGAGTTGGCCCTGCTGGCCTCGGGTGCCGAAGGGATCGATGCGGTTGCCGACATGGCCGAGGAAGGGGCCGCCCAGACCCTGCTATACCCGCACTTCACGCTCGTGGTCCCCAAACCGACGATCTTTTTTCCGGTGGCCTATTCCGTGGCCCGAGGTAATGACGACCTGCTTGTTTCCTTCAACACCTGGCTTCTGCAGGAGCAGTCCACGGGGATGGTGGACGAGCTCTACCGGCACTGGATGCTGGGCGGGGCCGCCAAGGAAGTCAAACCGCCGCGCTGGTCAGTGATCCGGGACGTTCTGGGCTGGGTGGACTGAAGATGGAAGAGGGCGACCAGACCGGGCGCCCTGCAGTGAGCCGACAATGCCGGTGTTAATCGATCCCCTCTACATTTGAAGGTAGAAACCATCTCGCGCGCGCAGCAGACAACAGCCTAGCTGCGGCAATACCCTGCTATGAAGGGCGCTCGGACTTGATGCCATAGCGCTTCCGAGCTTGCCTGCCGATGTTTTCGAGGTCGAGGCCCAGGTCCTTTTCAGGCGAGATCAAATCCAGGCGATACTTCAGTGAACGCTTGCCAGGATTCGTCCGTTCATAAGTCCGCAGGACGCACAGGGCCTTGACCCCATTGTATTCGGCAAAAACGTGGTCCTGGGAATGCTCGATATCTTTTCTTCGCATTTCCGCAGCCAGATGACTGCCCAGCGACTCGAAGGTGATGGTCGCGAATTCACCGAACTTGCCGATGCCCAGGATCCGGATCAGGCCGGTCAAACTGTTCTCTTTATAACGCGTATCGTGGCAGACAACCACATAGGGCGGGAAGAGGATTTGGCCCTCGCTTTTCTCCGGTGGTTCCAGGACGGCATTTAGCCTGGCGGCAAACGACTGCAGATGCTCCTTTGACAGGTTGCATTCTCTTTTGCAGTAAGCGAAGTACATATGCGGATCGATCAATCCAACGGACACACACGTGCTGATCCGCGTCCGCGAGCCGTACGGGGGGGTGAGATATGAAGGGCAATGGCTGCGGATGATGTCCATGGCATCGATATCGCCATCCGCCGTGTGGCTCACCCGGCGTGTGCGTTTGTGGGCGGCCGCTTTGGCGGTGTAGATGACCCGGGTCGTTCGGGTGAAGAAGCCCGTATCGAGGTTGACGCTATTGACCACCCCGTCATCAAAAAGAAGCGTGGCGTTGTCGTATTTAAGGCTTTCGCGGATTATACGGCGAAACAGCGCTGCGTCCAGTTTCTGCGGTTTATAGTCGATTTCCTTCTCATCGACGTCCTGGTAGATTAATCCGCCCGGAATGAATATGGCGCCCTTGTTGTCCAGTTTGCCGGTGGCGCCTTCCTCGTTGACCTCCGGAAGTTGGTCCCTTTTCAGCAGGGCCAGCATGCGCCAGAGGGTATCCGTCCGGATCGCGATGAGCTCCTTGATCAACAAGCTGCCAATGATCTCAGTTTTCGACGGCATAAGGGCTGCCTTTCTTTGTTTGGATTGACCATCGATTCGGCCGCGAGCTTGGTGGTTGGTGGGTGTCTCCGCAAGTGGCCATGAGCGTATCGGCCCGAATGGGGTAATGTCAAATGGCCGCTGCAAGGCGGATGCTGCCTGGGTGGGGGCGGTTGTCTCTGCGTGTCGCCCGTCGTTCTGTACGCCGGGCGATGGTATTTCCTGGTGCGCAAGCCGCTGAGGCGCCGCCCTGACAACAAGAGGCGGCGGTTGACTTCAAATCCCCTTCGATCGCCTGGCGATGATAGCGGTGTGAGAAGGGCGGCTTAGATCAGGCCCAACAGCTGGGGGCCGAGTTTGCCCACAAGCCAGAAGAGCAGCATGCCCACGACCACCGTTCCGCCCAGTGACCGTGTCCACCAGGCAAAGATAAACGTCGGCAGGGCCACCCACAACTCCGGACGCATGAGATCGATATGTCGGGGGGTGCCGTCCACCACAAGGGCCGGCAGCAGCAGGGCACTGAGGATGGCGGCCGGGATCAGCTCCAGCCACTGGACGAACCATTCCGGCAGTGAGCGCCGTGAGAGGTAGTGCAGGGGCGCCCAGCGGGGCAGGTAGGTCACCAGGCCCATTCCCAGAAGCAACAGCAGGTAATCACCCATCGCCCGAAATTCCTCCCGGCCAGCGCCGATGTATGGCGACCCCCGCGGTGGCGGCCGCCACAGAAGCAATGACGATATAGCTGTTGCCCGGTATCACCAGGGCCAGAGCCACGGCGGTCAATCCGGCCATCATGGCGGTCAGCAGGTGGATGCGTTTACGGAGCTGGTAGATGAGCAGGCAGATGAACATGGCGATGAGAGCGTAATCGATGCCCAGCGCCCCCTCGGGTATGAAACGGCCGCCGAGACCACCGGCCACGGTGCTGACGAACCAGGTCAGGTTGGCGGAATGGTTGACCACCAGAGCTTGCGGCAGACGCCATGCACCGGACCTGAGGCGCGGCAGATTGACGGCAAAACTCTCATCGGTCACGCCATAGGCGAAGAGGGCCAGCAGCCCCCGGTGGGCGGCGCGCAGATAGACCGCCAGGGCCGAGCTCATCAGCACATGGCGCAGATTGACCACAAAGGTCGTGGCAATGATGGCCGGGGCCGAGGCCCCGGCGGAGAGCATCGAGACGGCAATGAACTGAGAGCT
Organism: Desulfobacterales bacterium; assembly: GCA_030066135.1. Lineage (GTDB taxonomy): Bacteria > Desulfobacterota > Desulfobacteria > Desulfobacterales > UBA5852 > JABZFP01. Next base: position 3,575 of record JASJCD010000244.1, on the reverse strand, counting down.
GCCGGCAAAAACCAGGATGGACATCAGGCCGATGTGAAGCGGCGTGAGCCCGGCCTTCTGAGCCAGAACCCCGAAAGCCATGCCGATGGGAACGTAACCCAGGCAGATGGGCCATCCGGCGGAGAGTCCCGCTTTGAAGATCGTTGTACGGGTGGCGGGGGCAGTTGGTGTCATGGCATTTAACCTTTGATGCTCGAAGTGGTGATCCCCTATCGCATGCAGGGGATCGTGCCTGGGAATCAAACATAGGTGGATTGGACTATTTTTGCAAATACTTGTTGCAAATGGTAAAAATTATCAAAAACTTTGCAAAATCATACATAATATATTAATTCAATGTCATATTGATGGGTTGCCAAGGCCAAATATGCAAAGGTTTTGCAAATGACCAAAATTGACGACTACGACCGGAAAATCATCGCGGCGCTACAAGCCAATGCCCGCCTTTCCAATATCGAGGTTGCCCGGCAGGTCAACCTGTCCCATTCAAGTTGTTCGCGGCGTATCGCACGGTTGGAACGCGAAGGCGTGATTGCCGGATACCGGGCGCTCACGGACCGGCAGAAACTCGGCCTTTCCGTCCGGGCTTATTGCGGTGTGATTCGTGATGCCGAGGTGGGCTGGGAAGAAGTTGCCCGCCAACTTGCCTGTATCGAGGGGGTTGTCAGCGTATTCGCGGTGTCCGGGGACGTCGACCTGATGCTCGAAATCGTGGCGCGCGACATGCAGCACTATTCCCAGGTCGTGCTGCAGGACGTGTTCAACACCCGGGGCGTGAGCGCCACCCGCAGTTCCTTTGTGCTGGCGGAGGTGAAGTCGATTTATTGACTTGTCTCCGCTCGAAAAGGCGGGGTCCTAAAATCGACAAACGGCCGCCGCTGACCGCATGGCATTTTAAATCCCTCCAACTAGGCCCTGCGGGCCGCCTCCCAGCCGAGGATGGCTTTTTTTCGGGACGATCCCCAGCGGTACTGGTTGATTTTTCCCGTTTGGGCGATGACCCGGTGGCAGGGTATCAGGTAGGCCACCGGGTTGATGGCCACGGCGTTGGCCACGGCCCGGAAGGATTTGGGCCGCCCGACCAACCAAGCGATGTCCTGATAGCTCACCACCCGTCCTTCGGGGATGCGCAATAGCGCTTTCCATACGTTCACCTGGAAGTTGGTGCCCTTGAGCAGCAGATTGAACGGGCGCCGGGTCTCGTTTGGCACCGCCGGGAACATATCCGCCACGAGGGGACAGAGGCCTGCCGGGTTTTCACTGAACTGGGATTCCGGCCAGGTCTGAAACAGATTTTCGACGGCCTCCGCATGGCCACCCGCCGCGATGAACCCGAAGGAGCAGATGCCTCGCGCGGTGGTCGCCAGCAGGCACTCCCCGAAGGGTGAATCGCAGAACCCATATTCGATCTGCAGCCCGCGACCCTGTTTTTTGAATTCACCGGGCGTCATGGCCTCGAAGGTCACGAAGAGGTCATGCAGGCGGCTCGGGCCGGAGAGCCCTGCCGCCAGTGAAGTGTCCAGCAGGCTGCGGGATTCGGCCAACTGGTGCTTGGTATAGTCAAGGGTCAGGAACTGGACGAACTGAATGGGACTGATGCCGGCCCAGCGCTTGAACAGGCGGTCGAAGTGATAGCGGCTCAGGTTCGCGCTGGCTGCAATCTGATCGAGCGACGGCTGGGTTCTGTAATTATGCGCGATGAACCGGATCGCTTTTTCGATGCGGCGGTAGTCATCCGATTGTTGCGACAGGTCCTGAAGTTTCATGCCGGCCTCCCTGTGGTCCGAGTTCGAAACCAATCTAATCTTCCGGTCCTCGGAAGGCCACCCGAATTTTGCTGTTTATGTGCGCAAGATTCGGGTCGCGCACATGGCCCTTTGCGTTTAATATCCGCATATCGATGTGAGGTGAAATCGAATCCGGCCGCATCCGGCGGATTGCAAGCAATAAAGATTGGAATTGCCGATGAAGACAATGGCCGCAGTAAAACCGGATCGCACTGATAATTCCGGTGAAGTCAATCGTGTCTTAGGCTTTACCGAATGGGGCCTGCTCATCATCCTTTCCGTCCTCTGGGGCGGCTCCTTTTTCTTCGTGGGGGTGGCCGTCCGCGAGGCGACACCGTTGACCATCGTATGGGTGCGGGTGTCGCTCGCTGCCATAATTCTCCTGGCCATCGTGCGCTCGAAAAAGGAAACCATACCATCAGCGCCGGGTGTCTGGGGTGCTTTTTTTATCATGGGGACCTTGAACAATCTGATCCCCTTCAGCTTGATCGTCTGGGGGCAAACTCACATCGAGAGTGGCCTGGCGAGCATCCTCAATGCCACCACTCCGATATTCAGCGTGGTTTTGGCCCATTTCCTGACCCGTGAAGAAAGACTGACCGGCAATCGGGCTGCGGGGGTCCTGATCGGCTGGTCCGGCGTTGTGGTGCTGATCGGCATCGACTCGCTGCAGGGCTTCGGCGCCGCGGTTTGGGGTCAACTGGCGGTGCTGGGTGCTGCCCTGTCGTATGCTTGTGCGGCCATCTTCGGAAGACGTTTCCAAAGGTTATCCCCCCTGGTCGTGGCCACGGGCATGCTCTGCGCTTCGGCGATCATGATGACCCCCCTGGCATTGATAACCGAACAGCCATGGCATTTGTCTCCCGGTGGCGCCACCCTGACGGCCCTGTTCGGACTGGCCGCCCTCAGCACATCCCTGGCTTACATCATCTATTTCCGGATCCTTGCTGTCGCCGGCGCCACCAATATTCTGCTGGTCACCTTCCTGATACCCATCAGCGCCATTCTGTTGGGCTACCTGGTGCTGGAAGAGCGTCTGGGGTGGAATGCCTTCGTCGGGATGGGTTTGGTTTTTATCGGGCTGATCGCCATCGACGGTCGTCTAGCGCAACGATTCAGGCGGGCAATACGCTGTCCCTCTGCATATGCAGAGACGACACCAAAGGTCAAAAACGATTCGGACTAGTGGTGTCTGATGCGTATCCGTACAGCCACCGCCCGGCCGCCGTCGGCAGGGGCCTGGCCGCTCCAGCCCTCGCCGCCGTAGCCGAAGCCGAACACCCATCTTGAAGCGGATTTGCGGGTCTGACCGGCCCAGATCCAATAGCCCGATGAGGGGATCAAAGGCGTCAGATTGCGCACGCCGTCGCCGATACGGTGGAGGGCATCCAGTTCGGGGCAGTCCGGCATGCGCCATCCGCCGCCCAGCTCGGCGAGCCCGGCCACCCAGTCATGGGCTTCCTGCCAGGTCATCCCCCGGTCAGGGCCAGGATACCACTCGAGGCCCGAGTCGGTATCGTAGATCGCGCCGGTACTCTCGTGCACCAGGTTGCCGTCGGTGGCGATGATTTCGGCAGCCATGCATAGTCGACAGCCGACGGTCGCAACAAGGATTGACGCGGCTATTCCTATCGAGAGGGGTCTAATTATAATTCTGTTCACCACTTTGAACTTGTATACATCCATTTTGATTTGGGGTGGTTGGTGGTGTTCGCACGGTCTGGTTTGCTCAATTAAAATGTTACTTTTCTTATGCGCATAAGAAAAGTAACCAAAAGAAGGCGCCCG
>JASJCD010000243.1 GCA_030066135.1 Desulfobacterales bacterium | reverse complement strand
ATATCCAGGAGCAGATCGCTGCGTTTGATGTCCTTGATCCACTTGAATTCATAGTTGTCGACACCTCTGTCTTTTACACCCGCTTTGAGCTTTTCAAGCATGACGACATGTTTGTCTTCTTCTTTGGCAAAGTCCAGGAAGGTTTGGCGGTTGCCGTAGAGGCCTTCTTCTTCGCTGATATCCAGATAAAATTGTTTGGCCTCCTTCTCCTTGCCAATTGCATAGTCCAGAATGTCATTCGGCGTCTTAAATTCCATCAGGGCTCCTTTCGGTTCATCACGGCGTCGTTCCAAGATTAAGGCGAATGATGCATGCAAGGGAATTCTACCGGGCCGGTATGCGCGGTTATCAGACCGCAACGGTCGACCCGGCTTCCCGGCTACGCTAATCAGCAGATCGTATCCGCTTGAAGACTGCCGATCAGGTCGTTTACATCGTCAATTTGATGGGTTTGCAAATAGTCTTCCAGACCATCGATAATGGCCATCGTGGTGGCCGGGTTCACAAAATTGGCCGTACCCACCTGAATGGCCGACGCCCCGGCGATCAGAAACTCGAGGGCGTCACGATGGTTCATGATGCCACCGATGCCGATGACGGGTATTTCGACCGCACGGGCCGCCTGCCAGACCATGCGCACCGCCACGGGCCGAATGGCGGGGCCGGATAGCCCACCGGTAATATTGGCCAGCTTGGGGCGGCGGCTTTCGACATCCACCGCCATTCCGGTGATCGTGTTGATCAGCGAAAGGGCATCGGCCCCGGCCGCGGCCACCGCCCTGGCGATGGGCACGATATCGGTCACGTTGGGCGAAAGTTTGACGATCATGGGCTTGGTGGTACGTCGGCGAATGCGTTCTGTGAGATCAGCGGCGGCCGCGGCGCTCACCCCGAAAGCGATACCCCCGGCCTTGACGTTGGGACAGGAGATGTTCACCTCGATGGCGGCGATATCCGGCTCCTCGTCCACGATTGCCGCCAGGGCTTCGTAATCCTCGGCCTGCTGCCCGTAGAGGTTGACAATCACCGGCGTTTCCAGACGGCGCAGGAATTTGAGCCGTGTTTTCCGAAAGGCTTCGATGCCGATATTTTCGAGCCCGATGGCGTTTAACATGCCGGCGGGTGTCTCCACGATCCGTGGCGGCGGGTTACCGGCCGCGGGTTTGAGCGACAAACCCTTGACGATAATGGCCCCCAGTCGATCGAGGTCCACCAGGTCTTTGAACTCTCCCCCGTAACCAAACGTTCCGGAAGCGGTCATGACCGGATTTTTCAGATGCAGACCGGCGATGTGAACGCCCATCTGCGGATGGTGTGGTTGCATAGGATTTCCCGCTTGAGAAGAAAAGCCCCCACCTTATAAAGCATTCGACCGCCGAGGGCAAGTCGGAGCAACGCAAGGAAAGGCTTTTCATTTGCCTGGCGTTAAGATAAATAGGTGACGGATACGATTCGGTTTAATTGCCCAGGACGCACACGGAGGAGAGCCCATGCCCATCGATCAGAATGACAGCGACCAGCGCCAATTTCACCGTATCTCCGAGGATGTTATCATCGAGGCCAAGAAGATTGAATATCCCATGACCGAAGAGGGCCAACGCGGCGTCGGGGTCAATATCAGCGCCGGCGGCATTTGCTTTACCAGCCCGACGGCGTTCAATCCGGGCGACCTGCTCGGCCTTGAAATCCGCCTGACGGGTTGGCAGCGGCACAAACGCAGCTACGCCGCCGTCATCGACGACGATCAGGCCCTGGCCCCCCTGACCGCCGTATCCCGGGTGGCATGGTGTAAAGAACAGCCGGACCAGACCGGCTATGAAATCGGGGTGACCTTTGTGGATATTTACCCCGACGACTACCAGGCGCTCCAGAAATATATTTCGGTATCACAGCTCAATTAGCGCCTGCACACGATTCGAATCGATCGCCAGAATAATCTGAATGCCCCCGGGCGGCAATCTCCGCGTTGCTGGCTTCCATGCCGGTTTTAAGACTGGCGGTGCGTGCCCGCCATACGGGATTCAGCATCTATTCGAATTAATATCCTGCGCATCCTGAGACGACGCCTGGCAGACCCGCAGGGTCCCCGCCCCAAACCTGCATACATCCTAAGTGTACACGCCGCCTTCGCACCACCTCACGCCTTGCCGTAAACACCAACCTGAATCTTAGATGGATTCTCAGCATCTCGATCTCATAGGCGTTGGCCTGCATGCATCAGAGCCAAAGTCTTTCAACCACAACCCCGCCGTGAAGCGTCCAAACGATTATTGTTCAAGCGCATAATCCGCTTGGCATCAACGCCACCAACCCCCTTCCCGACCGGTCCCGGTCGAGCACCGGTGCACAGACACCCCCTGCCGGTATTTGTCAGTGCGACTGACAAAATCCGTCAACTGGATGTCGCTAACAACGCGCTAATGGTTGCCACGGCCCCCGGCAACCACCAAATCGTGTATAAATGTATACAGGCACATTGTTTGCAAGAAACCAGATCACCACATTACGAAACGCGTGAAACCTTAAAATTAAAAGCAAAATCGGCGGCACCGACGTTCGAAACTCTACAAAGATTATATTTTATTATTTTTCAGACAGTTAGATAAGCCAGGCAGGATTTCAACAGAACAGCACCTCCAAACGCGCGCAACAACGGCCAAGTCAATGAAAAACAAATACGTCTGTCGCTCGAAGATTTCAGAAGACAAGTTTCGCAAAATAATCAAGTATTTTGTTCTGGATCTCGACCCCCAGAAGATTGCTTCGCTGACCAGTTTGAACCGCAATACCGTCAACCGCTACCTGGTTCGGATACGCGAGCGTATTTATACCGTCTGCGTCCGCCAGTCGCCTTTCGACCAGCACGCGGTGGGCTTTCTGGACGACACGCTCGGTAGTGCCCGCATTTTCGGTCTCATTGAAAACGGCCTGCGGGTCCACACCGATCTCATACCGGTACAATCCACGGCCCGTCTGCGGCATTGTCTCAAGGCCAACGGTGACGGCCGCAGTCTCTGTCTGCCCGAACGCTGGACCTGCTACGACGGCATCGTGGATATGGAGAGCCAGCGGCTTTATGGACTGGCAACCTACGGCAACAACAATGGCCGCAACGCATCCTGCGGCCGGGTGATCGAGGATTTTCTGGGGTATGCCCAGAAGCGCATGCTGCACATGCACCTCTCGGTCATGGACCATTTCGGCCTGCATCTCAAGGAATGCGAGTTTCGCTTCAACCATCGGGAGGAGGACATCTATCAGCTGCTGCTCAAGATGTTCCGCGAAAGGCCGCTGACCTGAACCTGGGAAAAAGGCAACCCCAGGGCGACGCACGCGCGCATCCGGCGCTCAAGTCCGGCGCCCTTTGGGACGAAAACGATAGCGAGAGACTAAAGGCGGCTTGGCAGTTCATGGCGAAATAGACACGATATCAGCGACCGGTCCGTTTGGAGACAAAACGGACAAGGCTCGGGCTTTCCTTTCGGGGTTAGACGGCCGACGGTCAGGGAGAAAGAAGCATTGATCGTTTTTTGTGAAGAGTGCGGCAGACAGCACGATACCGCCTGCGACGAAGGCAGCGGCCCGCAGCCCCTGCTGACCTGCGACGGCTGCCTGGAGACGCTCAAGGTTTCCGATGAAGACTCTTCGATCGTGGAGCCTTCCCGGGCCCCGATCAAGCTTCTGATCGTCGACGATTCCCGCCTGATCCGCACGGTGGTCCGTCAGATGTTTGACGCCGACGGCCGGGTTCAGGTGGTGGGTGAGGCCGCCAACGGCCGGGAGGCGTTGGAGATGCTGCCGGAAGTCGAACCGGACGTCATTACGCTGGATATCAAGATGCCGGAGATGGACGGCTTGTCCACCCTGAAGCACATCATGATCAAGCGCCCCACCCCGACCGTCATGATCAGCGCCCTGACACGGGAGGGCGCCACCGAAACCTTCGATGCCCTGCGCTTCGGTGCCATCGACTTCATGCCCAAACCTTCCCAGCGTGACGATGCCAGCCTCGAAGACCAGGAACGCCAGATCAAACGCAAGGTCAAGCTGGCCGCCGGGATCAAAATGGACAACGTGCGTCTCCTGCGCACCCGTCCCGCCAACGGCACCACCCCGGCCGCCGACATCGATCGCTGCGTGGTGCTTGGGGCCTCCGAAGGCGGCTACGGGGCCCTGCTTAAAATTATCCCCCAGCTGAACCCGGCATGGCCGGCGGCCTACCTGGCGGTTTTATATGCCACGGATGTCCATATCGATGCTTTCGTGGATTACCTCAATCAGCACAGTTCACTCCAGGTCCGGCGGGCCGTGGACGGCACCGTCCTCCAGGGAGGGACCTGCTATCTGGCCTCGGGCGCCGAATACGTCACGGCCATGGGAGAGGAGGGCCGGATTGCCCTGCGCGTTCATCCCTCGCCGTTTCCCGAGCGCCGCGGGGCCATCAATATGCTCATGCTTTCGCTGTCCGAGATCACGGCCGGCCAGACCGTAGCCGTCGTGCTCTCGGGCAAGGACGAGGACGGGGCCGAGGGCGCCGCCGAGATCGCCCGCGTGGGCGGTGAGGTGCTGATTCAGGACCCCAAGACCTGTTTATTCAAGGAAATGGCCCTGGCCGCCATCCGGCAGTGCCGCAGCGGCCGGCGGCTCAACGATTCGGAAATCGCCCCGGCGATCAAAACCCTTTTTAACAATCAACACCATCATTGATTGGGAGGAAGAGACCCATGTTACGAGACCTTAAACTCAGAACCAAACTGGTACTGATGGGGCTGTTTGCCACCTTCGTACCGCTGATCGTGGCCGGTATCTTTGTCACCCGGCAGAACAACCAGACCTTTCAGGTTGCGCTGGATGAAAGTATCAAACTGGCCCGTGTCGACCTCGACCACATTGCCGAGGGTGTCTACCGTCTGGCCCAGACCCAGGACGACCTTTTGCGCAAGTCCCTGCGCAGCGACCTGAACGTGGCCCGCCGGGTGGTGAACGACAATGGCGGCATTGCCTTTGCCTACGAAAACGTCACCTGGAACGCCGTCAACCAGTACACCAAGACCATGGTGCCGGTGGAACTGCCTAAAATGCTCGTGGGCAACACCTGGTTCGGCCAGACCACCGACCTGACCGTCACCGTGCCCGTGGTGGACGAAGTCCGCAACCTGGCCGAAGACCTCACCTGCACCGTTTTCCAGCGCATGAACAGCGGCGGTGACATGCTGCGTATCGCCACCAACGTGGTCAAGGACGACGGCACCCGGGCCATCGGCACCTACATCCCGCGCACCAACCCGGACGGCAAGTCCAACCCGGTCATCAGCACGGTGCTCCGGGGCCAGACCTACGTCGGCCGCGCCTACGTGGTCAACAAATGGTATCTGACGGCCTACGAGCCCATCTACAGCAAGGACAAGCGCATCGTGGGCATGCTCTACGTGGGCCTGCCCCAGGAAAGTGTCAAGAGTCTGCGTGAAGCCATCTATGACATCCAGGTGGGTAAGACGGGGTACGTGTACGTGCTCGACAGCCAGGGCCACTACGTCATCTCCCAGAACGGTACCCGCGACGGTGAAGACATCTCCCAGGCCAAGGACACCAGCGGCAACCTCTTCATCCAGGAGATCGTGGCCAAGTCTACCGTGTTGAAACCGGGTGAAGTGGCCGAGCATCGCTACCCCTGGCAGAACCCGGGCGACCCCCAGGCCCGGTATAAAATCGCCCGCCTCATGTACTTCGAGCCCTGGGACTGGGTCATCGGCGCCGGTTCCTACGAAGAGGAATACCTGGAATCCGCCGGCATCATCGAACAGATTCGTGACCAATCCAAGATCGTTCTCTGGTCCATCGCCGTCGTGGCCGGTTTGATCACCGGTCTTATCGGTCTGTGGGTGGCGCGCGGCATCGCCAACCCCATTATCGCCATCGCCAACGCCGTTCGAACGGTGGCCCGCGAGCGCGACCTGACCATCGCGGTGCCCGTCGGCAGCAAGGACGAGGTCGGCATCATGGCCGGCGAGTTCAACAAAATGATGGCGCTGCTGCGCGAGTCCTTCCAGCTCGTCACCAAGGCCGCGCGCGACGTGGAAAACTACTCGGGCGACGTGGCACAGCGCGCCAATGCCAACCGGGAGCGCGCCGAGCACCAGGCCGAGCAGATGCAGATCATGCAGCAGACCGTGGAGGACATGCGGTCCACGGCCGGTGAGGTCGCCAGCTCTTCGGAGTCCCAGCGCGAGGCGGCCGACATCTCCAATAACAACATTGAAACCCTGTCGGTGGACATGGGCTCGGTTACCGAGGCCTCCGCCAGCCAGGTGGAGGAAGCCAGCACGGCCACCGACCGCGTGGAGGTGATGGGTGAGACCGGTGCCAAGGTTGTGGCCACGGCCCAGCAGCAGGGCGAACAGGTGGAAGCGGTAACCCAGGCCGTATCGCGCATGGAAACGGCGGTGCAGGAGCTCACCGGCGCCACCACCAACGCCATGACCTTCGCCAGCGACGCCCTCCAGGCGGTGGAGGAGGGCACCGAGTCGGTGTCCGCCACCGTGGAAGGTATGCGCGCCATTGCCGAGTCTTCGGAACAGATCTCCGAGATCATCACCGTTATTACCGAAATTGCGGAGCAGACCAACTTGCTCTCGTTGAACGCCGCCATCGAGGCCGCCCGCGCTGGCGCCCACGGTAAGGGTTTTGCCGTCGTCGCCGACGAAGTCGGTAAACTGGCCCAGCGTTCCTCGGAAGCCGCCAAGGAGATTACCCAGCTGATCAAGGACTCCTCGGCCAGGGTTACGGAAGGTACCCAGCTCTCCGACCGCTCCCGCCAGGCCCTGGAAAAAATCGCCCAGGGTGGTGGTACCAACATGCAGGCCATCCAGGAAATCGCCCGCGCCGCGGAAAACATCGAACAGGGCACCCAGGAGGTCAACACCATGATGGAAGACCTCAACAACCTGGCTCGCGAGATTGCCGAGATGGCCGGTCAGCAGGGTGAACGCCGTATGGCTGCCCAGACGGCCCTGTCCGCACTGGTGGAAAAGTCCAATGCCATTTCCGAGCTGATCCTCAACGCCAACCAGGGGATGAGCGAAATCGGCCAGCAGATGCAGGGTGTGGTGGAACGCACCCACGCCATGCGTGACATGACCGATGCCCAGGCCGTACGTTCCCAGAAACTCACCGAAATCACAGGTGAATCGGCCGATGCAGCCGCCCAGACCCGTGAAGGGGCCGGCGTGGTTGTGCAAATTACCGACGAACTCCAGAAGCTGTCCCAGTCCCTGACGCGTCAGGTGGAACAGTTCAAGGTGGGCGGGGAAGCTGAATTCACCCCGACGGAAAAGGCCTAAGACCCTATGAACACGAACGGCTGCCCGTCGGCCCCGCCGGCGGGCAGCCGTCAAGGAGACATAATCTCATGGACGAGCCGTATCTGAATCAGGAAACGGATCAGGAAGAAAAAGAAAAGCTCATGCAGCTGGTGGGCTTTGTGATCGGCCGGGAGATGTTCGGGGTGGATATCCTGATGGTCCAGGAAATCATCCGGGA
>JASJCD010000242.1 GCA_030066135.1 Desulfobacterales bacterium | reverse complement strand
CCGCCAACCTGCCCTCGGCGCGGGGTTACGGCGAACCCCTTACCGGCCGCCTGACCATCGATACGGGCGAGCGCTTTATCAGCGTATTGATGGGTGACGAGAAGGCGGCCTATCTTCTGGCCAGTGACGCCGGCTACGGTTTCGTGGTGCGCTTGGGCGACATGATGTCCCGCAACCGCAACGGTAAGGCCATGCTGACCCTACCCCCTGGGGCCCAGCCCCTGGCACCGCTGGCGATCAGCGATCCGGAAACGGAAAAGGTGGTGGCCGTCACCAACGAGGGGCGCATGCTGATCTTCGCGCTGGCGGATCTGCCCGAACTGCCCCGCGGCAAGGGCAACAAAATCATCCAGATTCCCAAGGAGCGCGCCCGAAGCCACGAAGAATACCTGGCGCATCTGTTTCTTATGCCGGCGGCCTGCGATCTGGTGGTGCATGCCGGTCGACGGCATGTGACCCTCAAGGGGACCACGCTGGAGGATTTCTTTGGCATTCGCGGCCGCCGCGGCCGTAAACTGCCGCGTGGCTTTCGCAACGTCAACTATCTGGAGGCCTTACCGAAGCAGCCGCTGCCGGACGATTCATAGAGTTTTTATAAGGGAAGGGGTGAGGATTCACGCCATACATTTACCTGGCGGGCTTGCCCTTGACCCCTCGACGCATCGGTGCCTGGAACCCTGCTTCAATCTGTAATTTATCATCAGAAGGGCTTGAACCCCTTACACACACGGGCATCACCAACGGAACCCCACACAGCATGAACAACCCCCGACGCTATGTATATTCTCCCGCCATGGGCCCGCCCCATGTCTACGAACTTGGTGCGGACGGTTTGACCTATCACCCGCCCGGGGGCGAGCCATCCGTGCTGCAGTGGGGCGATATTCAATATCTCGAGGAGCGTCCGGGACAGAAGGTCGATCTTGTTTGCGCCAATCCGGACCAGGTTATTCCGGTTTTTTACGGCACCCAGTCGTTCGCCGATTTCATGGACCGTCTGTGTGCCGAACTGTCCGTCCTGCACCGGGACAAAATTGAAACCATCACGTTTCGGGCCACACGTTCCTACTACACCCATTTCAGCGTGGTGATCGGGGTGTTGATCGCGTTTTTCATGGCCGGCGTGCTATTCCTCAACTTCTTCGAACCGACCATGCTCCTGGTTCTGGCCATGACGGTGCCGATCGGTGTCAGTGTGGCGCTGCAACCCATCGAGGTGACCCCGGAAGCGGAGGGCCTGCGGGTGCGCGATTTTCTACGGCGGCGCGTTATTCCCTATGACGCCATCACCAAGCTGGATTTCGATGTGCGCGGGGATCTCAATTACAGTTTCTTGCGCATCATATTGACCACCCACAACGGCCGGCGCATAAAGATTTCCAGATTTGAAAACCTGATCTTGCTGTTTATTATCATAAAAGCGAATTGGAGTCCGCAAAGGGCAAGGTAAGGATGACAGGCGAGGGAGAAGAAGATGCTGAAATACCGTTTGCCGACGTCGATCATATTGGTTTTCATAACCTGCCTGCTGAGTTCCTGCGCCTTTGGCCCCAACGTGATTGGCCGCTGGCAGCAGGTGGACGGTGAGGACACGCTGGAGTTCCACGAAGACGGCACCTTCACGGCGGTTGACAACATGGGGGCGACCGTGGTCGGCCGCTATACCCTGCATGCCGACGGGACGCTCTACTATGCCGTCACCCATTCAGATATGCAAAAGGCTCAACTGAGGCCCGTGGACACTTTGGCGGTCCGCATCGCCGGTGTGAAACTGCGCCCCTTCGGAAACGAATTGGTGATCTCGACGGAGGATGCGGCGCAGCCCGAGATTTACCAGCGGGCGGAATGGTTTTGATTTGAAATGAATGGCCGGCGGCATAATGGCCGCAGCGGATTTGTCATTTGATCGCCGGCACCTTCTCCCGAGCCTTCATTTCCACACTTGCAAGCAAAAGGTCTCGCAAACGGTTCGTTACACGTCTGTGAATTCCGAGAAATGTGGCGATCAAGAGGTGCGCTGGTATGACGCCGGACGCACGTGACGCCGCTAACGCACTCATGGCGCGACCGACATAGACGATTTCGCAATAAACTGGCAGGGGATAACGAAGCCATGTATGTGAGCCATCTTGAATGCCCGCGATGCACACAAATTTACGATTACGGAAAGCGCATCCAGATCTGTACATGTGGCTCGCCGCTGCTGGTGCGCTATGATCTCGATCGTGTCGCGGCCGCCCTGAACAAGAATGAAATGTGCGGGCGTCCGGCTTCACTCTGGCGCTATCGCGAGTTGCTGCCCGTGAGCGACGATGCCCACATCGTCAGCCTGGGCGAGGGCCTGACGCCCCTCGTCCGGGCGCCGCAACTGGGCCACCGCTTCGGCTTTAAAAACCTCTTCATCAAGGATGAAGGCATCATCCCCACCGGCACCTTCAAAGCCCGCGGCGCGGCGGTGGGCGTCTCCTGTGCCCGGGAGGCCGGGGTCGACACCCTGGCCATGCCGACCAACGGCAATGCCGGCGGGGCCTGGGCGGCCTACTGCGCGGCCGCCGGTATTCGCTGCGTCATCGTTATGCCCCGGGACGCGCCTCTGATCAACACCAAGGAGATCGCGGTCACGGGCGCCGATCTCTTCCTGGTCGACGGCCTGATCAGCGACGCCGGCCGGATCGTGGGCCGGGCCGTGGCCCAACACGGATGGTTCGACGCCTCGACCCTCAAGGAGCCCTTTCGCATCGAAGGCAAGAAAACGATGGGCTATGAAATTGCGGAGCAGATGGGCTGGCGCGTTCCGGACGTCATCATCTACCCCACCGGGGGTGGGGTGGGGATTATCGGTATTTTCAAGGCCCTTCAGGAACTACAAGCCATGGGCTGGATCGGGCCGAAGATGCCCCGGCTCGTCGCCGTCCAGGCCAGCGGGTGCGCGCCGATCGTGAGCGCTTATGAAGCCCGGGCCCGGACCTCGGAATTCTGGGAGGGGGCGGCTACCTGCGCTTTCGGCATCACCGTGCCCAAGGCCCTCGGGGACTTTCTGGTGCTGGAGGCCGTCTATGCCTCCCACGGCTGCGCCGTCGCCGTGACGGATGACGCCATCCTCGATGCCCAGGCCCAGATCGCCATGGCCGAGGGGAACTTCGTGTGCCCGGAGGGGGCGGCCACCTTCGCCGCCGCCCGTCAGCTTCTGGCGCAGGGATGGATACAACCGGAGGAGGAAGTCGTACTGCTCAATACCGGCACGGGGCTAAAATACCCCCAGACCGTTGAGGCCGAACCTGTCCTCCTCTCCCCCGGTGACGATCTGCCCGTTTAAACATTCGAATTGGTTTTGCCCTCCGCTTCTGGTTGAAACCCCGGGGGGATGTTCGACCAATTTAGGATCCTTTGGATAATATTACTTTTCTTAGCGTTAAGAAGCGTCATCAAAAGAAGCCGCCCGTGTCCCGCTTAATCCTGCGCGTCGACAATGCTGACGGCGCGCGTCGGAACTCGCTGCGCTCAGACAGGCCGACGCGCTTTTCCCGTCCGTATTGTCGATGCTCGGCGCGGGACAAAGGGATTTCAAACTGAAAGCCTATACATGGTTTCATCTCCTCGATGAAGGCAAACTGATGACTCTCGTCGTGCGCGAAGCGAAACAGGCCGTAAAGGAAGAATAAAAATGGAGAACAAAGTTGCATTGATTACCGCTGCCGGCAGCGGTATGGGAGCCGCCATCGCGCGGCGGCTGGCGGCCGACGGCTACCGTATCGCCATCCTTTCCTCGTCAGGGAAAGGTGAAGCCCTGGCCCGCGAGCTGGGTGGGCTGGGCGTTACGGGATCGAACCGCGACGTGGCGGATATAGAACGGTTGGTCAGGCTGGCGGCCGACACCTACGGTCATATCGACGCGGTGGTCAACAGTGCCGGTCATGGCCCCAAGGGGCCGCTTCTGGAAATCAGCGACGCGGACTGGCATCTGGGCATGGAAGTCTATTTTCTGAACGTGGTGCGCGTCTGCCGGCTGGTCACACCGCTGCTGGAGGCCCGCGGCGGTGGGGCCATCGTCAATGTATCCACCTTCGCCACCTTTGAACCGGATCCCAATTTTCCCACTTCCGGGGCCTTTCGCGCCAGCCTGGCGGCATTCACCAAGCTTTATGCCGATCAGTATGCGGCCAGCAACATCCGCATGAATAATATTCTTCCCGGGTTCATCGACAGCCTGCCGGAGAAGGAGGCTTTCCGCGCACGCATTCCCATGGGCCGCTACGGCACCGTGGAAGAAGTTGCGGCCACTGCGGCGTTTCTTCTTTCCGACGACGCATGTTATATTACGGGTCAGAACATTCGCGTGGACGGCGGCATCACCCGGTCGGTCTAACGGATTCGTTTGGAATCAGGCGAGAGATGCAAAAATTTAGGGATGTGCCGATTACGGCCATCCGAAACCCGCATCCTGACATATGGAGTGCCTCAGGGGGTTTCCACAATAACAAGGAGTGACCCATGCGGCGAACACTTGGGACGGTACTGGTTTCCATGTTACTGCTGCCGGCCATGGCTTTCGGCCAGGCGCCGGACCCCGGGCAGCTCGACAGATTATACCTCAAATCCGGGCTGGCCGATCTGGTCGACCAGATCCCGGCCGGCGTCCAAGCCGGCTTTGCCCAGGCGTTCGGCCAGGACCCGAGCAGTTCCCTCACGCAACAGCAGCAGAAAATCATTCATGCCCGTATACCACTGGCCTATTCCTCGGAGGATATGCGGCCGGGTATCATCGATGTCCTGGCTGCCAAGTTGACGGCCGCGGATGTCGCCTCCGTTATGGAGTGGCTGGACTCGCCCCTGGGGCGGAAATGCACGGCCTTGGAAAGTGCTGCCGCTGCACCCGAAGCCCTGCAGGCCATGCAGGCCTATGCCGATGAACTGCAGCAGTCGCCGCCGCCGTCGGAACGGGTGGCGCTCCTGGGCCAGCTGGCCCAGGCCGTAAAGGCGGCTGAAAATGCGGTCGAGGTCGTCATCAACACCCAATTGGCCGTTGCCGCCGGCATCTCGGCCATGCTGCCGGCGGAGCAACG
Source organism: Desulfobacterales bacterium (assembly GCA_030066135.1). Taxonomy (GTDB): domain Bacteria; phylum Desulfobacterota; class Desulfobacteria; order Desulfobacterales; family UBA5852; genus JABZFP01. Next base: position 2,501 of record JASJCD010000242.1, on the reverse strand, counting down.
CAAACCGCTCGACGTCATCCGCAACGAGATCGAGCGGTATCGCCCCCAGATAACGGCGGCCATGCAAAACCAGACCGCCATCGCTTTTCTCTACACCTATCGCGACCTGAACGCGGACGAGATTCAACAATACATCAATTTTGCGCTCTCCGATGTGGGTGTGCGTTACCATGCCGCGGCCTCGGACGGCATCCAGCAGGCCCTGACCGCCGGGAGCCTGAAACTGGGCGCCATGATCTCGGAGATCATCCAGGCCACGGAAGGTCAGTCCGATATTTAGACACTTTCCAGAACCAGATTTGTACCGCATGAACGCATATCAGAGAGGATTAACAATGCATGTTGACAAGAGCGAGCGAAGAAAAAATCCTCGGGTCTTCTTTTTGAAAAATGAAGATGTGGAGGCCCGCTTACAGATGGTCGGCGGTGAGGAAACGTTTTTTCAAGCCCTGGTAAAAGATCTTAGTCGGGCCGGTATCGGTTTTTTACTTGAGCGAACCGTGCCGGTGACTATTCGTCCGGGCGACCAATTGGTTATCAACCAGATACGAGGCGCCGACGCGGTTGATTTTTTGATAGCGGCGACGTTGAAAGTCGAATGGGTTCTCGATACGGATATTCTTGACCATATTGGGTTCGGGTGCAGCTTCCTGGAGTTGAACAGGGACGCGCAGGCAAAACTTGATACGTATATTCTGGCATGAGCGTGATCTATTACCGCATTGAAATTGAAATGCCGCTGGTAGAGAGCCCATGCGGGGATCGAGTACGGTCTAAAGCGGTTTCGAAATTTCATCTAACGCCGACGCCGGCGTTCCCAGCGCTGCAGGATTCAGCGTCGATTTTATTTTACAAAAAACTGTGCCGCCTTTCCTATTACTATGATATCCATTTGAAAATGCTGCGTTTTTTTAATCAGGCGCCGCCATCCCGCTTACACCGCAGTCGTTTGAAACCGCTTTCCGGGGTTAGCTCCAGAATTCCATATTTAAGCGAAGACCAAGCTTCCTTGCCCGGATGTCAAATTACGTCAAAAGGATGACATGTTTTGTATTGTTGTGTTGCGACCGCTATCTTTGTCATTAACCAACTGAGCATGATCCTGGTTGTCTAAATTTTGGGCACCTGCATTCCCATTCTCTCCGACTATACGTTTATATTGCGTTTTTCGATGCGCTTGCGCGCAGCACCTTGGCTAAAAAACGATACGCCTGGTACCATGAAACGGGTATGAATATAGGCATCATCTGGCATGTTTCTTGTATGTAAAATTACGGTAAGCCCAGAGTTTTTCCCTGCCGGTGATGTATATTGCCTGGTTGGAGACCATGCCAATTCAAGTTGTTTTGATCGTTTTTTGATATCACCGGGCGTCAATTTCGTATATGAATGCCTGCAGCCTGAAATGGCCATCGAAATTTCATCGTGCGGGAATTAGGGTGAAAATTTCCGTCTGACGATCTTGAACCTGAAACGATGACATCTACTGAGGATCAATTGTGCTCGTCGTATCCCAAATAGAAGACCAAGATAATCAAAGCGTATATGATTCCGTAACTGATGAAAAGGATGATGCCGCCGCAGAGCGCATCGTCACGGATAATTCTGCCAATGGTTTTCTCCACGGATTTACCTTGGCAAATTTCCTTCAATATATTGAAATGGATGAGAAATCTTGGACCTTACAGGTTTTTTCCGAGGAACAAACCGGCCTTTTGCACTTTCAAGAAGGCCGACTTCTGGATGCCCAAATCGACGGTAAGAACGGCGAGGAAGCCGCCCTTGAAATCCTCTCCTGGGACCATGTCGATATCCGTGTCGAGGGTGATTGCCAATTAGAGACGCCCAAAATCAATCGCTCATTGAAATATCTGATTCTTGAAGCCAATCGCCTGGAGGAGGAGGGCGACTGACATCAATCATGTGTCAAGCCAATGGATGAGGCCGCCCCGAGGCCCACTGCCAATCCGAATAAACAAGTCATATTAGAACGTATCGCTAAACGCAGGTCAGGATTCCTGAACAGCGTGAGACGGCGCCAAAGTGGCGCATGCACGCCGTATGTATGCGGTGCGTAGGGCAGGGACCCCAGGGTTATGTCCAAAGCCGGCTCACGCTGCACCCCAATCGAAAAAGACCCGCTGCAGAATCCCGCAACGCGGGGACTCACCGCCATGTATAAAAATAGGCGAGGCAGCCAGCAAAGCGGGGAACACCGCCATGGCCGCGGAAACCCCCCAGTCCACCGCGCAGGCCTCGGATATCATGGCCCGGCCGAACGTCATCAGGCGACCATGGTAATTAATACCGCCGCGTCCCCAAGGCATTCGCCGCCGCCGCCCGCCATTTGCAAAGCACCGGCGCCCACCTTGCCCATGAGCATTTGACGATCCGTGAATCGTTGTTAAAAAAATGATCAGATTTGTTTTTTCGAGCAATAATGGTGCAGCGAATCATACAGCCCGGCCCGGCGGTCGACGGGTGCAAATCGATTCTTAAAG
>JASJCD010000241.1 GCA_030066135.1 Desulfobacterales bacterium | reverse complement strand
GCCTGGACCTGGTGGCCGGGGTGTCTGTACCTGCTGGCCGCGCTGCTGGACGGTCTCGACGGCTATTGGGCCCGTCGTTATGGATCCCCGACACGCCTGGGGCAGGCGCTCGACCTCCATACCGACGCCCTGGGGATGCTCGTGGCCTGTATCGTAGCCGTAAGCGCCCAGCGCCTGCCACCCTACTACCTTTTGGCCGGCGTGGCTTTCTATGTCTTCCGTTTTGGCCTCTGGTACCGGCGTCGTCAGGGGTATTGGAACCGACCGGCCGGTCCGCGAACGTTTGCCCGTCTGGTCGCCGGCGTGCAGATGGGGTTCGTGGGCATTGCCATGCTGCCACTCTTCGCCTATAACGTGATCCATGCGCTGGCGCCCCTTTTTCTAACGCCCCTCATCATGGGATTTGTCTGGGATTGGATGATTGCCTGCGGAGATCTCCGCGAAGCGGCGATCCGCCGCTGTCAGCGGGTGCTGCGCACCCTCGTCGCCAAGATACCACCCCTGCTGCGGGTCGGCCTGCTGGTAAGTGGAGGGCTTTTTATTCATGGTATGCCGGTTGCCCCACCCTTGTTCACCGCCTTGCTGATGGGACTGGGGCTCATGGTGATCGGCGGCCTGGCGGGCCGCACGGCGGCTTTTGCGTTGAGCCTGGCACTGGCCCACCAGGCCTCCGTGGCCGGGCCGACGCCATTCCTGATGATGACCCTGGCAGGGGCCGCTGTGTTGATAATGACCGGTACCGGCGACGTTTCGCTGTGGCGGCCGGAAGATGCCTTTTTTCTCAGGTGATCCGCAGGCCGTCTTCAGCTCTGATCGAAGCCCGCCACTTTTGGTGGAGGACCCGGAGAGGTTCTACCGATCCGGGGTAAGGTATTTTAATTCCGTTTGTTCATTTTCTTTCCCCGGGAACGAAAACGAACCAAACGCAACCGCCCGTTTCCCACTCAACCCTGTGCTTTGCCCCGTCGGGCGGCGCGCTGATTCCGCTTACCGTGTCGGTGCGCGGCGCGAGGGTTCGGCTCAGAGGCAGTAACATGGAAAAGCGCATCCCGATGCCATCACGCACACGACCCTCGACCCTCAGGACGAACGGCATACGCTGCCTGATCATCACGGTGGTCATCGGCCTGCTGGTCTGGTCCTGGCGTGATCTTTCCCTGACCGCCGTGGGTACGGCCATCGCGCGCTGGGGATGGCGCGAGGGCTTGCTGTTCGGCGTGCTCAACATCTTTATTCTGGCGGCCATGTGCTGGCGCTGGTCCTTCATTCTCCACCAGCTGCAGTTCCCGGTTCCTTTCGGATCGCTGATCCTCTATCGTATGGGGGCCAACACGCTGAGCTATGTTACCCCGGGACCGCAATTCGGCGGGGAGCCGCTTCAGGTGTATTGTCTAACCGCAAAGCATGGGGTCCCTCCGACGGCGGCTTCGGCCGCCGTGGCCGTCGACCGACTGGTCGAACTGGCGGGCAACTTGCTTTTTCTCTCGATCGCTGCAATCGGCGTGCTGCGGATGCTGGCGCCTGAAGCTGCAGCTGTTAAACCGGCCCTGGCAATCACGGCGGGCGTGGGGTTGGGTGCCGCTTTGCTGCTGGGGGCCATGGCCCTGGGGTGCCACCCGGTCAGCCGGCTGGTCGCCTGGGGGGGACGGCGAACCGGATGGTCGCGCAAGCTTGCGCGGCTGATCGATTTCGTGCAGGCCAGCGAATCCCGGGCGGCCCCTATTCTGACCCCGCGACACCTGAGATGGTATGCCTTGGCGGCCGCGGTGCAGTGGGGGGCCTTTCTGGCAGAACTCGGGTTGATCTACGCTTTTCTGGGCGTTTCGCTGTCGGCCCCCGAACTGCTGACGCTGGCCGTGGCGGCCCGCCTGGCCTTTCTGGTGCCCCTCCCCGGCGGTTGGGGGATCCTGGAAGCTGGTCAGGTGGCAGCCTTCGCCGGCCTGGGCGGCGATCCGACGGTGGCCATGGCGGCCTGCCTGATTATGCGGGCCCGCGACCTGGTGTTGATCGCCGCCGGGGCCGGGTTGCTGATGCGCTGGCTGCGGCCGCTGGCCGTTGCACAACCGAAGCGGCGACTCGATGTGACTTGACCGCGGCGCCAGCATTGGCCGCCAACGACCGATAGGGAGTGATCATGTTTGACCCTGCGCCCCCGTTTGCCGTGGAAGACCTCGAACGCCAGTTGGCGGGTGTGACGGACGCCTGCCGGCATTCGCAGCGGCCCTTTGTGACGGTCAGCTACGCGCAGAGCATCGACGGCAGTATTGCCACACGCAATCGCCGTCCATTGCCGATCAGCAGTCCGGATGCCATGCGCATGACCCATACCCTGCGGGCGCTGCACGACGGTATCCTGGTGGGTATCGAGACCGTGCTGGCGGATGATCCGCAACTCAGCGTGCGACTCGTCGAAGGGCCGCATCCGCGGCCGGTGGTTCTGGACTCCCGCCTGCGAACGCCGCACGACGCCCGATTGCTCCAGGGAGGCCCCCGTCGCTCCTGGCTGGTGGGCGCCGCCGACACCCCGCCGGCGCGGGTGATGGACATGACCCGCGCGGGCGCCGAAGTGTTTACCTGCCCGCGGGATGCCCGCAGCGGGCGCCTGGATATACCGCAAACCCTGGGATTACTGCACGCCAAGGGGATCGAGCGCCTCATGGTGGAAGGCGGTGCCCGTGTGATCACCAGTTTTGTGCAGTCGCAGATGGTGGATCTGTTTATCGTCACGATCGCCCCTAAACTGATCGGAGGGCTCCAGGTACTGGCCGCGCCGACCAACGGCACCAATGCCTTCATGCAGTTGACCGGGGTCCGCTATGCCCGTCTGGGCGACGACCTGATCCTGTGGGCCCGGCCGGTCTGGTCGAAGCCATGAACAATCGTTGCCTGTATTATACGGCCCCTTTGAAATGCGCCCTAAGGGAAGAAGCACTGCCCGACATCGGGCCGGAACAGTTACTGGTCGAGGCCCGCTGCTCGGCCATCAGCGCTGGAACCGAAATGCTGGTCTTCACGGGCCGCATCCCGGCCGACCTGCCGGTGGATGCAACGCTCCCGTCCTACGCCGGTCAACGTTTCACCTATCCCCTGGCCTACGGCTACAGCAGCGTTGGAAAGGTCGTGGCGGCCGGCGCGCAAGTCTCTTCGGGCTGGATCGGACAACGGGTTTTCGCCTTCCGTCCCCACCAGAGTCATTATCTGGCCCCAGCGGATGAGCTGATCCGGCTGCCTCCGGAACTGCCCGACGAAGACGCCGTTTTTCTGGCGTCCATGGAGACGGCCGTCAACCTGGTGATGGACGGCCGACCGCTGCTTGGCGAGCAGGTCATGCTCCTGGGCCAGGGGGTGATCGGTCTGCTCACCACGGCCTTGCTGGCAGGTTACCCCCTCGGTGCCCTGGCGGCGCTGGAACGCTGGCCCTTGCGCCGGCAGGCCGCGCGTGATCTGGGCGCGGGGGCCGTATGGAGCGGCGCGGAACCGGATTTCGATCGTGAGGCTGCCGCCTTTTTCGAGCGATTGGACGCCGACGGCCGGGCCGACCTGGTTTTCGAACTCTCGGGGCAGCCGTCGATGCTCGATACGGCCATCGCCTGGGCCGGTTTCGGGGCCCGCATCGTCGTGGGATCCTGGTATGGGACCAAGGCGGCGCCGATTGATCTGGGCGGGCGTTTTCACCGGCAGCGGATTCAGCTGATGGCAAGCCAGGTCAGCACCATCGATCCAATCCACAGCGCGCGCTGGACCGCGCGCCGTCGTCTGAACACGGCCCTGGCGATGCTCGCCCGCGTGCAGCCCTCCCGGCTGATCACTCACCGCTTCGCCATCGATGAAGCCCAGCGGGCACTCGAGCAGATCGCCGACCGTCCTCAGGAAACGCTGCAGGTGCTCTTGACCTACGGGGCCGCACCGGACTGACGGGGATTGAATCGGCGCAAGGATGGAGGCATGGAGGGAATTCCTTTGGCAATGCCGGCAGTGCGTCTTCTCGTGGGGGGGACCTGTGCGTTGCAGATGGCCCTGTTGGTGGCCTTACCGGTACCCAGCCCGGTTTCCGTCCGGCGTATGCGGCCACGCCGCCGTGTTGCGGCGCACGGCGAGGCATCGCTCCCGACGGCTCCCGATCGCTTAACGGACCTGGTGCTGCCGTCGCTGGCCCTTGGCGGCCTGCTGCTCTGTCTGGCCGCCGCGGTGTGGCCGGCCATCGGCTATTATCTTCTTCCGCCGGGTGCGGGGGCGCCGATCTGGCTGGCATTGGCCAGCGGGGGCTGTCTTGTGCTGGGCAATGCGGTGGTGCTGGCCGCCGTGGTCGCCCTGCGGCGGCAGACGACCTTCGATTCCCGGGGGCAGAGTCGGAAGCTGATAACCGGCGGCATATTCGGCTGGCTGCAACACCCGATCGTCACCGGCATGGGGCTGATCTACCTGGGCTTGTTTCTGACCTGCCCCAGTCCCCTGGTACTGGGTGGCCTGGTCTGTTTCGGTTGCCATCAGGCGCGCCGCACGGCCCAGGAGGAAGTGCTGCTGGCGGCGCGGTTCGGCCGGCCCTACCATCAATATCGTGCCCGGGTGGGGCGGTTCTGGCCGCGGTGGCCAACTTGGCCGAAGGCTTGAGCCACACCAGCCGACGACGAAAAGGAGGCTCGCCATGTACACCCTGAGTCTTAGCCGCGCCTTCGAGGCGCGTCACTTTCTGGTGGGCGGAGACTGGGGGCCCGAAAACGATCCCCACGCGCATGCCTACCGCGTGGAAGTGCGTCTGCAGGCCGGGGAACTCGACCGGCACGGCTATATTGCCGATCTCGAACGCCTGGAGAAGCTCGTGGATCGATGCGTAACGCATTATCGCGGCCGAATGCTCAACACGCTGGCGGAATTTGACGGGCTCAACCCCAGTATCGAGCATTTCAGCCGCTGCTTCTGCGAGCGTCTGGCGGCGGACCTGCAACCGCATCACCTCACCGCGATCGAGGTGCGCATCTGGGAAGACACGGACGCCTGGGCGTCCTACCGGGAGGAATTCCGGTGAATATCGGGCTTGTCATCTATGGCCGCCTCGACACCCTTACCGGCGGCTACCTCTACGATCGGCAGATGGTGACGGCGCTCGAGGCACGCGGGCACCGGGTCCGGGTGACAAGCCTTCCGGCCAAAAATTACCCGGGACGCCTGGCCCTCAACTGGATGCTGCCCGGTAATATGCAGGGGCTGGATCTGCTGCTCCAGGACGAATTGTGCCATCCTTCCCTGATCCGATTCAATGCGCGGCGCGACCGCCATCACGGCCCCGTTGTCACGGTGGTTCACCAGGTGCTTTGCGACGAGCCCCGTGCGGTCTGGTGCAATCGGCTGTTGCGACGGGTGGAAAAACGCTACCTGGACGGAGTGGACGGCTTTATCTTCAACTCACGCACCACCCGGGATACGGTCTGGCGTCTGACCGCCGCCAATCGCCCGCATGTGGTAGCGCCTCCGGGGGGTGATCGCCTGGATGGCACCCCGGTGCCGGAAGCCATTACCGCCCGCGCCCTGGCGCGCGGCCCCCTGCGGTTGCTGTTTCTGGGCAACCTCATTCCCCGCAAAGGCCTGCTGCCCCTGATTCAGGCCCTGGACGGATTACCCCGCAACGCCTGGTCGCTGCGGGTGGTGGGCCGCCTGGACATGGATGGGGCCCATGTGCGGCGGGTGCGACAGGTACTCGAGGCGCGCGGTCTGGTAAACCGGATTCAGCTGGTGGGGCCCCGCGAGGGAGCGGCCCTGACGGCGGAGTTCAACCGGGCGCAGGTTTTATGCATGCCCTACGCCTACGAAGGCTTCGGCATGGCCACCCTCGAGGCCCAGGCCTTCGGTCTGCCGGTCATCGGCGCCCGGGAAGGCGCCACCGGCGAGTTGGTCAGCAGCGGTGTCAACGGCTACCTCGTGCGACGCGGCGACCACGCCGCGGTGTGCCGGGCCCTGGAGGGACTATACGCCGATCGGACCAGACTCGGGCAGATGGGGCTGGCCGCCCGCCGGCGCTTCGAATGCCATCCCGGCTGGGCCGACAGCATGACGCGCCTGTCGCTTTTCCTGGAATCACTGGCCTCATCCCGGCCAACCCGCCGCCGCGCGATGTCCGCCGTTCAAAAGGTGGTTGCATCGTGAGTGCGCACTTCCCGCCATCACTGGAGCGGCCCAACCTGGCAACCTTTTTGCTGGCCTGGGGTTTTCTGAATGTTTTCATCAATTTCGACTTCCCCGCGGCTCCGCTGCTGTCCTTCAAGCTGCTGCGACCGTCCCTGGAAGTCTGGGGACTTCTGGGGGTGCTCTGTGCGCTGGCCTGGATCGGTCGGGTGGCTCGTGCCCCGGTTATCCTGCCCTTGATGGCTCTGCTGGTCTTCGGACGTCTGTTTCGCCTGGGGGACGTCATCATGCCGGCCTATTTTAACCGGCCGTTCAACCTGTACATGGATGTCGGCTATCTGCCCGGGTTGGCGCATCTCCTGGCCAACTCCTTTCCACCGGTGCGCTTGGCCCTCTATGCCGCTCTGACGGCGGCCCTGACCGCCGCCGTGCTCTGGGCCCTGTGGCGGTCCCTGCAAACGGCCGGGACCTTTTTTCATTACCCGGCGGCCCGGCGCGGATTCGCGGGATTGACCCTGGTGCTGGCCCTGGCGGTGGGCGCCTATCAGAGCGGCCACTATCCCGTCCGTCTGCCACCGCCGGCCACGGCCTTTACGCCCCGGCTGGCGGCCGAAGTGGCCTTCATGCGCAATATCCGCGAGATTCGTCGCCGCGGGCTCGCTGCCGTTCAGATGGCCGCCGAACGCATCCCGGCCTACGAAGCGCCCCTGACAGACCTCCAGGGCCGCAATGTCTATCTGTTCCTGATCGAATCCTACGGCCAGACCCTGTTCAAGAAACCCGCACACTGGCAGACGTTCGCACCGTCGATCCAGCGGTTGGCCGCCACCCTGAAGCGTGAGGGCTACACGATCTACTCCCGCTACCTGCACTCGCCGACCTTCGGCGGCGCCTCCTGGCTGGCGTTCGGTACGCTGGAAAGCGGGGTCTGGCTGTCCGACCAGTTGCGCTACGCTTATCTGGTTGCCAGTCGGGTGCCACCCCTGGCCTCTTATTTCGAGCGGGCGGGTTACCGCACCCTTTCGATCATGCCGGGCACGACGATGCCCTGGCCCGAAGGCCGCTATTTCAGCTACCAGCGTGAATATCATGCCCGGGACTTCGACTATCGCGGCCCGGCTTTCGGCTTCGCGCCCATGCCCGACCAGTTTGTCCTGGACCGGATCTACCGGCGCGAGATCCGGCCCTATAAGGGGCCCCTCTTCATCCGCTATGTTCTCGTAAGTACCCACGCTCCCTTTCACCGGCAGCCGGTCTATCTGCCGGACTGGGAGCTTATCGGCGACGGATCCGTCTACCATCAACTGGCGCCCGTGGTGTTTCC
>JASJCD010000240.1 GCA_030066135.1 Desulfobacterales bacterium | reverse complement strand
AAGCCACGGCGGAAATGGCCCGGAAGGCCGAGTCCGTGGCCAACAAGCTGGGGGAGGTCGCCATGCACATGGGGGCCACCGCCATGTCCGATAAGGTGCTGAACGCCTTCGCCCACGCCCACCCGTTTATGGAGGTCTGCGGCGATGTGGCCATGGCCTGGCAGCTGCTGTGGCGGGCCAGCGTTGCCGCCCAAAAGCTTGAAAAAGCTAAAAAGAAGGATGTGGCCTTTTACGAAGGACAGCTCAAATCGGCTGAATACTTTATCAACTCGGTTCTTCCCATAACGCTCGGCAAGATGAACGCCATCCTCAATAATAACGGTGCGGCGGTCGAGATATCTGAGGATGCCTTCGGAGCGAAGTAGCGCTGCGTTCTGACGGTCGAGAAGTCGATACTGGGAGGATGAGGCCGCGGGGGCAACCCCGCGGCCTTTCTTTTTGCATGTCCGGAGGGTTCTCGGGGCCTTGCTGGAACGAGCAGGCGTGTTGATCCCACCCGGCCTCTTCTTGGATGACGCAGGCGGTCCTTTTCGGAATCAGGGTCGGGATCGGTATCGGGTCTCGAGGAGGAAATAAAGGGGCGAAACAGCGTCGACACCGATTCCGATAGCGATCCCGACGGCGAATAAAGAGGTCAAAACGCAAAATGAAACGCGCCCATTTGCGGTCTTTTTGGGATGAGATCAATCAAATCCGCGAGCCTTGTCCGTTCGATACGCCGATGTTCGGCGCGTGAGACAAAGGGGTTTTAAGACCTGAAATATGCACAACCCTTGCGCGGGCTGTCCCAGGCCGTTAGGCATATTGCGGGCGGTGCTGGGCAGGGTTTCTCGGGCGAAGGATGGAGGCTGGCGGCAAAGCCAATGGGGCTTCGCCGCCGTAATCATTTTCGAGACTTTAAGCGATCTCGGGGATGCCGTTGCCTACTGGCCGCGCTTGGCCAGTTCTTCGGCGCGCAGATCCTTCTTCAGCACTTTGCCCACGTTGGTCTTGGGCAGTTCGCCCATAAATTCGACTTCGGTGGGCAGCTTGTAGGCGGCCAGCTTGTCCTTGCAGAATTCGAGGATCTCCTCGGGCGTGGCGGTCTCATCGGGTTTGAGCACCACGAACACCTTGACCTGCTCCCCGCGTTTGGGGTGGGGCACGCCGATGGCCGTGGCCTCGGCGATTTTGGGGTGCTCGAAAAGCACCTCCTCAATATCGCGCGGGTAAACATTGTAGCCCCCCGAGATGATCATGTCCTTTTTACGGTCGACAATAAAAAAATAACCTTCCTCGTCCATCATGGCGATGTCGCCGGTATGCAGCCAGCCGTTCACGAGGGTTTCGGCCGTGGCATCCTCCCGCTGCCAGTAGCCCTGCATTACCTGGGGGCCACGCACAACGAGTTCACCGGTTTCACCGATGGGCATTTCCTTGGCCGGGTCATTGAGATCGACGATGCGGGCCTCGGTGTCGGGAATGGGGATGCCGATGCTGCCGACTTTGCGCTGGCCGCCAAAGGGGTTGATGTGTGTGACCGGGGAGGATTCGGTCATCCCGAAGCCTTCGACGATCACCGCCCCGGTCTTGCCTTCAAAATCCCGGATGACCTCGATCGGCAGCGGGGCGCTGCCGGAAAAGCAGCCCTTGATGCTGGTAAGGTCGGTCTGGTTTATCTGGGGCTGGCTCAGCATGCCGATGTACATGGTCGGCACAAGGGGCGCGAAGGTGGGGCGGAACTTGCCGATGGTTTCCAGCAGCGGTTCCGGCTGGGGCTTGGGCACGAGGATGTCGCCCCAGCCCATGTAAATGGCAAAATTCATGGCCACCGACAGACCAAAGACGTGGAAAAAGGGAAGGGCCCCCAGCATGATCTCCTCCCCCCGGGCGAATTTCGGGAACCAGGCCCGAATGTGCTGAATCTGCCGGCTGAGGTTGCCGTGGGTCAGCATGACCCCCTTGGAGACGCCGGTGGTGCCGCCCGTGTACTGCAGCATGGCGATGTCATCCATGGCCAGTTCGACGACCGGCGGCTGGGGGGGATATTTGGCCAGCAGGGCTTTCCATTGATACAGGTCGGCCGCCGGGGCCACATCGGCGGCCAGCCCTTTTTTCTTGCCCACCAGCGGAAACAGCAGGTTTTTGGGAAATGGCAGGTAGTCGCCGATGGAGGTGTAGATGATGGTCTTGATCTGCGTCTGGGGGCGCAGGGCCACCATGCGTTTGACCAGAAGATCGAGGGTGACCAGCAGTTTGGCGCCCGAATCGTTGAACTGGTGTTCGAGTTCGCGATCGGAATAAAGGGGGTTGTTCATCACGGCACGGGCGCCGATTTTGAGAATGCCGTAGTAGGCGACCACGCAGGGAATGACATTGGGCAGCAAAATGGCCACACTGTCGCCCTGCCGGATGCCCATGGCGTGCAGGCAGGCCGCAAACCGGTCCACCATTTCCTTCAACTGGCGGTAGTTGACACGGTAGCCCTGGAAAAGCAGCGCCATGGTTTCGGGAAATTCTTCCGCCGAGCGGTCCAGAAACACGGGCAGGCAGACGTCTTCATAGTCGATCTGCGCCGGCACGCCGGATTCATAGTTCGAAAGCCAGGGCTTGTCGGCATACGGGGTGGGTGGGGTCACTTCGGCCTCCTTATGGGAATTAGGTAAATCTGCCTGACAGACGCAAGCGGCTTTCGGCCATACCAGGCAGAAAAGCGCTGCATACGGCCATTAGGGCCCTTACGACAGCAGCGTCGGAATAATGGGTGGAGGTTCGATGCCGCCTCCGGTAATTGTGCGGTGGCGTGAGATGAAGCTGAATTTATTCACTATTTTAAATGACTTTGCTTGTCAAGCGTCCATTCGGCATTGGACCTCGGAGGCAATTTATTGTATTCTGCCGACGCCATCGTGTTCGTGGTCAATGCGGCAACCAATCCAATTCTGTTCAGTTCATCGGACCTTGTTCTCAGTTCCGCAAAGCCTGCATCAACCCCGCCGGCGCTGATGGAAAAAATAAGCGCGCGGGCAGGAAAATCCTTGACGAACGCAGACAGCTCCTATAAAATGAATGAGTATTCATTCAGTTGATTTGGTCATCATCATTGCCAAGGGGGAAGATGGTTATGGAACCCGCTCTGTTGTCGCCTGCACATTACAAATTCTTTCACATACCAGTGGCCCTTTTTGCCGTTCTGATCCCACTGGTCGGCACGGCGGCGTTTGTTTTCATCATGAAACGCCGCCTCGATCCGATGCTCACGGCCGCACCGGACAGCCGCTGGGATCGAATCTTGGGGCGCGTGATCAAGGTGCTCAAAATCTGGCTGGCCCAGTGGCGTCAGCCGCGCTACATGACGGCCGGTGTCCTGCACATCATCATCTTTGCCGGCTTCCTTATCTTGAGCGTGCGCTCCACCACGCTGGTTTTCCTGGGCTTCTGGGACGGGTTCGTCTTCCCGGGCTTTGGCGGCGCGGCAGGGCATGTCTACGCCGTGCTCAAGGATTATGCGGCCACGGCCGTGCTGCTGGCCTGTTGTGTGGCCGCCGTGCGCCGTGGGATTTTCAAACCGGAACGCTATGCCGTGCCCAAACGCTATGGCAAGGACCACACCGGTGAGGCCGTATTCGTGCTGGCGCTTATCGCGACGCTCATGATTTCCGAAAGCCTGTTCGAGGCCAGTCTGGTGGCGGCCCAGATCCAGCAGTTGCAGCCGGCCGAATTCCTGGCGCCGGGTTCCCTGGCCTGGATCTTCCGCAACATGCTGGTGGACACGCCCATTACCCAGCTTCAAAGCCTGCACATCGGTGCCTACTTCGTGCATGATATCACTTTCTTCTTCTTTCTGTGCTTTCTGCCTCTGGGCAAGCACTTCCATGTCATCACCTCGCTTTTCAATGTCTTTTTCATGCGCCTGGAGCGCGGCAACATCAAACCGGTGCTGCATGGCGTTGCCGATGACCAGCTGGACGACCTGGAATCCTTCGGTGTCAAGCAGTACCAGGATTTTACCTGGAAGCATGTGCTTGATTTCTATTCCTGTGCCGACTGCGGGCGCTGCTCCGACCACTGCCCGGCCAATGCGGTCAAGCGCCCCCTTTCGCCGCGGTTTATTTCCATCAAGGGGCGTGATTATGCCTTCAACCATTTTCCGCTGCTGGGTGCCGATCAGACCAAGGACGACGAATATCGCCTGATCGGCGACGTTTACGATGAGGACGAGATCTGGTCCTGCACCACCTGCGGCGCCTGCGAGCAGGAATGCCCGTTGGGCATCGAGTACATCGACAAGATCGTGGATCTGCGCCGTGGCATGGTGGAAGACGGCAATGTGCCCCAGTCGCTGCAGAAACCGTTGCGGGCCCTGGAAAAACGCGGCAACCCCTGGGGCAAGGTCGAGAAGAAGCGTTCGGCCTGGGTCAAGGCGGTGGCCGAAGAGTGCCCGGTCAAACTTTTGGAAAAGGGCGCGGAAGCCGAAACGCTCTATTTCGTCGACAGTATATCATCCTATGACGACCGCATGCAGGAGATCGCCCAGGCCACGGCCAAGACCCTGGATGCCGCCGGCGTCGATTTCGGTATCCTGGGCAAAGACGAAAAGGACAGCGGGCACGATGTACGGCGCTTTGGCGAAGAAATGCTTTTCCAGGATCTGCGCGCGCAGAACACGGACGCCATCCTGGAAAGCGGGGCCCGGCAGATCGTCACCGCCGACCCCCATGCCTACAACTGCCTCAAGAACGACTACGACGGCCTGCCGCCGGTGCGCCATATCAGCGAGGTCCTGCTGGAGAAAATTAAAAAGGGCGTGCTCAAGTTATCGGCGGCCAACGGGGACGGCAAGGTTTACACCTACCACGATCCCTGTTATCTGGGACGCCACAACAGCCTCTACGAAGCGCCGCGTAAACTGCTGGATGCCATCTCCGGGCTCGAGCGGGTGGAGATGCTCCAAAACCGGGACCGCTCCTTCTGTTGCGGCGGCGGCGGTTTGATGCTTTTTTACGAGCCGGAAGAAGAACAGCGCATGGGGGTGCTGCGGGTCCAGATGGCCGCCGCCGCCGGTGCCAATGTCATCGTGACGGCCTGCCCCTTCTGCCTGGTCAATATGGAGGATGCCATCAAGGTAGCCGGAATGGAAGGCAAGCTGGAAGCGATCGATCTGTGTGAACTGGTGGACCGGCATACGGTCGCCTGACAAGAGACATTCGCGGGACCGTGATGACGGCGGCCCCGGGCCGGTTGAGACATCCCGCAGCCGGCGGAAGAAAACGCATAATTCAATATGGGGTCGGGAGGAAAACAATGGAAATTTTGGTGTGTGTCAAACGGGTGCCGGACACTTCCGAGAATGAGATCGAGCTCAACAGCGCCGGCAACGACATCGAACGCGATGATCTGGTGTACTCGGTCAACGAGTGGGACAATTACGCGGTGGAAGAGGCGCTGCAGATCGTAGACAAGGCCGGTGGCAGTGTGACCGTGGTCACCGTGGGGGATGATGAATCCGAGGAAGTCCTGCGCCGCGAGATGGCCATGGGCGCCGACAAGGGCATCCTGTTAAGCGACGACGCCTTCGAGGGCGCCGACGGTCGGGGGATCGCCACGATTCTCAAGGCGGCCGTGGACCAGGGCAGCTACGACCTGATCCTGACCGGCGCCCAGGCGGACGACGGTGCCGCCCAGGTGGGCGGGATGCTGGCGGCCATGCTGGACGTACCCTATGCCTCGCTGGTCAACAAGATCGATGTGAACGGCGACAAGATCACGGTGGGCCGCGAGATCGAAGGCGGCAACCAGGAAATGCATGAAATCGCGCTGCCCTGTGTGCTTTCGATCCAGACCGGCATCAACGAACCGCGCTACGTGGGCATCCGCGGCATCCGCAAGGTGGCCTCGGTGGAGATCCCCACCCTGGGCGCGGGCGACCTGGGGCTCGATGCCGGTGCGGTGGCCGCCAAGGTCAAGCGCCTGGACTACTTCCTGCCGGATATGGGTGAGGGCGCCGAGATGCTGGAAGGCGATACCGACGAGATCATCGAGAAACTGATCGAAATGTTGAAGGCTAAAGGAGGGCTCAAATAATGGCGCAGCTATTTGCTTATATCCTGCACAAGGATGGCGAACTCGACGATTCGGCCATGGAACTGCTGGCCGCGGCCAAGAAAATCGATGCGGGCGCTAACCCCACGGCCATCGTGGCGGGCGCTCCGGACGGTCTGGACGATGTCTGCAACAAGGCCGCCGCCGGCTACAGCGAAGTCTGGAAAGTGGCCAGTGACGCGCTGGCTTACCCGGATGCCGAAATCACCCGCAAGATCCTCGTTAATATCCTGCCGGCCGACGGCATCGTGCTGCTGTCCCACGAGCACTTTGCTATGGATCTGGCGCCGGGGCTCTCGGTCAAACTCGATTCGGCCTTCGCGGCCGATGTGGTCGATATCGAGGGGGCGGACGGGGACACGCTCAAACTCGTGCGCCAGGCTTACGGCGGAGCTGTCAGCGCCCATGTGGATTGCGACGCCTCGGCCGGTGCCGTGCTGACATTGCGACCCGGCGTTTTCGCCGCGGAGGATGTTTCCGCCGGCGGCACGGTGGTGGACAAATCCGGTGAGGCCGGCGATACGGCCACCGCGCGCAAATTCATTGAAATCGTGGAAGCCGAAGCGGGTGACGTGGACATCACCAAATCCGAAGTGCTGGTCTCCGTCGGCCGGGGTGTCGAGGACGAGGACAATATCGAGGTCGCCTTCGACCTGGCCAAGGCCATGGGGGCGGACGTCTCCTGCTCGCGTCCCATCGTGGATGCCAAATGGATGGCCAAGGCCCGCCAGGTGGGCACTTCGGGTCAGACAGTCAAGCCCAAGGTCTATCTGGCCTGCGGCATTAGCGGCTCGTTCCAGCACATGGGCGGCATAAAAGGCAATCCCTTCATCGTGGCTATCAACAAGAACGCCAAGGCGCCCATCTTCCAGGTGGCCGACGTGGGCATCGTGGCCGACATCCTGGAGTTCCTGCCCGATCTGACCGAGAAGATCGAAGAGGCTTGATGGCAGGGGGTTAGTTAGGCTCCCAATTAGAAGTAAAATGACAGCCGGCGGCTTCCGGATGGAGGCCGCCGGTTTTTTTTATTGCGCTACACTTCAGATGCAACGCCGCTATGTTCAACAAGATTAAAAGGCCTATAGCATTCATAAATTAAGATCGAGAGCAGATGGATTCAGGATATCGAATGCTTACCTCCTGTCTGCCACACTCCCAAATCAATTCTAAAGTGCGTAAGGGGGAGGGGGCTTCACAGGACAGGTTCATTCTCAGTAAGAATATCAGTGCCTAACGGTACTAATTATGGGCTCTCAATCTTTAGAGCCGGAATAAAACCATTTGATCTTTAATTCGTTTTCGATAAGATGGACGCTACAATTCAACCGCTTCCACTATTCCTATGCCGATACAATTTGAAATCGACCGAGACAGGAACCTA
>JASJCD010000011.1 GCA_030066135.1 Desulfobacterales bacterium | reverse complement strand
GGGGGGGGGATAGTTGATGCCTCCAACTCTACTGGAGGAGATTCAGTTGCTTTGCGCCCCTTGTTTCTTCACAGTTGAGAAGCCGGGTTCGACCCTGTCGATGCATCTATGGCGCGCCCGGATTGCCATCCACAGCCACAAAGTTTAAAGCGCAGACCCGGATTCCGAGGTATTATCCGGATCAGGTCATTGCGGCCTGTGTTTGCGGGGAAACCGAAAAGACCGCGCAAGTCGCGCGACGGATGACACGGTCGGTGGTCGAACCGATGAGCATGGTATCAATAACCCCATGGCCTCGTGTTCCCAGAACAATCAGATCGATTTCAGACTGTGAGGCATACTGCAACAATTGGGCGTAGGGCTGGCCCTCGAGCATCACGGTGGACGCGCGGCACCAGTGACGTGCCTCCTGCGGAATGAGCGCATCGAGTTTTTCCTGCATGAACGTTTTTATTTCGCTGGTTGAAGAACGGCGGTGTTCGAACACGGGCCGGAGGCGGTCGGTATAAGTCGGCATTTCGATGACATGGGCCAGGTGCAGTTCGGATTCGAACTCCTGAGCCAGGCTGAGGGCGTGCTGTAGCGCCAGATCGGCGTCGGGGCTGAAATCGCATCCCACTAAAATGCGTTTGAACCGTATCGCGCTTTCGGGCAGTTGCTCAGGCGCCTGCGCGTCCCCTCGTACCACCAGAAGGGGGCAGGGGAGGGTGCGCATAAGCCTTTCGGTTACCGAGCCCAGCAATAGTCGCTTAAGCCCCCTGCGCCCATGGGTGGCGGTGATCACCATCTGGGCCTGGTCTTCCCGGGCGATGCGGTCGACTTCTTCGGCGGGCTGCCCCACGCAGATTCTGGGCTCCCACCGGACTTCCTGAGCCGACATCATTTCATCGATGTGCCGACGGGCGTGGTCCAAATTGCGGTTCAGGTGCTCTTCCGGTGCCAGGTAGGCCTCACCATACATGGAGGGGGCCGGCAGATCGATGACATGGCAGATCAGCAGCCGCGATTGAAATTCGCGTGCCAGGGCAACGCTTTGCCGAATGGCGTGGTTCGATGGTTCGGAAAGGTCGGTCGCGGCAACGATGGTTTGAAATTGAATGCGCATCCTGGCCTCCCTGGTTGGAAGATGGTTGATAGGGTATCGACCGCTCTGGAGCAAGCTTTGCCATGGCCGCATGCGGGTGAGGATCTGCTGAACGCTAAAGTGATATAGAGAGCGCTAGCCTGGCGATGGGGAAGACGACATTAAACGGCACGAATTTCCTGACATTATATATTAATTTAAAGCATTGACAGGTTTTGTCATGGAAGGCATTCTACTTTTTTATTTGGTACGCACCAAGCGCATCCATACGAAAACCTTCCAGTGGAGAGGTTATCCCGAACCCATTCGGACGCATCATCATCCAAGACGCCAATTGAAAGGATAATGAATCATGTCAGCGAACCTGCGTGTTCTGATTGTCGGCGGTGTCGCCTGCGGACCCAAAACAGCGGCCCGATTGAAACGCATCATGCCTGAGGCTGAAATCACGATGATCGAAAAGGGGGCGATGGTTTCCTATGGCGCATGCGGTCTGCCCTATTATGTCGAGGGAACGTTTTCGAATATCAATGCGCTGACCCACACCCCGGCAGGGGTGTCGCGCACACCTGAATTCTTTCGGACCTGGAAAGGCTTTCAAACCCTGACCCGCACCGAGGCTGTGGCCATCGATCGTGAAGCCAAACAGGTTCATGTTCGGTGCCTGGATAGCGCCGAGGAGAAAAAGCTGCCCTACGACAAGCTGGTGCTGGCCACCGGCGGCGAAGCCTTCCGGCCACCCATCCCCGGTATGGATCTTGACCATGTCTGGTTCATGACCCATCCCGACGATGCGGCCAGCATGGTGCAGACCATCAAAGAGCGGGGGTTGCAAAAGGCCGTTCTCGTGGGCGCCGGGTTCATCGGCCTGGAGATGGCCGAAGCCCTGATCAATAAGGGATTGGATGTCACCATGGTGGAAATGATGGATCAGATCATGCCCGGTGCGATCGATGAAGATATCGCCCGCATGTCCCAGATTCATCTGGAAGACAACGATGTCGAACTCGTATTGGGAGAACGGGTGACGGCGCTCGAGGGTGACGGGCATGTCCAGCGCGTGGTGACCGATCACCAGTCCATCGAGGCCGATCTTGTGGTGATCGGCGTCGGCACGCGACCCAACGACCGTCTGGCCCGTGAGGCCGGGCTGGTGTGTGACGGGGGGATCACCATCAACGAATACGGCCAGACCAGTGATCCCGATATCTATGCCGGCGGGGATTGTGTGCGCAATTTTTTTGTCAACCGGCTGGTGGGCGAGCGACTATTCGTCCCTCTGGGATCGACAGCCAACAAGCACGGCCGGGTCATTGCCAACCATATTGCCGGGCGTCCGACACCCTTCAGCGGAATCGGCTGTTCCAGCATTGTACGGGCTTTTGATTTTACCATCGGCCGCACCGGACTTACCGAGCGCATGGCCACTGAAATGAATCTGGATGTTGCCGTTACCACCTGGTCGGGCCAGGACAAGCCGCATTACATGGAGGGCAGCCGACTCTTTGCCATCAAGATGATCGCTTCGCGACGTGACCGCAAGGTGCTGGGGGTTCAAGTGGCGGGTATGGGCGACGGGGCCAAACGCCTGGATGCGGCCGCCAGCGCGATTTATTTCGGCGCGACCCTGGACCAGCTGGCCGATATCGATTTCGGTTACGCGCCGCCCTACAGCCCGCCCATTGATCCGCTGGCGGTATGTGCACACGTGCTAACGAACAAGCTGGACGGCTTGGCTGCCGGCATCGGCCCCTTACAGGCCAAAGCCCTGATGGACGCGGGCGAATGTCTGCTGTTGGACGTGCGTATTGAAGATGAAGCCAAAATGGAGTGGATCCCGCATACCAGGATGGTGCATATCCCCTTGGATCAGCTGCGCGAGCGGTTCCATGAACTGCCACGCGACGAGCTCATCCTGACCTATTGCAAAGTCAGCATGCGCGGCTATGAGGCCCAACGGATATTGAATGCCCAAGGCTTCGACAATATCAAATTTATCGAAGGGGGCGTCGCCGCCTGGCCTTTCGAGACCGCCATGCCGGGGCTTTGATACCCCAAGCGTCGACGCACGCGGCTTTCATCGGCCCCTCATTCCACCTGCTGCCGGTTCTGGGGGCTGGACTCGTCGCAAAAACCCAGTAACCGGCCGATTTTCTGGGATAGCTGCAGGATATTGTAGGGTTTGGAAATAAATCCGTAGCAACCCATGGCGACGATTTCCTCGGCCCGTTTGTTGAAGCCATATCCGCTGGTCAGAAGAACCCGCACATTCGGATCAATCGATTGCAGGCGCTCAAAGGTTTCGCCGCCATCCATGCCCGGCATGACAACATCCAGAATGACCAGATCGATGGCCGCCTTTCTTTCCTGGTAAATCTCCACGGCCGCCGAACCGGACGGCGCTTCGATGACGTCGTAGCCCAGTTCACCCAGCCATTCCCGGGTGATTTCGGTGATGAACTTTTCGTCATCCACCACCAGGATCGTGCCGGCGCCGTGCACGGGTTCGAGATTGCTTTCCTGCTCCCTTTCCGCGGGCGCTTCGGTGGCCGGAAGATAGATGCTGAATTTAGAGCCCCGCCCCACCCGGCTGGAGACTTTAAAAAAACCGCCATGGTTTTTTATGATCCCGTAAGCCGAAGAAAGGCCCAGCCCCGTGCCGCGGCCTCTTTCCTTGGTTGTGAAGAAAGGTGTGAATATTTTCTGCCGAGTGATTTCATCCATCCCGATGCCCGTGTCGATGACGGCGGCTTCGATATATTTACCCGGCTTCATCCCGAAGGGATGAACCGTCTGGCGGTTGAGCTCAACATTGCGGGTGGTCAGGATGAGATCGCCCCCGCCCGGCATGGCCTGCCAGGCGTTGACATAGAGGTTGACCAGCACCTGCTCGATCTGTCCGCTGTCCACGTTGACCGTCCAGGTGGCTTTGAGGCCGGAGAAATCGATTTGAATTTCCTTTTTGGTGCGGCCGAACATCCGGGCGGTTTTATGGATCAGAAAGTTCAGGTCCGAAATACGGGTGGGGCGCGGCTTGGTGCGCGCAAAATCAAGCAGCTGGCGGGTCAGACCTGCTCCGTTTTGAATATACTGTTCGACATTTTTCAGTTTCTGGGTCAGGGGATTGCGCGCGGGCATGCGCATCTGTACAAGGGATACATTGCCCTGCATGCCCATGAGAATATTGTTGAAATCGTGGGCTATCCCGCCTGCCAGGGTGCCGATGGCCTCCATGCGCTGGGCATGGTAAAGCTGCCGCTCCAGTTCCTTGAGTTCGGCCTCCGCCCGTTTGCGCAGGGTAATGTCGCGCAGCATGCCGCGGAAACCAACGGGCCGGGCGTCGCGATCGCGGACCAGAGAGGCCGAAATTTCCAAGGTTATATTGCGACCCTTTGTGGTGGCATTGAAATCCTGATTGGCCAGGGAAATGCCCGTCCGAAAGACGCGATTGAAGATTCGAAAGAGGATGCGGGCTGTGCGCCGTGATGTATATTGGCGATAATTGGTAAACAGCAACTGGGACTTTGAAAACCCGACGATGCGGCAAAGGGGCGTGTTGACAAAAGTCAGGTTGCCTTTCAGATCCACCTCGAAATAGCCTTCCTCGATGCTCTCGATGATGGCCTGGTGCTTGCTCTCGCTGTCCCGGAAGGCATCTTCAGCCTTTTTACGGTCGGTGATATCCACCATGACACCACGCAGCCCTTTAAAAACCCCTTCCGTAATGGTCGGTCGATTAAATGCTTTGACCCAGCAGAAATGGTGGCGTTTATGGCGGATCCGGTATTCGGTCGATTTTAACTGACCGGCGACGATTTTAGGATATATTTTCCGAAGGTGTTCGCGGTCATCCGGATAGACCAGATCGAGAAAAGGGAGGCCGACACATTCGTCCGGGCGAAAGCCGGTATAGGCATGAATAATGGGGCTGACATAGACGATAATGCCATCCTGATCCGTTGCAAAAATGATGGCATTGATATCCTCGACCAGATTGCGGAATTTTTCGCGGTCCTTCAGCGTTTTCTGCAACAGGGTCAGGGCTTCGGTGAGCCGCTTTTCATTCCCCCGACGCCTTTGGCGCTCCTCTTCCAGGGCGCGTTGAAGGTTTTTGATCTGGCGTGCCTCACTGTCCATTACGATTGGATATCCCTGGATGCAGCCGTTCAGCCTGGATGGTGTTTGTCTGATATCAACAAAAAAGATTAATACGATATCACTTTTTTTTCAATAGGTTCGGCGTGTTTCGCTTGTATTGCCGGGGATGCGGCGATCGGTCCGCTTGCGCGCTGGGGCCTATGTCTTACTATTTTGACATCATTATTTTAGTCTCTTCGAAAGTAAAAACCCCCGAATGAAATCCAAGCTCATCGCCATAGAAAAACGTGCCGGCCCGTTCAAAATGGTTTTGCAGCGCGTAATGCGAATGGTGCCCGATAAGGATAAAAGCGACAAACGCCTGCAACGCATGCTCGCATTTCGCCTCATCAATGACGGCGAAGCCGAGACGACCTCCTATCTTATCCGCAATATACGCCATTTCGTTCACCAGCCGGGTCCTGTCAGTTTTTACGATTTCCTGATGGACGGGAAGGATAAGGATTTCCCCCCCCGATCACCCTCGGATGGCGGTCCACCTGGGGCGGCCTGACGACGGCAGCAGCGCCGCCGTTGGGTCGCATACACAAACACCATATATATCGCTCGGTTCCCGACGTCGGCCTGCGTCCCCTGCCAAGCGCCGCGTCGTGACCCGGTAACGGCAGGCCTGGGTTGGGCATTGCAATTTTTGAGCTTATTCAATAGGGTCGGGCGGCAAATGCTTAACAGGAGGTTTGGGGTGCAGGGGACACTGATCAATACCATGGCCATTATAATGGGCAGCCTCGTGGGGGTTGGGCTCAAAGGCGGCATTCCTGATCAGTACAAAGAGACCGTGATTGGGGCCATAGGGTTATCTGTTCTGCTGATCGGTGCTAAAAGCGCCCTGCAGACGGATGCCTTGCTGCTGGTTATTGTCAGTTTGGCCCTGGGGAGCCTGGCCGGAGAAATGTTGCGCATCGAGAATCGTCTGGAACGCTTGGGGCGCTTGATCGGTCGCCGGTTGGCCGGATCGGAGGAGGGGGTTGCCAACGCCTTTGTTACCGCCAGCCTGGTTTTTTGTGTCGGGGCCATGGCGGTCGTGGGGTCGCTGGAGAGCGGTCTGACCGGGAATCATCAGACGCTTTACGCCAAATCTCTTCTGGACGGTGTCACCTCTATCGTGTTTGCCTCTACTTTGGGAATCGGTGTGGTCTTTTCCGCCTTGGCCGTATTGATCTATCAGGGGGGCATCACCCTGTCCGCCGCTTACCTTAAACCTTTTCTGACACCGACGGTGATCGAGCAGATGACGGCGGTCGGGGGGCTGCTTATTCTGGCGATCGGTTTCAACATTCTGGGGTTTAAACGCCTGCGTATCGGCAATATGCTTCCCGCCATCGCCATCCCTTTGATCTATGACCTGATCCTGACCTGGCTGGGCCGAGGCGCATAAGAATAGCGCACGGATGTATTCAACCCTTGGCCCCGGTTTAAATCCTCGGGCCGGGTTGCCTCCGCACCCTCAACTGGGGTAGGATGGCGCCCGGCCGTTATCAGCATAGGCCGATTATACGACCCCAGGATATAGCTGGCAAAACGATTACGGGAAGAAATGAGCGGCATGCATTACGAAGGCAACATCATCAGACCGCCCAGCGAGGCCAACAGCATCCTCCTGCAGGCCACCGTGGGCTGCTCCCACAACAAATGCACCTTCTGTGGCGCATACAAAGGTGAGCGTTTTAAAATCAAACCCGATGCGGTTATTGATGCCGACATCGCCTTTGCGGCCCAATACGGCCGCCAACAGAAGCGACTGTTTATCTGTGACGGGGACGGTCTGATCATCCCGCAGCAGCGTCTTGTCGCCCTGCTGGAGAAGATAAAAACCCGGCTGCCCTGGATCACGCGGGTTGGCATCTATGCCAATACCAAGAGCATCGACATGAAGTCTCCGCAGGAACTGAAGACCCTGGCGGATCTCGGCCTGGGGATCGTTTATATGGGGCTCGAATCCGGTGATGATGCCACCCTGAAAAAAATCAACAAAGGGGCCAATGCGGCCCGCATGATCGCTGCCGGGCGGAAAGTACGCCAGGCCGGCATAAAGCTGTCTTTGACGGTGCTGCTGGGTGTCGCCGGTCGTGAACGCTCAGACGTCCATGCCCGAGAGACCGGCCGCGTGCTGACCGCGATCGATCCCGAATTCGTGGGCGCCCTCAGTCTGATGCTTATTCCGGGTACCCCGATGCATGACGATTTCGAAGACGAGCGGTTCGAACTGATCGAGCCTCAGGAAATGCTACGTGAACTGGGGACCATGTTGGCGCATACCCATATGTCCCGCGGTTTGTTCCATGCCAACCATGCCTCGAACTACCTGCCGATCCGGGCCCGAATGCCGGCCGATAAGGAAAAGACACTTCAATTGATCCGTCGTGCCCTGGGGGGCGGCGTTCAGCTGAAGCCGGAATATCTGCGGGCACTCTAACCCGAGGAGAAGCGACCATTCATCCGTTGGGAAACGCAGCGGGCAGCCCCGGAGGCCAGCCGCTTGAAGAGAGAAAAGGAGACTTTAAAAGATGAGTGAAGGCCAGACCGACAACCGTTCCGATCTCGACCTGATGTGCGTCAACACCATTCGTACCCTGGCCATGGATGCCGTCGAACAGGCCAAATCCGGTCACCCCGGCGCCCCGATGGGAATGGCGGCGGCAGCCTACGTGCTGTGGACAAGCTATCTGAGGCACAATCCGGTCAACCCGCACTGGCCCGATCGCGACCGCTTCGTCCTCTCCGGGGGGCACGCTTCCATGCTGCTCTACAGCCTGCTCCATCTTACCGGCTACGAATTGAGCCTGGAGGACATCAAAAATTTCAGGCAGTGGGGCAGCAAGACCCCCGGACACCCCGAATACGGTCATACACCCGGGGTGGAAACGACGACCGGCCCTCTCGGCCAGGGATTCGCCAATGCCGTTGGCATGGCCATGGCCGAGCGTCACCTGGCGGCACGTTTTAACGCCGAAGGCAATGCCATCGTCGATCATTATACCTATGTCATGTGCGGGGACGGGGATCTGATGGAGGGCATCAGTGCGGAAGCGGCCTCTCTGGCCGGCCACCTCGGCCTGGGAAAGCTCATCGTGCTTTATGACGATAACCAGATTTCGATCGAAGGGCCCACCGATATCACCTTCACCGAGGATGTCCGACAACGTTTCGAAGCCATTCGCTGGCACGTTCAGAAAGTGGAGGACGGCAACGACATCCCCGCCATCGCCGCCGCCATCGAAGCGGCCCGAGAGGAAGCCGACCGGCCTTCGATCATCATGCTGCGCACCCAGATCGCCTTTGGCAGCCCCAACAAGCAGGGAACCGCCGATGCACACGGCGCCCCGCTGGGCGAAGCTGAAGTCTGCCTCACCAAGCAATGCCTGGGATGCCCGGATGACGCTTTCTTTTGTGTGCACGCCGATGTCGAGACCCGCTTCCGTGAATGTCTGACGCGCGGACAGACGCTGGAAACGGCCTGGAACGAACGCCTGGAAGCCTACCGGCGCGTCGATCCGGAAAAGGCATCCCAATGGGACGCGTTTATCGATGGCAAACTGCCTGCGGGCTGGAAAACGAGCCTGCCGGCTTTCAGTCCGCAGGATGGCCCCATCGCCACTCGGGCGGCATCGGGAACCGTGCTGAACGCCGTGGCCGCCCGGGTGACCAACCTGGTCGGCGGCTCCGCCGACCTGGCACCATCCAATAAGACATTCATCGACGGCTCGCCTGAATTCCAGAAGTCATCCTACGACGGGCGCAATATACGCTTCGGTGTCCGCGAGCATGCCATGACGGCCATCATGTCCGGCATGCGGCTGCACGGTGGTCTGCGTCCCTACGGGGGAACATTTCTTGTGTTTGCCGACTACATGCGGCCGGCCATTCGTCTGGCTGCGCTCATGGGGCTGCCGGTGATCTACGTGCTTACGCACGACAGCATCGCCGTGGGTGAAGACGGCCCCACCCACCAGCCGGTCGAACATCTGGCCAGCCTGCGTGCCATTCCGGGGTTGACGGTCATCCGTCCCGCGGATGCCAGCGAAACAGCCGAAGCCTGGCAGCAGGCCCTCGAATCCAGGGATCAGCCGGTGGCGCTGGTACTGACACGGCAGAAACTGCCTGTTCTCGACCGCCAGGACCTGCCGCCGGACGAAGGGTTGGCCCGCGGGGCGTATATATTAGCCGACAGCAATGGTCAGCCTGACATCATCTTGATCGCCAGCGGATCCGAAGTGCATCTGGCCATGGAGGCCGCCGCGGTTCTCCACAAGCAAGGGGTGGCCGCCAGGGTGGTCAGCATGCCAAGTTGGGAACTGTTTGAAGCGGCCCCGGCCGATTATCGCGAGAAGGTTCTGCCGGCGGCGACGACGGTACGCCTGGCCGTGGAGGCCGCCCTGCCCATGGGCTGGGAGCGCTATGTCCTGGGCCCCGACAGGATGGTCGGCGTGAACACTTTCGGTGCGTCGGCACCGGGGCCGGTGGTGCAGGCCAAGTATGGGCTTACGGTGGATAATGTGGTTGAACGCGCCGTGACCCTTCTCAACTCTTAAGATGGCGGTTGATTTAAATGATGACCTTTTCCGGCAGGATCCTGATCATCGATGCGGAGCGTGGGGCCCGTGAGAAACTGGCCGAGTGCCTGACGGAAAGGGGCTATGATGTCACGACGACCGGGCCCGGCGATGCCGCCCTGGCCCTGATGCACAACCAGCGCTTTCATGTTCTGCTGGTCGATGTCGGAGAGGATGGTGAAGCCGGCCTGAGCCTTCTGAAAAGCGTCAAGGCCAGTGATCCGGATGTCGTCGCGATCATGATGGCCGCCTACGGCAGCATCCGCAACGCGGTCGACTGCATGCGGGAGGGGGCCCATGATTATCTTTTGAAACCCATCCAGCCGGACAAGCTCTGCGGGCGTTTGCATGAGATTATGGCCCGGCGGGTAGGGCCAGGCAACGGGGCACAGCAGGGCGAATACCTTATCCCGACGGACCGCTTCGAAAGCATGATCGCCCAGTCCGTAGCCATGCAGCGCATATTCCAGCTGATTCAGGATGTGGCCCCCATGGATTCCACCATCCTGATCACGGGCGAGACCGGAACCGGCAAGGAACTGGCGGCCAAAGCCATCCACTCCAACAGTTCCCGTCGCAACGGTCCTTTTGTTACCGTCAATTGCGGGGCCGTTCCCGAAAATCTGATGGAAAGCGAACTCTTCGGTTACCAGAAGGGGGCTTTTACCAGTGCCGCTGAAACAAAGAAAGGCCGACTGGAACTGGCCAATGGGGGCACGCTATTTCTGGACGAAATCGGCGATATCAGCATGCGCATGCAGGTCGATCTGCTGCGCGTGTTGGAGAACCGCGTCTTCTATCGGGTTGGCGGCACGCAGCCGCTGGAAGCCGATTTCCGTGTGATTGCCGCAACGAACCGTGACTTGAAGGCGTCGGTGGCGACGGGGGACTTCCGGGAAGATTTCTACTACCGCCTGAATGTCATATCATTCGAAATGCCACCCCTGCGGGAGCGCAAAGAAGATATTCCGTTGCTGGCCGAGCATTTTCTGCTGCGCTATATTCAGGAAACCGGCAAGGCCGTGCGCCGCATAAGTCGCGGTGCCATGGATGAAATGATGCTGCATGAATGGCCCGGGAATATTCGTGAACTGCGCAATGCCATCGAGCGGGCGGTGGTCATCGGCAAATCAGACCAGATTGTGCCCGAAGAGTTGCCCTTCTACCAGCCGGAATGCCCACCACCTGTTTTCAGCGGATCGCTGCGCCAGATGGAGCAGGCCCATATCACCCATGTCCTGGTGGAAAACGACTGGAACATGAGCCGTTGTGCCCGTCTCTTAGGGATCGACCGTTCCACGCTGTACAACAAGATCAAGCGCTACAATATCCAGAAATCCAAGTAAGGGCGGGCTGGAACGGGCATCTTGAAGCCCAGGATCGGCGTTCTCGCTCCCCGCCGGTCCTCGACGTAGCGAGGCTACGCCTGCGGGCGTCGGGTCGCTGCGGCCTGGCCCTGGGCTCCAATCTACCCGTTCCAGCCCGCCCTTGGCAGTCGTCAGGGCATCTTGCCGCTCCGGATCAGCGTTCTCGCTCCCCGCCGGTCCTCGACGTAGCGGGGCTACGCCTGCGGGCGTCGGGTCGCTGCGGCCTGGCCCTGGGCTCCAATCTACCTGTTCCAGCCCGCCCTTGGCGCTCGTCAGGGCATCTAGCCGCTCCGGATCGGCGTTCTCACTCCTTACCGGTCCTCGACGTAGCTTGGGCTGCGCCTGGTATCGCAGGTCGGCCTCGCCATTGGGCGTCAACGCGCTGCGGCCTTGTCTGGAAACCGCAATCTATCCCTTACGGCCTAAACCTTGGGTCTCCTATAAACCCTCTCCGTTTTTTTCGGACATCGATCGCTTTCCGTCCGAAGCACAGTACATAGCAAGTCTGCGGATGCAGGGCGGGTTTTGCTGCGCTCCGAAACAACAATCTACCTGTTCCGGCCCGGAAAGGCGCCGGCGCAGCCCCCGGGCTCGGCGGGCATACTTTTTATACAAAGATATCGTGGGGAGAAGTGCTGAAAGCGTAGTAAAAGAAAGCAACGCTGCCAAATGGCGGGCCGTTCCGGATCGTGCGGTGCGGCCCGCCGTTTGGGCGACAAGCGTCTAACCGATGGTTTTTTTGACGATGCCCAGCAGTTTGTCGGGATCGAAGGGTTTGGCCACGTAGGCCACCGCCGATTTTACGGCGTGGCGGCCGGACATGCCACTGATCACGATGACCGGGATGTCCTTGAGATCCTTATCCTTGCTCATCTTGCGATAGAGGCGTGAGCCCCATTCTTCGGGCATTTCCAGATCGAGGGTGATCAAGTCGGGCTTGCGCGCCTTCAGCTTCTCCATGCCTTCGACGCCGTTGGAAGCCGAATCCGTTTCGTAATCGCTTTCCTCGAACAGGGTTGTCAGATACTTGACCACCACCGGGTCGTCGTCGATGATCAGAATGAATTTTGCCATGGGTAGGCCTTTCTGTTGATTGTTTTCGCGGATGGTTCCGATCGCGGCCATGGTTTCCGGGAGCCCGCCGCCGATATCGTGTCATCATCACTGCGCACGAACATGGCAGGTCCCGCATGTGACCGGACCGGCTTTCTCCGCCTGGTGGCAGCCCCTGCAGTTCATATGGTAGCGGCGCACAAGCTCCATGGGGTATTCATCCCCTTCAGCCCCGTGGCATTCGGAGCATTCCTGGTCCTCGGAGCTCTCATCTTCAAGCCGGTTGCCGGCCTTGTCATACACGTGATGGCATTCGATGCAGTCCTCGATACCGGCCTTCTCATTGTGTTCGTCATGCATGAAGGCGGGCAGGGGACGCGTGTTGGTCGTGAAGCCGCTGTCCTCGACGAATTCGATATCTTCCTGGGCATAGGCCGTCAACCCCGCCAGGGCGATGATGCCAATCAACGTCAGGATCAATACGTATTTTTTTTGCATGCTGTTTTCTCCCTTGTCATTTCAGCCTCGGAAAGTAAACAGGCCGCAGGCGGCCTATACACGCTCCGGCTTCTCCATGACTTCGTAGATAATGTCACCCAGGAATTTCAGGTCCATCCCGATCTCGTTGTGATGGATGATGTCTTCCAGGCCGCCGTGGCAGTTATGACAGGGGGCCACACAGGTTTCGGCCCCGCGGCTCTTGGTCTCGAAAAGCTGGTTGGCCTTGATCTTGTTGCCGTTGACGCGCTTCATCTTCCAGGGGGGGCCGCAATTGATCACACCGCCGCCGGCGGCGCAGCAAATGTTGTGCTCCCGGTTGGGGTGCATCTCGACGACGTTTTCACAGGTCGCATGGACCACGTAGCGCAGCATCTCGTGAAGTCCGCGGCCGCGGACGACATTGCAGGGGTCGTGGACCGTGACCGTGGGCTTATATTTTTCAGGGATTTTAATTTTGCCGTCCCGGAGCAGCTCGTAGAAGAACTCGATCGAGTGGGTGACTTCCACCGGCGGCATGCGCCAGGCCAGGGCCCGGTTGCCCATGTCGTAGACGGAGCGGAAGGCGTGGCCGCATTCGCCCATGACGATGCGTTTGACCTTGAGGCGCATGGCGGTCTCGAAGTGCATGCGCTTGATCCGGGCCATGATCTCGTGGTCGCCGGTGAACATGGCCATGTCGCTGTTGTCCCACCCCGGCGTGGCGGGCATGGTCCAGTTCAGACCGGCGGCATTGAAAATCACGGCGGCTTGATAGATCAGCTGGGCCCGGAACTTGGGCTCCGGCCCGATGACCGAATAAAAAATTTCGGCCCCCTCCTTTTCCACGGGGATGCGCAGGTTTTCGATCTCATCCTGGGCTTCCTCCTCCTGCCACTGGAGGCTGTCGATCCATTCGTCGCTTTTGACCCACATCTGGTTACCGGTGACCGAATGGCTGTGGGCCGTATCCTGGATGTAGTGAGGTGAAATCCCCAGCTTGTGGCACAGACGACGGACAAACAGCATCACGAAGGCCACATCGAGGCCGAAGGGACAGTACTGGGCGCAACGTTTGCACAGGTTGCATTCGGTGCTGGCGATCTCGGAGATTTTCTTCATGGTTTCCACACTGACCGCCCCTTTTTTCTTCATCAGGGTGGCCATGGTCTGCCGGACTTTGCCTGCCGGCGAAAAGCGCGGATCCTTGTCGTACGAAAGGTAAAAGTGGCAGGCCTCGCTGCAAAGCCCACAGCTGACGCAGTTTTCTACATAGGTCTTCAAACGGGCACCGGCTTCGGCATTCATCATCTGCGTATAGACTTGTTTGATTTTTTCCGGTGTCAGCTTGGCCGCGCCCTCTTCGATGCCTTTGTCATAGATTTCTTTGGTTTCAACCACAGTTGCATCATTCATCGTTGACTTCCTTTTTAAGGTGGTCCTGAAAAGGCGATTACCAATCCCGCGCGAACCGCACCCCGCCGAACTCCGAGCCCATGTACCCGCGTGTGAAGAAAAACAGGAACATGTGGTTGAGTTTGGTAAAGGGGATGGCGACCAGCAATACCTCGGCCGAGAACATGTGCAGAATCGTCATGAATTCGTTGCCCGGCCACTGGTGATAGGCCCAATAGCCCGTCACGAAGGGTGCC
Source organism: Desulfobacterales bacterium (assembly GCA_030066135.1). Lineage (GTDB taxonomy): Bacteria > Desulfobacterota > Desulfobacteria > Desulfobacterales > UBA5852 > JABZFP01. The sequence goes on along the minus strand of JASJCD010000011.1, from coordinate 8,772 downwards.
GCCACCAGGCCCAGGAGGATGAAATCCGTCGGTGTGGAGAGGTATTTGACATCCGGTTGGATCAGGCGGCGAATCAGGAAGAAAACGCAGGCGCCGATCACAACGAGCGTCAGGATATCGGCCACGCCATCGGGCATAAACCACCAGCTGATCCCTGTTGCCTCATAGATCAGGCTGACGTGGGCAAAAAGGAAAAGGGGCGCAATGAAGATGCAGAGATGAAAGACAAAGGTCACGATCGTGAGCACCGGTCGGTTACGGCTGTTGGTGCTGGCAAACGGAAAAATCCAGTGCAGGATCGATCGCAGGGCGTAAAAAAAGCTCCAGTATTCATAGACATAAGGGTCCTTTTTTTTGGCTAGGATGGCCCGGCTGATCAACTGGTAGAGAATGCCTCCGAAAAAGAGGATGAAGGCGACCCAGGCCAAAGGACCGGAGACAAAATTATAGATGGCATGCATGTTTGTGCTCCTTTCAGCCCAGTATTTCGGTTAAGGGGATTACGGCTCGGGTGTAGACGGCATCGGTGCCTTGGCCCTCGAGCGCCCGTACCATGATGTGGCGACTGTCCGGGCTGAACACCGGATCCCATACCCGGTTAAATGCTTCTTTGAGCGGTTGGCCGTCCACGACAATGGAAAACTGCCCATCCTTTTCGACCCTGGCGGCCACATGCTGGCTGTCCGGGCTGAAGACCGGCTGCCATGCCATGTCGAAGCCGTCCGCCCAGGTTTGACCGTCGACGACGATCCGGTGCTGCTTGTTTTCGACGCCGATGCAGGCCAGACGCTGCCCGTCCGGGCTGAAAACGGCCTCGTCGACGAAATCGCCGAACGTCGCCGACCAGGGCTGATCGTCGATGGCCATGGTCCAGCGGCCGAACTTGGGGGCGGCGATGGCGGCAATTTTACTGCCGTCCGGGCTGTACATGTGATGCCAGAGTTGGGCGTACTTCCTAGTCCACAGGGGTTGGCCGTCGCAGGCCAGGATCCAGGCGCCCGCCGATTTGACCGGCGCCGTGACGGTCGTGTCCCGGGGATTGAAAACCGGCTTCCACACCGATGGATAGGTGGCGTTCCAGGTCTGGCCGTCCACGGCGATGGTATAGTCGTAGAGCGAGAGCCGAACCTCGGTGGCCACGTGTTGGTTGTTGGCCGAAAAGCTGGTTTCCCAGGCGTTGACGAAATTGCGGTCCCAGACATGTCCGTTCACCGCCACGGAATAGCAGCCTTCCTGAAATTTAAAGATGTCGCCTTCGCTGAATTCTTCGGTTTGAACCACGGCTGCCAGGCGGCTGCCGTCCGGACTGACCGCCGTGTGGCCGATGTTGGCGAAAACCGATTCCCCCCAGGGCGCCCCGTTTTTAACCAGCAGGTACCTCATGCCCTGCTGGGCCGCACAGACGATCGTCTGCCCGTCCGGCGTGAACCGGGTATCCCAGATGTAGTCGAAGGTTTCCTCCCAGGCGGTGCCGTCGATCGCCAGGGTCCACGCGCCCGTGTCGGAAACAATCGCTGTCAGCCGTCCGTCGGGGGCGAACCGCGTGTACCAGACCTTGTCGAAGGTGTTTTCCCAGGCACTGCCGTTTACGCAGACGCTGAATTCCATTTCCCCGGTCTTGACGACGGCCGCGATTTTGTCGCCATCCGGGCTGACGTAGGGTTCTTCGACCCAGTCAAAATTGTCCTCCCATTTCCCGAATTCGGCAATGATGCGTTTGCCGGTGTTCCAATTCCAGTTGTTTGACATATCCATGCCTTTCTCCTTTAACTGTTCCTGCCCCGGTCTATAGGTGCCAATCCCATGCGGGGCGGGCATATCATCGCGCCCCCAAGCTGCCCGACTTCGGGACGTTATTAAAGTGGCGCTGTGCCTCCTTTCTTGACGTTATGCAATGAACTGAGATGTCATTCCTGGCATATTGCTTTCCATATAGGTTCAGGCCGTGTGTAAAAACAGCCGGCCTAATCTTTCCCAATCAATGGGCCACGGGGGGCCTGGTACTTCGTTGTTGCCCGTGGCGCCATCGGAAGGAGGTTCGCCGATTGATGCGACCTCATGGTTCAGGCGGTCGACTTCACGATTCAGCCAGTCCACCGATTCACTGCCGATGGTAAGGTTTTTGAGATCTTGCCTGAGATTGCTGGTTTGCACCTTGAACAACCACCCACTGGCATAAGGATCATCGATAACCAGCGCGCTTTTTTCTTTGGCGGCCAGGTTTATGGCCGACACGATGCCGCTAACGGGCATCTGCAGGGCCATCTTCTGGTTGCGGCGGTAGACATGAAATACATCCTGACCTTGTTGGATTTCATGACCGACGAACGGCAGTTCAAAACCGTCTATCGAACCTATGAGGCGCAGGGCGAAATCATCGATGCCGACGCAGACTTCGGCTTTCTCCTCGATGCGTACCCAGGTATGCCCCAAGTGGTAATAGTATCCCTGGGGCAGGCGGAATCCGCGGATATTCATGATGTCCAGGGGGCGGACGACGGCATGCACCTGGTACTGTTCGGTGAAATAACGATCAAATTCACAGAAGACGCACTCATAGTTGCTGCAGCAAAGTTTGTAGTCGATCAGGCCATTGGCGTAGAGCAGGCAGGGGCGCTCACCATCCGGCAGCATTTTGAGGCGCTCGCGGGTGTAGGCGATGCGACCGTTCGGGGTCAGCGGGATTTTACCCTGACGGCGGGCGGTGCGGTTTTTTTCGGCAGCATCCTTGAGGGCGCTGTCCAGGGGGCATTCATCACAACGGTGGCTCTTGTCACAGAGCTTGTTCATATCCAGCCGGCCCTGAGACCAGACGCATGATTGCGGTTTAAAAGGATGAAATGGCCTTAACGTTTTTTCGGCCGAACGGGTTTCATTTTTCGGGGAGTTTTCCTCAGGCGGATCCGATTTTTTATTTTTGCGATGCTCACTCAATACGGATTTCCAGTCGTTGATGTGTTTCGTTTCCATCTGGTTTGAGCAAGACAGATGCCAAGAGCCTTTTGAACCACGACGCCAACTGCCTGAAAATATTGTTGTAAATTGCTATAGCTAAAAATTTGATTTGTCGATAATTGCAACAAAATGCTTAAATTTGCAACATAAAATTATGGGATATATACAAGAATAAATAATATATAATAAATTAAGTTATATAGGGATGATTTGAAGGGTGTAGGAATATGCGACAACAGTGTTGTGAATTGCAACACTTGCCTTATTCTTATCCTCGGTCAGCCATTTTGAAGGTGTCGAAAAAATACGGATATGGCCGGTAGGGCCGAAGAAATTGACAGGCTTGAAAAGGATCTTTAGTAAAGATGAATCATTGGTGGCTATCCGACGGTCAGGAGGAATCTACGTCTGCTTGGAGAGGGGACGTAAAAGCAAGCGATTGTCCATTGGTTTATCCATCCGGTTGCCCGATGCGAGGTGTGCCATGTACCGAATATTATTCACCCATAGCATTCTGATGCTTGTCTTGGTCGTTGGCCTGTGCCCGGTTTCCGGGTTCGGCCAAAATGCGATTCCCGATCTTGTCCAGCAGGTCCGCCAGTCGGCGCCCGTCGACTTCTGCGGGGAGAAAGTTCCGCTAGAGGAGGCGTCCGTACGTGAGCGTTTTGAAAAGGAGATGCTGCTGTCATTATGGGACCGGGATCAGGCTATATTGTGGCTCAAACGCTCGACCCGTTATCTGCCGGTCATTGAAGGCATGCTTAAAGAGGCTGGACTGCCCGATGACCTGAAATACGTTGCGGTGGCCGAGAGTGCCCTCAGGCCCCATGTCGGATCACCCAAAGGGGCGGTCGGTTTCTGGCAGTTTCTGGCCGATACCGGCCGCAAATACGACCTGAGAATTGACGCCCGCATCGATGAGCGTCGAAATCTGAAAGCCTCGACACGCGCGGCGATTAAGTATTTAAGCCGTTTGCATGATGATCTTGGTTCCTGGACGCTGGCTGTGGCGGCGTTCAACATGGGAGAAGAGGGGCTCAAGGCCGAGATTCTGGCGCAAGGTGTATCGGATTTCTACAGATTGTATTTACCGCTCGAAACCCAGCGTTATTTATTTCGCATCCTCTCGGCCAAATTGATCCTGAACCACCCCGAGCAGTACGATTTTAACCTGACGACCCAGGATTATTACCGGCCTTTGGATACGGCCGAGGTCGAATTGACATGCTGGGAGGAAACCAGCCTGGCCGTCGTTGCCGAGGCGGGTCGCACGGATTTCAAACAGATAAAGGACTTGAATCCTGAAATCCGTGGCCATTATCTGGCAGCGGGAAGCTATCGGCTGAATCTGCCCGCCGATGGTGTCGACGGTTTCCAGGCCCGATTTGAAGCAGGCTTCGAGGCCTGGAAGGCGCTTCAGGCAGAACGCATCTATATTGTCAAAGAGGGCGACAACTTGTCGAGTATCGCGGAACAGTTCCGGGTCCCCTTGCCAGCGCTGCTGATCTGGAATCGGCTCGATATCCGCCGCCCAATTCATCCCGGCGATCGATTAATCATTCATCCCCAGGAAAAGGACGCCCCCTGACCAACCGGGCATGCGCGGATGAACCGATCCCGAGGACCTATGGGGGCGGTAATTTGATTTTGCGTTTGCCGGAGATCCTTGATGGGCGGTAGAGGATGGCCACGTGGCCGATAATGCCGGCGATATCGGATGATGTTGCCCGACAGAGTTTGTCGGTCAAATCCTTTTTCTGGTCTTTGTTTTCGATAAATTTTATTTTGATCAATTCGTGATCGTCAAATGCAATGTCGGCCGCCTTAATAATTTCGGTCGAGACGCCCCCCTTGCCGATGTAGATCACAGGCTTCAAGTTGTGCGCCAAGCCCTTCAGATACTTCCTTTGCCGACTGTTCACGCGAACCTTCCTTAATCTATGGTTACCATCAGGCGCATGGTCAAACTTCCATCAGATGCAATACGGCTGTCGGATAGAATCTGACGATTGACCTCGCGGTGCCCGCCCAGAAGACCACCGATATCTACCCAGGTGTCGAGGGGGGCAAACAATGTCGTAGCAGCCTGGGCAAAGAGGATTTTCTGATCGCGCCCACGATTGTCAAAATAGTTGATGCGGGGGATAATCTCGATTTGGACTTGGTCCCCCATCAAAACTGGCCGTACATCGTAGCCGGATGCAACCCGCTGAAATACGACCGAATCGGGTATGTAGCCGTAGCGGTGGCTCAGCTCTTGCCAGCGTTTCCGGGCGGGTACATCATAGCCGGATTCGATGAAGGCGATGCTGCCCGAACGCACCCTAATGATGTACTCACTCTGGCGGTGGATACGATCGTGGGATGCTTCCAAATCAGCTTCAATCCCCGTTTCATCAGGGCGGTCTTTGCCGACCGCGACCGTGGTGTCACCTGTTTTTGCCTCGAGTGAAGCCCCGGCCCCGCGCGACTGGTCTGAATCCGCATTTTCATAGCGAACGCGGATTTTCAGCAGCGGGACTTCCTGATCTAGTTCTTCAACCAGACGTCGGATGTTGGCAATCGCCACCGGATTGTCAATGACGATCAGCGAGTTTGAGCGCTGGTCGGCAGAGATAAACCCTTTTGAACTGACCAAAGGTTTGGCCATGGGCAGAATTTCACCGACTTGACGGTTATTTAATCGAATTTGAACGACCTCTTCCTGACCCAAGGCAAAGGCGGCGGGACTGCTGAGCCAGCATAGCAGCGTTATTGCCGCGGCCAGCATTTGACAATGTCTGTCGATCAATATTTTGCGCTTATAATTCCTCACAACCAAATCTCATCTGAGCAGCGAGTCCCAATTCAGAGGAAAGATCAGCATAGGCCTAATCTTTTGTCAACTATGTGTCGAATGGGTGTAAAAAACTAAAATAAGATTCGTTATCATGACCAATGGTCAAATTAAAGATCGAAAGACGTAATATTTCCATTACTGACTGTTTCGATGAGGTTTAAATTAAATTGAAAAAATTTCGGGCAACAGACAGGATGAGGGGCACCAGCGGCTTGTGGGAAAAAGTAAAGCGGGCGCGCCGGAGCGGCGCGCCCGCCAGTTGGATAACACCTCTGAATGTTTAGGTATGACGCCGTCTTCTGTGCACGAAGACCAGTCCAGCAAGGCCGCTGCCTAAGAGAACTGCAGCCGGGGGAACGGGATTCGGAATCGTTCGACTGGCGATATCATTGATGTCGGCCAGCAACAGGGCGGAATTGTCATAGGTTACACCGGCCAGCATTCCAGTATAGTAGCTGCTCGTGCCCAATTGCTCCGACGGCGAATTGCCCACCAGGGTCCAGCCGTTTACGGCCCCAAGCGCATTGGCGCCGCTATGATTGGGGATGGTACTGAAACCGGTGGACACGCTCTGAACTTGATTACCGTCAAAAAAGAGCGAAAACTGTCCCTGGTCGAACACATAGGCCACGTGGTGCCATTGATTCGTGGTGATCGTTTGAGACAGCCATTGGCCGGCACGATTGGCCCAGGCACCGACTTTAACCTGGCCTTGATCGATGAAAATGTTCAATCCGTTGATGCGGCCGCCTTCTTCATAGAGCATCTGAAGGGATGCCGTGTCGGCGGCATTGAACCATAAAGCACCTGAGCGGGTACTCAACTGTGTATCGAAAACAGAAGCGTTGAGGTTGATGCTCGTGGCGCCGTCAAAATTGTAGATTGCGGTATCATCGAGCATGGGAACGGTTATCGGGGCTGCCGTCGCGCCACTGGCCATAAAAACCCACAGGCAGATAACAGTAAATATATGAAAGTGTTTTCGCATGGTTCTTCTACCTTATTTATATAATCACAAGGATCGACTGGCCTGCCATCTATAACGCAATTTAGATGCCAATTCCCCGGTGTGGCCCAGCAATATGCAAAATTAGTCCTATGCCATTGAAATCATATGTAAAAACTATTGGGGTGGAATGGGGAAGAAAACATGCACCCCACGTCCCAAAAAAGCGGATGACAATATTTGTCATCCGCTTTGACAAAATTGGGCCCCGATCGAAAGTCGGATTCGCTACCGCAGCGCACCCTTGATGCGCTCAATGGCAGCTTCAACATTCTCATGGCTGTTGAAGGCACTGATGCGAATATGACCTTCTCCACAGCGGCCAAAACCGGGGCCCGGTGTCGTCACCACCCCCGCCTTGGTGAGCAGGAGATCAAAAAATGACCAGGCATCCTCACCCGTGTCGACCCAGATGTAAGGTGAATTTTCCCCTCCGACGAGTTGATAGCCCAAGGTTCCAATTTCATTGCGGATCGTAGCGGCATTTTTCAGGTAATAATCAACGAGTTCGCGGGTTTGGGCCTGCCCCTCTTGAGAATAAACCGCTGCGGCCGCACACTGGACGGGATAGGACACACCGTTGAATTTTGTGGTGTGACGGCGGGTCCAAAGGGGGTGAACCATATGCTGCTGACCCTCTGCATCGAAAGCGCGACAGCTCTTGGGAACCACCGTATAGGCACAGCGCGTACCTGTAAAACCAGCTGTTTTGGAAAAACTGCGAAACTCGATGGCCACCTCACGGGCGCCGTCAATCTCGAAAATCGATCGCGGCAACTGTTCATTACGCACAAACGCTTCATAGGCGGCATCAAATAGAATCAAAGCTTTGTTATCATGCGCAAAATCAACCCAGGTCTTCAGGCCGGCCGTTGTAATGGTGGCTCCGGTGGGGTTGTTGGGAAAACAAAGATAAATGAGATCCACCGGTTCTTCGGGAAAAGCAGGTAAATAATCATTGGCAGGATCGCTATCCATATAGACAAGACCACCGTAGCGTCCATCCTTGAAAACACCCGTACGTCCGGCCATGACATTGGTATCGAGATAAACCGGGTAAACCGGATCCGGAATGGCCACCTTGATATCGGTGGCAAAAAGCTCCTGGATGTTGCCGGTATCGCATTTGGCCCCGTCGCTGATAAATATCTCATCCGGGCTTATGTCAGCATTGCGGTTCTGAAAATCGTTGACGGCAATGGCTTCCCTCAGAAAAGGATAACCCTGTTCAGGGCCGTAGCCCCTGAAAGTGCTGGATTCCGCCATGGCCTCGACCCCTTCGTGAAAGGCTTTAACGCACGCTGGCGGCAGTGGGCTGGTTACATCGCCGATGCCGAGCTTGATAATATCGGTTTCCGGGTTCGATTTCTGATAACTTGCCACCCTTGTGGCGATTTCGCTGAAAAGATAGGAGGACTGAAGTTTGAGGTAGTTCTCATTTATTCTGATCATAAGAAAACCTTCCGTTGACATACAGATTTTAGGATTGGTTAAGTCCGCAACGTTAATAGCATAGGGGCATAATAGGCTCAAGGGGTATGCCCAATATCAAGAGAAAACAGGGTTGCGATCACCAGGGTGTATATTAAATCCCAAGCAATTGAAAAATTGTTGAAAATCAAAGAAACAACAAAAGTTGTTGATTTATATTGTACCGGATGAAGTGGTCACTGATTTGAGGTATACAACATGTAGAATGCCGGGATTTAACGCTAATCATTGCAGGGAGAATGAAGTGAACTGCAATAAATCTTGATAGCAATTTTAATAAATTATTAAATATAAATATTATTTTATATCCTACATATTTTGTAGGCTTTTTTCTAAGCGATTTATGCAGAGGGGATGGTTGAAAACGGTATGCTCCCCCCGTCCGATTTATTTCTCCGGTGGTTCATAAACACTGGGGGGTCACTATGCGTCTGACAGGTCTGAAAGCTTGTTCGTGCGGGGGGGTGCCAATATGGCAAGG
>JASJCD010000239.1 GCA_030066135.1 Desulfobacterales bacterium | reverse complement strand
GAAACGCTCTTTTCCGTGGAGGAGGCCGCCCGGCGCGGCACGATCATCCAGTACCTGCTCTCCGATGCCGGCCAGGCCGCCATGTGGCCCAAGGTCAAGGAATGCCTCAACCCGGGTGATGCGATTTACTTCTCCCACGGCTTTTCCGTCGTTTTCAAGGACCAGACGGGCGTCGTCCCGCCGGAAGACGTGGACGTCATCCTGGTGGCGCCCAAGGGATCGGGCACCACGGTGCGCCGCAATTTCCTGGACGGCAGCGGCATCAACTCCAGTTTCGCCATTTTCCAGGACCACACCGGCCGCGCGCGGCAGCGCACCCTGGCCACCGGCATTGCCATCGGTTCGGGCTACCTCTTCCCCACCACCTTCGAAAAGGAAGTCCACAGCGACCTGACCGGCGAACGCGGCGTGCTCATGGGATGCCTGGCTGGCGTCATGGAAGCCCAGTACAATCTGCTGCGCAAACACGGCCACAGCCCCAGTGAGGCTTTCAACGAGACAGTGGAAGAACTCACCCAGAGCCTGATCCGGCTGGTGGCCGAAAACGGTATGGACTGGATGTTCGCCAATTGCAGCACCACCGCCCAGCGCGGCGCATTGGACTGGGCGCCCCGATTCCGCGACGCGGTCGTTCCGGTTTTCGACGACCTGTATGAACGGGTGGTTTCCGGCCAGGAAACCCAGAGGGTCATGGAGGCCTGCAGTACGCCCGACTACCGTGAAAAGCTCGAGGCCGAACTGAATACGCTCGGAAAATCCGAGATGTGGCGCGCCGGGGCCGCCGTAAGGGGGCTGCGCCCCGAAAACCGGCGTGATTGATGCTAACCGCTCGCAAGCCTATGCAGGGATAGATCCACAATGGAGACCATGCTGATATACGATACCACCCTGAGGGACGGCACCCAGGGCGAGAACATCAGTTTTTCGGCCGACGAAAAACTAGCCGTCGCCCGCCGCCTGGACGAGATGGGGGTGCATTACGTGGAAGGCGGCTGGCCGGGGTCCAATCCGCGGGATATGCACTTCTTCGACCTGGCCAAGCGGGAGACCTTCGAGAACACGCGTCTGGCCGCGTTCGGCGCCACGCGCAGGCCCGGCGTTGCCGTGGAGGAAGACGCCAACGTGCGCGCCCTGATCGCAAGCGGCGCCCCGGCCGTGGCCATCTTCGGCAAGACCTGGCGTCTGCATGTCACCCAGATCATGAAAAATACGCAGGAAGAAAATCTGGCCATGATTCGCGATACCGTGGGTTACCTCAAATCCTGCGGACGCGAGGTGATCTATGATGCCGAACATTTCTTCGACGGCTTCCGCGATGATGAGGCCTATGCCCTGGAAACCCTGCGGGCGGCCGCCACGGCCGGTGCCGACTGGATCGTGCTGTGCGACACCAACGGGGGCTCCATGGTCTACGACGTGGAAGCCGCCACCGCCCGGATCAAAACCTTCATTGATGAACTGGGACTGGCCGCTTCACCCGGCATCGGCATCCATACGCACAACGACAGCGCCATGGCCGTGGCCAACGCGATCGTGGCCGTCCAGGCCGGCGCGCGTATGGTGCACGGCACCATCAACGGCTACGGCGAGCGCTGCGGCAATGCCGATCTGACCTCCCTCATTCCGATTCTGAAGATGAAAATGGGCTTTGATTGCATCACCGATGCCAACCTGGCCAAACTCAAGAACCTTTCGCGTTTCGTGAGCGAGACGGCCAACCAGGTACCCAGCAGCAACCGGCCGTTCGTGGGCCGCAGCGCCTTCGCCCACAAGGGCGGTATCCATGTGAATGCCATCATGAAAAACCCGCGCGCCTACGAGCATACCAGTCCGGATAAGGTGGGCAACCGGCGCCGGGTGCTGATTTCGGACCTGGCCGGCAAAAGCAACGTGGAATACAAGGCCCGCGAACTGGGCGTGGCCCTGGACGGCAACGGTCATGACAGCCGCGCCATTGTGGACCGCATCAAGGCCCTGGAGGAGAAGGGCTACCAATTCGACGTGGCCGACGGATCCTTCAAGATCCTGGTGGAGAAATTCACCGCGCAGTTCCGTCCCCTTTTCGATCTGGAATCCTTCCGGGTTTCGATCGAAAAAAACAAGGATCAGCCCTGCACGGCCCACGCCACCATCAAGATCGGCGTGGGCGCCAGCGAAGAGATTACCGCCGCCGAAGGCCAGGGACCCGTAAGCGCGCTGGACAACGCCCTGCGCAAGGCCCTGGGTCGCTTTTTCCCGGATCTCGACGGCATGCGGCTGGTGGACTTCAAGGTGCGCGTGATCGACGGGCGGGAGGGCACCGAGGCCCGCGTACGCGTGCTGATCGAATCACGCGATCAGGACGAAGTCTGGAGCACCATCGGGGTCTCCGAAGACATCATCGAGGCCTCCTGGCAGGCCCTGGCGGACAGTTTCCAGTACAAGCTGGCCAAGATTCAGAAGGCGCGCGCCGCCGCCAAGCAGCAGGTCGCCACCGGATGAAATGAGGATGCCGCTGCGAGGCGGCAACTGCATCAACAGGAATGGAAAAATGCAAACATCGAAAGCTGGAAGGTTCAACGCCGCAGGGTATGATGGCCATCACACCTTGCGGCCCATGCTCCGGGCCGGATAGGACGGCCAAGCGATCATCTTGCCTCAATCACACCAAACACCGCCCGCCGCGAACCACGAACCGGCGGGTCAATGCCCACAGGAGCATGACATGAATGCCAACGATCCGAATCGTGTGATCATCTTCGATACAACCCTGCGCGACGGCGAGCAGTCGCCGGGCGCCAGCATGAACACGGCGGAAAAACTGCGCCTGGCCAAACAGCTTGAGAAGCTGGGCGTCGATGTCATCGAAGCCGGTTTCCCGGCCGCCTCGGATGGGGATTTCGAGGCCGTGGCCGCCATCGCCAAGGCGCTGAAAAAGGTCCAGGTCACCGGCCTGGCGCGCGCCTCCCACCGTGATATCGACCGGGCCTGGGAAGCGGTCAAACACGCCGCCCACCCCCGCATCCACACCTTTATCGCCACCTCCGACATTCATCTGAAATACAAGCTCAAGATGAGCCGCGAAGAAGTCGTGGCCGCGGCCGTGGAGGCGGTGCGCCATGCCAAAAGCTACACCGACAACGTGGAATTCTCCGCCGAGGACGGCTCCCGCAGCGACCGTGATTTCCTCTGCCAGGTTTACGAGGCCGCCATTGCGGCCGGCGCCACAACGATCAATCTGCCGGACACCGTGGGCTACGCCGTGCCGGACGAGTTTGCCGACATGGTGCGTTACATTCGGGAAAACACGCCCAACATCGACCAGGCCGTTTTCAGCGTGCACTGCCACAACGATCTGGGGCTGGCCACGGCCAACACCATCGCCGCCATTCAGGCCGGCGCCCGCCAGGCCGAGGTCACGATCAACGGCATCGGGGAACGGGCCGGCAACACGTCCCTGGAAGAAATTGTCATGGCCCTGCACACCCGCCAGAACCACATGCAACTCACCTGCGGGATCAACACCGAAAACATCTATGCCAGCAGCCGCCTGGTAAGCATGATCACCGGCATCATGGTCCAGCCCAACAAGGCCATCGTGGGCGCCAACGCCTTTGCGCACGAAGCCGGCATCCACCAGGACGGTATCCTGAAGAACCCGATGACCTATGAAATCATGCGACCGGAAACGATCGGCCTGAGCCACAACAAGCTCGTGCTCGGCAAGCATTCCGGCCGCCACGCCCTGCACGATCATCTCAAGGAACTGGGCTATGAATTGAGCGAAGAAGAGCTGAACATCGTTTTCAAGCAGTTCAAGGAACTGGCCGACAAGAAGAAGCACATCGTGGACGAGGACCTGGAGGTTCTGGTCACCGAAGAATTCCTGCGCACGGCCGATATCTTCCAGCTGCAGTACCTGCACGTGACCGCCGGCACGACGGTGCTGCCCATGGCCAGCCTGGAGCTCAAAATCCACGACCGCCCGGTACGGGCGGCGGGCTACGGCAACGGCCCCATCGACGCGGCCTTCAACACCATCGCCAAGCTGACCGGCACCCAGTCCGAACTGCTGCGCTTTACGGTCAGCGCGCTGAGCGGCGGCACCGACGCCCAGGGGGAAGTAACCGTGCGCCTGCGGGAAAACGGCCTGGTGGCCCTCGGCAAAGGCGCCGATCCCGACATCATCACGGCCAGCGCCAAAGCCTATATCAACGGCCTCAACCGGCTGGAATATCTCAAAGCCAACCCGATCAAGGATCGCCAGGGCCTCTAACGAGTGTCCCTCCAGAAACGGCATCTTTCGGCTCAGGTCGGCGTTCTCGCTCTTTTGAAATCCTCGACGTAGACTGACTACGCCTGTGGTTTCAAAATCGCTGCGGCCTTAACCTGAACCAAAATCTACCATTTCTGGACGGACACTAAGTGAATCTCCTCCTGCAGGGCGGGATGCATCAGGTAGCCCCCCGGAGGAGGGCGTATCAGTCTGCTTGGACCTCTGGTTTTCCCCCTTTGCCCCGCGCCGAGCATCGGTGTCAGGGGCGGAGAAAGCGTGTCGGCCTGTCTGAGCGAAGCGAGTTCCGACACGCGCCGGCCAGAAACCGGTTGATGAAGCAAGCATCATGCTGTCAGGCAAGGCGCAGCGTGAAGTGAGGCGCGCAGCAATCACCTGATTGTGAGCACCCGATCGAGCACTGCAACGCCGCATGGCGGCATGAGGCGCTGCTTCATCATCTGGTTTGGCGACGCGCTGGGTAGGCAGGGTACGGGTTTCTTCTTTTGGCTCGATTTTTTTCCTGGGAAAAAAAATGAATAAACAACAAAGACGATGATGGCATGGTCGCCATCGAGACCCGCGCGGTTCATCGGGGTCGGGATCGCTATCGGAATCGGTATCGATTTTTACGCCCCCCCTTTATCGAAACCCGATGCCGATACCGACCCCGATACCGAAAACAGCCCCGGCGCCAGAGGGGTGTGGCGAAGATCGCGATAACGACCCATATGATGGGCGCTCTGCTTCTGTCCCCGGAACAACTACCCCAGCATCCACCACCGCAAGTGCACATTAAAATACTTGCCGAGGTTGGATTTCAATCCCTTTGACCCACGCCGAGCATCAGTGGCAGGTTAGGAGAAAGCCTGTCGGCCGGTCTGAGCGAAGCGAGCTCCGGCACGCGCCCATCAGCAGAAATTGCTGTGGTCTGCTTAAGGCGAAACTGGCTCTCCAATAAAAAGCTGGAGCCCGGCTGGGCTCCAGCTTTAGTGTTCTGCTAGAACAATTTTAAGGGACCGCTGCCGGGATCTATTTCCCCAGATACCCCTTACGCATCTTTTTGTTGGCCTTCTCCCCCAGATTATAACGAAAATACATCTGCGCAAACTCGGGGTCGGCAATGGTGCCTTTCTCCTGGCCTTTGAATACCAGGGTAAGACCCTTGCCGGGGATATACGTCGTTACCGAAGTTGCGCCGGGCGCCATGTCCTGGTCCAGCCAGGCGGCATATTGCTCGATCGCGCCCATGTGCTTTGCCACCATTTCGGGTGAATTGGCCTCGATGATGGCCTCCTTGAAGCCATCCTGCAGTTTTTCGGCCGTGGCCTTGCTGGTGAGGTAGTGCAGGTGAAAATGCTTGACCTGTTCAGAGGTGATGGCTTCCTCGGCGTCGCTGGTGGGATTCTCGAGGTAGAAACCGCCGGCAAACACCTTGATGAAGAACTTCGTGCGCAGGGCCACACCGTTGAGCTTCAGTTGCTTGCCGGCAACGGATTTCTCCCCAGGGAAATTCACGCCGGCAATTTCCCGGTCCGCGGCCCAGCCTGTGGAAAGCGTGATCAGCATCCAACCGACTGCCAGGGCGATAATTAAGATTCTTTTGGGGGTCATCTTACCATTTCTCCTTCATCGGTTCGGGGTGGGAAAAAGGCGGCGATCAATCGATTTTGGCCAGCAGCTTTTGAGCCCAGTCGGCAAAATAAGGTTCAGGTGAGCGGGCGGCGATTTCCAGCCAGCGGCGCGCTTCCGCCTTGTTGGCTTTGCCGCCCAGCTTGATCAGCAGTTCACCGTAGTAGACCTGGCCTTCGTCCGACGTTTCCAGGTAGCCGGACTGCTCGTATTCGCGGAAATACTTCAGGGCTTTCTTCTTATCGTTCATGGGCCAGGGCAGAACCGTCCAGAATCGCCCCAGGGACAGGATCGGGCCGGCCTGGTTGTATTGCTTGTCGAGCGCATAGGCTTTCTCGAAACTGGTCTGGGTCTTGTCTTTGAGACCTTCGCTCAAAGCCGTGAAGATACTCACCCCGTCGGAATAAATACCCACGCTGAGCCCGTAATAAAATTGCCCCTCCACACCTTCGGGTGCCAGCGCGATAGCCCGTTCGGCCAGTTGCATGGCAATCTTGCCCTGGGCCTTGCAGATGTCTTCCCAATCCGGCAGGTTTTTCTGTTTGGCCCGATTACCATAGTCGCGGTGCGCGCGCGCACTTTTCCACAGGGTCTCATAGTCCGACGGCGCCGCCCGCCGCGCTTCGGCATACAAGGCCAGGGAAGCCTGGATATTGTCCAGCCCCCCGGCGGCGTAGCGTGCATCCGCGTCCTGCAGGGCCTGACTGGCCGTCGCCCCGGGAACGCAAACAGCAAGCAGCAGCACAAGCCCCCATTGAAAAATTGCCCGCATGCAGGCCTCCATTGCAGGGTCTATCTAAAAAATGAACGCCTCTGCAAATAATAAAAATGAGTTCAAATGTCAATATAATCGGTCTCGGCGGGGACCCGCCTGAAAACCCCTGGACATCGAAGCAGACGAGGACCCGTCCGCCACGGCCGGTATGCCCGGCCCACGCCAGCCATGCAAACCATGCTCCTGACCGGCAGGAGCATGGCAGGCAATCGACGGTGGGGCGTGCCACCAAATCAATCAGTATCTTAACAACAAGAAAGGAAAGGTTACCGGAGCCTCAATCGCCCATCTCGGCCATGACATCGTCGTACATGGTCTCCAGCGCCAGTTTGTGCTTGGCTTCCTCCTGGCAGAGGATCTTGAAAATCTTGGCGTGGTCGGCATCCTCGACGCGGACCTGCAAATCGTTGTAGAGCTTGAGGGCTTTTTCTTCGCGTTTGATGGCCAGCATCAGAATATCGCGGTAATTCATACCTTGTTTGTATTCGATATCCAGGAGCAGATCGCTGCGTTTGATGTCCTTGATCCACTTGAATTCATAGTTGTCGACACCTCTGTCTTTTACACCCGCTTTGAGCTTCTCAAGCATGACGACATGTTTGTCTTCTTCTTTGGCAAAGTCCAGAAAGGTTTGGCGGTTGCCGTAGAGGCCTTCCTCTTCGCTGATATCCAGATAAAATTGTTTGGCCTCCTTCTCCTTGCCAATTGCATAGTCCAGAATGTCATTCGGCGTCT
>JASJCD010000238.1 GCA_030066135.1 Desulfobacterales bacterium | reverse complement strand
GTGGGACTGCTCGAATACGCCGTCAACGGGTCCGGCCTTCACCGCAAGGCCGACTGGGGGACGGGCTTTTGGGAGGACACCCGCTCGGGGTCGATCTACCGGCGATTCGTGACCCACGTGGCGGCCACAGGCGGTAGGCTGGAATACGTCATTTGGATCCAGGGTGAGGCCGATGCCGCCCGCGGCACGGTGACCGGCGCGGAGTACCAGGCCGCCCTGACACGCTTTATCGAACGCCAGCTGCGGCAGGATATCGCCAACGGGTCGGATCGGCCGCACCTGCCCTTTCTGGTGGTGGCCATGGTCAAGCGGCCGGGCGGCCGGAACGGACCCCACCAGGAGCTTCGCGAGGCCCAGTGGGCGGTTGCCGATCAATTGGCTGAATGCTACCTGGCCGCCACGACGCTCGATCTTAAAAACCAGGGCAAACAGCATCTGGCGCCGGAAGCCTATACCGTCATGGGGCACCGCGTGGCCCAGACCATTCTTTATGTCCTGGGGCTTGAGGATTATTATCGCGGCCCGCGGGTGGCATCCATCGAGGTTGTGGGCGAACAGGTCCTCGAAGCGGCCATTGCGCATGAGGGTGGCGACGACATCCGACCAGCGGCGGGCATCACTGGCTGGGAAGTTGTCGACGATCGGGGATCGGCCCCCATCCACAAAGTGGAGCGTCACGATCCGCGCACGATCCGGATTTTTCTGGAGCGCCCCCTGGCCCTCCCGGCCGAAGTCCGGTATCTATATGGCGCCCGACCCGATACGCGCCGCCCAACAATGGATAACGCCACCCTCAACCTGCCCCTGGAAGCTTTTCGCGGCACGCTTGCCCCCTGATACGCATCGGCGCTCTTGCTAAACGCGCAGGGCTTTGCTACCACGCTGTCAGATCGCCTCATCTCAGACAATGAATCTGGTCCTTGCACGAACCTCAAATCAGGTCTTTCCGCACACCCTCACCGTCAGGATCAGCCAATGATCAAATTACAGAAAGGAAAAGCCGAATGCCTGTCAAATTATTAAAATCGGTTATCGTTTTAGGATGTATCGCCATCCTGCTGGGCGGATGCTCCCGGAGAATGTTCATCGCCGGAGCGGCCGCCACCGGGATTGGCGTGGGAACCTATGCCTATGTGAAGGGTAATCTGAAAAGAAACTACGACGCGCCCATGGACAAGGTCTGGAATGCCACGCTGGCCACCATGAAGGAATTCAACCTCACCGTCACGTCGCAGCGCAGAGATGGATTTAATGGCGTGATCGACGGCAAAATGGCCGATGATCGCACTTTCCAGATCAATGTGGTCCGGATCGGCACGAATACGACCGAAGTCGGGATTCGGGTCGGCGTATTCGGCGATCGCGGGAGGGCCGAAGTGATGCACGGTCATATCTATTCGCTGCTATAGGCGCGCGTGCACGTGCCTTCCGGCGTCCATTCGCCCGCCGCTCTCCGGCGGCCCCGAGTCGACGTTTAATCGTCGTTCTTGATCAGGTTGTAGATCGCCAGGTCGTGGGCGTCCAGGGGTTGGCGCTGCTCATGCAGTTTGTCCAGGAAGTAGTGGTAGAAGTCGTGACGCAAGCTGTCGCGGTTGGCGGTTACGAACCAGCGGTTGCGGGTCCAGATGACCGGTGACTGGTCGGGCCGCTCGGCCGCGAACATGCCCACCAGCGCCTCTTCCCGGTCGACGATGATATCGATGGTTTCCCCCCCGAGTTTTGCGTACAGGCCGGCCACCTCGGGGTGGGACACCTGAATGTCGAAGACCGGCGGAATACCGCCCATGGCGATCAGGCGCACGGCCACCCCGCGCCCGGCGGCCGCGCGGATGGGGTCCTCCAGATGATGCCAGGTCGGTGGAAAGAGACGCAGGTAGAGTTCCCGGCCGGCCGTGGCGATGATTTCAGCGGCCTTTTTCAGGGCCGCCTCCCGGCCCCTCAGGGTCAGCAGGTACTCGTATTCGACCTCCTGGGTCACGGCGGCCAGCTGCTTTTCGAGCAGTTCCAGGTTGGACTCGAACTGGCTGCGGAAGCGTTTCTTCAACTCCTCGAAGGGCAGGGGCACATAGCAGCCCTTTTCAATTTCGAAGACAATGCCTTTTTTAAGCAGGCCCCGCAGGACGTCATAGATACGCGAACGGGCGATGCCGGAGCGTTTGCTCAGCTGCGAGCCGTTGGACGGATGCTGGGCCACCAGTGCAAGATAGCAGGCCGATTCGTATTTGCTGAAGGCAAAATCCCTGAGCAGGCTGGCAATGTCCAAAGGCTTCTCCTTGGCGTTTAATCCTCTTCTAACTAAATCGGGAATGAAAGGTCAACCGGCGCCACCGTGTGCCGAAGCGGGTCGGTTGAAGAGCGCCCGCCTATCGGCAAATTCAAGCCTGGATTGACAGAACAGGTATTTTGAATTAAGTTGCTACATAGATAGCAACATAATTCAGGAGGTCGCCATGTTCTGCACTTTCAACCCGCTGGAGCAGGCGCCGGTCTATGGTTTTTCCAACCTGGACGATGCGCGCATCCGGGCCATGGAAGACCGTTGCGGCGCCCATCATTACGACCGCCTGAATGTGGTGGTCCGCCAGGCGTGCGGCAGCTGGGTCACCGACATCGATGGCAAGCGTTATCTCGATTGCCTGGCCGCCTATTCCGCCGCCAATCCCGGCCACCACCATCCCAGGATCGTAAACGCCCTGGTCAAAGCCCTTCTGGGCAATTACGGCTCGGTCATCTCCAATGTCGTCTACACCGATCCGCTGGGTGTCTTCCTGGAACGCCTGGCGCATTTCGTGCCGCCCCTGGCGCCGCGTTTCGCTGCGGCCGGCAACAAGGTTCTGCCCAAAAACGGCGGGGTCGAATCCGTGGAGACGGCCATCAAGATGGCCCGTTTCTACGGCTGGAAGGAGAAGGGGATACCGGACGGCCGCCAGGAGATCATCGTTTTCGACAATAATTTCCACGGCCGCATGATTACCGAGGTTTCCTTTGCCACGGTGGAGCGCTACCGCCAGGGGTTCGGTCCCCTTACGCCCGGTTTCGTGTCGGTGCCCTACGGCGACCTCGAGGCCGTCGAAGACGCCGTTACCCCGGACAGCTGCGGTATCCTGGTGGAACCCATGCAGGGCGAGGGCGGCATGCGCGTGCCGCCGGAAGGCTTTCTGCGGGGGTTGCGCGAGATTGCCGATCGCCACGATTTGCTGCTCATGTTCGACGAAATTCAGGTCGGCTTGGGCCGCAGCGGCCGCAAATTTTGTTTCGAGCACGAGGGCGTCGTCCCCGACGGGCTGGTGCTGGGCAAAGCGCTCTCCGGCGGTCTGGTGCCGCTTTCGGCCTTTGTGACCCAGGCCGACCTGATGGATATGGCCTTCCAGAAAGGCTCCGACGGCTCCACCTTCGGGGGCTACCCCCTGGCCTGTGTTGCCGGTGCGGCGGCGCTCGACGTTTTCGAGGAGGAGCAGCTGGCCCGGTCGGCCGAACGCCAGGGCGAAAAACTGCGCCGGGCCATCGAACAAGTGGCCCTTCGTTCACCCCACGTAAAGGAGGTGCGCGGACGCGGGCTTTTCATCGGCATCGAAGTCGCGGGCGGCCAGGCCATGGATTTCTGCCGTCGACTGGTGAAGCTGGGTCTCATTATCAACGACAGCCGCGGGCACACCATAAGGGTTTCACCGCCCCTAAACATCAGCGACGATGAAATCGATTTTTTGGTGACCCGCCTGGAACAAGTGCTCGTCTAAGCTTGGGACGTGAAGACGGCGATTTAATCGATCCAACTGTCGCCGGGGGGAGGCGCGATGAAAGGCTGGATGGGAAAAATACTACGGGTCGATCTGACCCGGGCGGCGCTGCATGAGGAAACGCTCGATCCGCTGGCGGCCAAAGACTATATCGGCGGCCGCGGACTGGGTATTTATTTTTTACAGCGGGAGGTCGACCCGCTGTGCGACCCGCTCTCGGCGGACAATCTACTGGTCATGGCCACCGGCCCCCTGACAGGCACGGGCGCGCCCACCGGCGCCCGCTACATGATCATGACCAAATCGCCGCTGACCGGTGCGATTACCTGTTCGAATGCGGGCGGTCGTTTTCCCACCGAACTGAAACGGGCCGGCTACGATGCCCTGATTTTCAGCGGCCGCGCCGCGCGACCCGTCTACCTGTGGATTGCGGATGGAAAGGCCGAGCTGCGCGACGCCGCCCATCTCTGGGGAAAGACCACCCATGCGACCACCGACCTGCTGCGGGCCGAAACCGACCCCAAGGCGCGCGTGGCCTGTATCGGTCCGGCCGGCGAACGCCTGGTGAAATTTGCGGCTGTGATGAACGACAAGGACCGTGCCGCCGGCCGTTCCGGGGTGGGGGCTGTCATGGGCAGCAAGAACCTCAAGGCCGTCGTCGTGCGCGGAACCGGTAAGGTGCCCCTGGCCGATCCGGAACGTTTCAAGGTTTATAACAAGGACATTATCGAGCGCTTCAAGGCCGCGGCCAAGGAGACGCCCCTGGGGCTCACCATCAACGGTACGGCCGGCGTCGTGATCACCACCCAGCACCTCGGGGTGCTGCCCACGAAGAACTGGCAGCAGGGCACCTTCGAGGGCTGGGAACAGATTCACGGGGAAACCCTGTCCGCCAAATACCTCGTGCGCAACAAGGCCTGCTACGCCTGCCCCATCGGTTGCGGGCGCATCACCCGGGTGGAGGACCCCGTGTTCGGCGGGGAAGGGGAGGGGCCTGAATATGAAACCATTTACGCCATGGGCAGCAACTGCATGGTGGACAACCTGGCGGCCGTGATCAAGGCCAACTATATCTGCAACGAACAGGGGCTGGATACCATCACCATGGGCGCCACGATCGCCTGCGCCATGGAACTGGTTGAAAAAGGTCACCTCGAAGAGGCGACGGTCGGTCGGCCGCTTAAATGGGGCGACGGGGAGGCCCTGGTGGCGCTGACCCGCATGACGGCCGCGCGCGAAGGTTTCGGCGACCGCCTGGCCGAAGGCAGCTACCGGCTGGCGGAGAGCTGCGGACATCCGGAACTGGCCATGGTGGCCAAGAAGCAGGAGTTCCCCGGGTACGAACCCCGCGGGGCCCAGGCCATGGGGCTGGCCTACGCCACCTCGCCCATCGGCGGCTCCCACATGCGCGGCGACCCGGCCTATTTCGAGCTCTTCGGCGTTCCCGAGAAAGTCGACCCCCTCGAATGGCGGGGTAAGGCCAAAATCACCAAGGCTTTTCAGGATCTCTCGGCCATCATCGATGCGGCCGGTCTGTGTATCTTCTTTGCCGTCCGCAATCTGGCGGGCAAACAGCTCGACGTGCCCCCCACCGGCATCCTCGAATACCTGAATGCGGCCACCGGAGCGGATTATACCCTGGAAGAACTCATCCAGGCCGGGGAGCGCATCATCAACGCCGAGCGACAGTATCTGGTGCGCGCCGGTTTTTCGCGCAAGGAAGACGCCCTGCCGCCGCGCCTCACCACCGAGCCACTGCCGGACGGGCCGGCCAAAGGCATGGTTTGCCACCTGGATGAAATGCTGGACGATTACTACCGGGAACAGAACTGGACCGCCGACGGCATTCCGACAGATGAGCGATTGGCGCAGCTGGGTCTGGATACGGAGGGCCGCGGTTGATCGTCCGGGTGAAATGCTTTACGGGGATGCGCCGGTTTGCTCCCGCCGACCGAACTGAATTCGACATCGAAATCGAGGCCGGTGCCTCGGTGGCGCGTCTGCTGGCCCTGTTGGAGGTTCCGCCGGACATTCAACCCATCGTCGCGGTCAACGGTGCGCGCGCGGAAACGAGCAAACCGCTCCGTGACGGCGATAAAATTGTGCTCTTTACCCCCGTGGAAGGCGGCTGACGGGAGGTGTCAGGCCCCTGAATGATGAGCTCTTAAATGGCTTCGCTTTACAGCTTACGATCCCGGCCTGGCAGACAACCGGATCATCGATCCCACCACTAGATCCCCTCAAGTGTTGCCATTGACGTCTGTATTGCGCTAATCAGGGTTCTTACCCCACGGGACGCCGGATGGTAAGCGTATAACGGCCCCGGCCGGCCATCAGGGCGTCATTTGAACTGAACCTGATTTTTACGGCGGTCAATTGTCTTCTCCCCATGTCGGATATCGCTGCCGATACGCATAGTGCCACACCTGCAAATAAGCCCATGAGCGGCTACCGCTGGGTGGTCTTCGGCCTCCTGGCGGTTGGCTATCTGCTGGTTTATTTTCATCGGCTCTGCCCGGCTGTGGTCGCCCTGGAAATGCAGGCCGACCTCCAGACCAGCGGTGCCTTGCTGGGTTTTCTGGCCGCGGCCTATTTTTATCCCTATGCGCTCATGCAGCTTCCTTCCGGCTTGCTTTCGGACTCCTGGGGGCCGCGCAAAACCATCAGCATATTCTTCGCCCTCGCCGGCGTGGCGTCCATTTTTCTGGGCCTGGTGGAGTCGCTGGGCCTTGCGATCCTGGCCCGGGTCATGGTGGGCCTGGGCGTGGCCATGCTCTTCGTGCCCACCATGAAAGTGATCACCAACTGGTTTCCTTCAGCCGTCTTTGCCCGCATGACCGGCATTCTCATGGCAGTGGGAGGACTGGGCGCCTATACGGCTTCGCGACCGCTGGCCTGGCTGAGCGACATGATTGGCTGGCGGGGAAGCTTTGTTGCCATCGGGGCCACGACCCTGGTGGTGGCGCTGGCCATCTGGCTGCTGGTGCGCAACACGCCCCAGGAAATGGGCTTTCCGGCGGTCAATCCTTCCAAACCCGACAAGGCGAACAAAACCCGCGCCATTGGACTGACCCGCGGCATGAAGATGGTGCTGTCGACGCCATCGTTCTGGGTTCTGGCGGTCTGGTTTTTCTTCGCCGCCAGTATTTTTTTCAGTTTCGGCGGTCTGTGGGGCGGGCCCTATCTGATGCAGGTCTACGGGTTCAGTAAGGCCGAGGCGGGCAACATCCTGGGGATGCTGGCCCTAGCCATGGTCGTGGGCGGCCCCTTTCTAAGCTGGCTGTCCGATAAGGTCTTGCGTTCCCGCAAGAAGGTCATTGTCATGTCTTCGGTGATAACGCTGGGGATTTCGATCCCCCTGGCCTTTTTCAATGATGCCATGAACCGCCCGGCGCTCTATTTCCTCTGCTTTTTAATGGGGATGTTCAACAGCGCCGTCGTGGTGGTCGCCTTTGCAGCGGCCAAGGAGCTTTTCCCTCTTGAGATCGCCGGTACTTCGGTGGGGCTGGTGAATTTCTTCCCCTTCCTGGGCGGGGCGGTGGCGCCGCCGATATTAGGCGCCATCCTGGAAGCCCAGGAGAAATCAGCGGCGGGTTATTCGTCCGCCGCCTATGCCAAGGCGTTTATGCTGTACTTTGGATTCGCACTGGCTGCCCTGGCGGCGGC
>JASJCD010000237.1 GCA_030066135.1 Desulfobacterales bacterium | reverse complement strand
CTGGTGAAGCGGTTCAACATCACGGCGCGGGGCCTAAAAGGTTTTGTCCAGGCCCTGCGACTGTTTCCCTGGAGCATTCTGGTGGGCTATCAGATCGAGGCTTCCGACGAGGCGGTCGTACTGCGGGTGCCCTCCTGCCCGACCCAGGTGGCCCGCTTGAAGCGCGGGCTGGGGGAGTACAACTGCAAGGAAATGCACCGGCGCGAATTCGAGGGATTCGCCCGCGTCATCGACCCCGCCATCCGGGTGGAATGCCTGTTCGCGCCACCCGATCCCCACCCTGAAGATCAATTCTGCCAGTGGCGTTTCACGCTGGCGGCCGGCTTGTCGGAACCGGATGAATAGACGCCACCTGCCGTGACCCGGGAAATCGCGATCCGGCGCGCAGGGCAGGGGTTGAAACCAGGTTCAGGGTGTGCCGCCTAACACCTTCACGGAGCCGGCCCGCAACCTCCTCCCTGCCGGTAGCGATTTACCAAATTTATATTTTCATCGTGCGGTCGAAATCCGGGCTGGTTTTATCGGCCCCGGTCAACTCGATGAGCAAAATATGCTTGCCGATTTCTACCTGGAGGCCGCCGCGCAGGGTGATCTGCTTGATCTTGCGGCCGTTGACAATGGTGCCGTTGGTGCTGTCGAGATCTTCCATGACGTACGCGCCCTTGGATTGATAAATGCGGGCGTGCCGGTCGGAGACCGCCAGATTGTCGATGGTGATGTCGTTGGCCTTGTTGCGGCCGATGGTGATTTCAGGCTTGTCGATTTTGTAGGTGTCGAGAATGGTGTTTTTAAGTTCGACGGTTATTTCCAGCATGATGAATTTCCTCCGGGTTTAAACGCTTTTATTTGGCCGCGCCAAGCGGCGTGCGGTCCTGACATGGCCTTGCCTGCGATTTTATCCGGCCCCGCCCCGGCATTGCCGGATGGCCTCCAGGGCCTGTTCGGCCGTTTTGTAGCGGCGCGACACCCCCTTGTTGAGCATTTTCCCCACGATTTCGATGCAGCAGGGCGGCAGGTCGGGCACAACCTCGGCCAGCGGTGTGAAGGAGCCCTTGGCGATGGCATACATCAGCGCTGCAATGGTTTCGCCCTCAAACGGCTTCTGTCCGGTGAGCATCTCATAGAAGACGATGCCCAGGGAGAAAAGGTCCGAGCGCCCGTCAACCTTTTTGCCGGCGACCTGCTCCGGCGACATATAGGACGGGGTGCCCATCACGATGCCGGTCTTCGTTTTGGTTTTGTCAATCACGCGGGCAATGCCGAAATCAGTGACCCTGATCGCGCCGTTCTGCAGGCGCATGATATTGGCCGGCTTGATATCGCGGTGAACGACACCCTGCTGGTGGGCGTAGGCCAGCGCATCGGCCACTGCGGCCATGATGTCGATGACCTCCTCCACCGGCAGAAGCTCGCCCGGCCGGCAGAAGGGCGTGAGCTCCGTGCCCTCCAGCAGTTCCATGGCCATATAGGCGATATCGTGCTCTTCACCGATATCGTACACCGTGACGATGTTGGGGTGCGAAAGCTTGCCGGCGGCCTCGGCCTCGCGGAAAAAGCGTGCCTTGACCTCGGCAAGTTCTTCGGCCGGCACGCTGCCGTACTGCAGGGTCTTGATGGCCACCTGGCGGTTGATCTTGGGATCGCGGCCCAGGTAGACGGTCCCCATGGCCCCCTGGCCGAGCTCCTTCATGATTTCGTAGCGGCCGAAGGTGGGCAGGGTGTCGGTGTTCGTAAGGCGCAGGGTCGCCCCGGCCCCGTTTGGGCCTTCGGGCAGGATCGCGGCCTTTTCATGTTCGCGTAGCTTTTTGACCCGCTGTTTGACATCCTTGAAACGCCCCGCTCTGAGGATGTGCTCGTAGACCGCAAGGGCCTTGTCGCCCATGCGCTTGCGTTCAAAATCCAAGGCCAGATTGTAGAGCAGATCCCTTACGGTCTTGTCTTCCACCGGGCATTGGAGAAATTTGTCCAGGGCCATGTCCAGCATGCCCTGGGCCTGGAAGGAAAGCCCCAGCGAGCGGTTGAGCTCCAGGTTCTCGCTTTTCAAACGCGTGGCGATCTGCCGGATGGCCGTGAGGCTGTAGCCTGCCAGACACAGGAACAGGGGCGGATAGAACCAGAGCCAGTAGCCGGATTGCACGAAAAAGACCCCAGCCACGCCCCACCAGGTGGCCAGAAAGACGAGCAGAATCAAACCGCCGATCCGCAGCCGGACCCGGGGGATGACAATGAGCAGGAAGAATAGAAAGTAGAGCAGGGCAGCCCCTTCCAGCAAAAGGGCCCAGGACGGTCTTTGCAGGTAGCGGCTGCTGAGGATGGTGTCCAGGGCCGCCGCCGTGATCTCCGGGGCGGTTGCCATACGGCCCCCTGGAATCACGTAGGTCGGGGTAAAGGTCGCGTCGGTCAGTCCGATGATGGCGATTTTGTCTTTGACCAGCGCAAGGTCGGCCTGGTCGTCCAGCAGGGCGGCGAAGGAAATTTGCGGGAGCGGTCGTTCATCCATGGGGAAGTTGATGAGGAGGGCGCGTTCGCCGTCCGTCGGGATGACATCGCCGCCGATGTTCAAATTGCAGGACGGACCGTTACAGTTTTCGAGCGTCAGTTGCTTTATACTGGCGGCGCGTGATTTCAACGCCAGCTGCAGTGCCAGGGCTGCCAAGTAGCGATCACGATAGCGCGCCAGCAGGGGCAGGCGGCGGACGACGCCGTCCTTATCCGGTCGGATATTGATAAATCCCAGGGCCCCCGCTTTGCCGGCCAGCTCGCGATACGTTTCCTGAACATCGGCGGGCGTCAGTCGGGGCGTGCGCCAGGGTGCCGTCGCCCGGTGCAAGGCGGTAATCGGCGACGACGGCCCGGCCTTCTGATCTTCCGCCCGGCGGGAGTTGATCGTCAGCAGACCGGACAGGGGCGGTGGATCCCCCTCCACCGGCAGCCCCCAGATCAGGCGGTAGGGCAGCGTAAGGTTGGTGCCGCTGCGGACGGCGTTGATGAGGTGGCGGTCCTGGTCCAGGCGATAGCGGGCCGTCTGCAGTTTTCGACGGATCCTGGCTGCCAGCTGCTTCTGTGAATTGGTACGCAGGGGGCCGAAATCGGCCCTCAGGGCATCGATCTCTTCGAGGGCCGGATTGAGGGCGCGATCCGGATAAAGCAGGGTCAGGCCGATGGCCGTTGCGCCGCTGCGCGAGAGGCGCTGGATACCCTGGGCGATGGAGTCCCGCGGCCAGGGCCAGGGGCCGATCTGGCGGATGCTGGCGTCATCGATGCCGACCATCACGACGGCGTCGCTCGGCGCGTTAGCGCGCAGCGACAGCAGTCGATCGTAGGTAAGGGCTTCTAAGGCGCGCAACGGGCGCAATTCGAGATAGCTGCCGATCATCAGCAGCAGAGCGAGCACGGTGAGGATAATGCTGTTGGAAAGAAGGTATCGCTTCATTTTCGTTGGCCCGGCGGCCCCAACGAAAAACCGAATCGACCGGCTGTCCGATGCAATTCGGTATCCTGCTTTCATCGGCAGCCCGGCTGTCTTTTTTAAGACCCGTGGCTTTCCGTCCCTGCCTCGCGACAGGTTTGGCCTTTCAATTGGTACTGTTTAACAGCTCTTTTAATCTGAATAGGGTAAAAACACCCTGATGTCAAAAGAAAACTGGGCCAAAAACGGCGCTGGTCTTGTCGCCTTGGAAAGGCCTGTGCTATGTAATTCGGATACGCTTGGCACGGTATTTTACCCTCTAAAACAATGCGATAGGGGAAGAAGATGGTATCGGATGCTCCCGCTTATGCCCAGGTTGGTGATCTTCGCATTGCCTACCAGTGCTTCGGCCGCCGGGAACAACCCGCCCTGCTGCTGGTCATGGGCTTGGGAACCCAGATGGTGGCCTGGGATGATGCTTTCTGCGGCCATCTGGCCGAGCGCGGACTGTGCGTCATCCGCTTCGACAATCGCGATATCGGTCTAAGCGGCCATTGGGCCCAGGGCGGCCGGCCGGATCTGGATGTGCTGATGCAGGCCCAGTTCAACGGCCAACCTGTGGATGCTCCCTACACCCTGGTCGACATGGCCGGTGACACGGTCGGCCTGATGGATGCATTGGGCATCAAACAGGCACACCTGGCGGGTGTCTCCATGGGGGCCATGATCGGCCAGGAGATGGCGGTCCGCTGGCCGGAACGTCTCCTGACATTGACCTCGATCATGTCCACCACCGGCGCTCCCGGTCTCCCGCCCCCGACGCCGGAGGCGCTGGAGATTCTGATAAAACCGTTTCCTTCGGACCGCGAGGGTTACATCGCGGCGTTCATGGCGGCTTACCAGGTGCTGAGTGGGACGATTCATCCATGCGACGATGCCATGACCCGCCGCTGGGCGACGGCGCACTATGAACGCGGCCTGAACCCGGACGGCATTACCCGCCAGATGGCCGCCATCCTTGCTTCGGGCGACCGCACGGCCCGCCTGCAGCGCCTGTCTCTGCCCGTGCTGGTCCTGCATGGCAGCCAGGACCCGCTCCTGCCCCTCGAACACGGACATGCCACCGCAGAAGCCGTGCCGGGGGCACGTCTCGAAATCATCGAGGGAATGGGCCATGCGATACCGGAAACATTGTGGCCAACCATCATCGATCTTATCGACCGACACGTCGGGCAGCACCCGGACGCCGGCTGAAGGAGATTCAATGGACTGCATTCAAGAAAAAAACCTTGAACGCTGCAACTGTACTTATGAGCCCTGTAGCCGCAAGGGCAACTGCTGCGAATGCCTCGCCTATCATACCCGCAACCGGCAGCTGCCGGCCTGTGTTTTCCCCGCCGATGCGGAGAAAACCTACGACCGCACTTTCGAACATTTTGCGCGCCTGGTCCAGGAAGGCCGTGTGTGATGCCCGTATGCATTTGACGGTTCCGACCGGATGACCCCCGTCCCTGCCGGAATCCGCGGCGGTCCTGATCCGTCCCTCAAAGAACTGATCGCACTGGGTCTCGATTGTCAGACAACCGGCCCCAGCGCCGACCGGGATCACCTCCTGGAAATCGGCTGGGTGCGTATCGATCCGACGTCGGCAGAGGGGCCGCTTGAACCCGCCGCCCATCTGGTGGCGCTACCCAACGGCACAAAAATACCACCGAAGGTCGCACGCTTGACCGGTGTTCAAGAATGCGATCTAAAGACCGCACGGACACCGGAACAG
Source organism: Desulfobacterales bacterium (assembly GCA_030066135.1). GTDB lineage: Bacteria > Desulfobacterota > Desulfobacteria > Desulfobacterales > UBA5852 > JABZFP01. Next base: position 2,242 of record JASJCD010000237.1, on the reverse strand, counting down.
GTCTGGCACAAGCTGTTGAAGACGGCCGCCGACCTGCCGGTGCCGGCGGGCGGCTCGGGGGGTATCGCGCTGATCCACTATGCCCGGTTTGAGAGGCCTTTTCTTAAAGCGCTGCATGCCCGCTGTTGCCCCGGTTCTGAGCTCCCGTTCGAGATTGTCTGCACCCACGCGATCGCCCGGCGTCTGCTCCCGCACCTGCCCCGCTGCGGTCTGCGCGCCCTGGCGGGCTATTTCGGTGATCCTGTGGGGGAGAGCAAAAGGGCGGGCGATCATGCCGCGGCCACGCGCAGCATCTGGCATGGCCTGCTACCGCTGCTTGGTGCGCAGGGTATCCGCAGATGGTCGCATCTGATGTCATGGTTGAACGAACCGGCGGCTGTCGTGCGCCAGGCGAAACATTATCCCATGCCACGCGGCCTGCGGCTGAACGCTCCGGACGCTCCCGGTGTCTACCGGCTGCGGCGTGCCAACGGGGATCTGCTCTACATTGGCAAAGCCCGCTCTCTCAAGCACCGCATCAACAGTTACTTCCAGTCCCGACGCCGGCATCCGGAGCATATTCTCGAAATGCTCACCCAGGCCCGTGATCTCGATTACACCCTGACCCCTTCGGCTCTGGAAGCTGCTCTTCTGGAAGCGGATCTCATCAAGCAGGCGAACCCGCCCTACAATATCGCCTTAAAACCACGCGAATACGCGCCCGTATATTTCAGTGCCAACTATCAAACCGCAGGCCAACCAGGCCAGCCGGAATTGCCGGTGGGCCCGCTGCCCTCTGAACGCGCGCTGGCGGCTTTTGGTTTTGTCGTGCTCCAGTGCGGCCGATCGCATCCGGCTTTGCCCGCCGATGCGCAAGGTCTGGCGGCAGCGCTCAATGTGCCTGCACCTTACCTGCCGCCGCTATCTGTTCTGGGAGACGGGCTGAACCTTTACCGCAAGATCTGCGGTCCCCCTGTGGATTTGACCCGCACGGGAAGACGTCTGCTCAAACGGGGGCTTTGGTTGTGGCGGCAAGACCTGGCAGGGTGTCTGGATACATCCGAAGATGAGAAAACCGTCAGGACGGGTGCCGAAAAAGAATGGTCGGCACCGGAGGTTGTGACCATGCTGGATGGCATCGTCCGCCGGGGTAGTCAGCTGGTGCGGCGCGGACGCTGGCTGGAGATTCTGGCCAGTGCTACGCTGCGTTGGGAAGCCGCCGGGCAGGATACCCGTGCCGAGCATGCGCTCTGCATCCGACACGGGCGGATCCATGCCGTCCCCTGTGGGGCGGTCAGCAGGGGCGGCACCCCACCGCCGTCCCCGGCCGCCTCCCGCGCGGCCTGCCGGCATGTTTTTACGTCGGCGGCAACATACGACCGCTTGCGCGTCCTTACCACCGAATTGCGCCGCCTGATCGGGGAAGGGCGGCGGGTTTATCTTCTTCCCGCCGTCGGCGGCCCTCTCGAGAACCGGGCGCTCGCGCGTCTATTGAATTTAATTTGACTTTCCGCTGGTCAACCGCTCGGCGTTCCCTTACCGGTTTTGTCTGCGACGGCGCCGAAAAGCGCCAACACGTTGAAATATTGATTTATCCGAACCGCTCCCAGCCTTGACGAACTTCTTCTGCGGTCTAAATTTAGTGGTCAGCATTGACAGCCCCGGGCAGCACTCTGGCATCGACTCGCCTGCCGTAGAATTTCCAGGAACATTTGCAGGGCGCGCATTCACATTGAAGTGCTGCGGGCCATGGCCATCGAACACACTTGACGGGAGGGATCTTCATGAACTGGGAAGCATTGATTGCAAAGGGGGGGGAGTTGCTGGCTTTTTACGGTGTGCGCATTCTGACGGCGGTCATCATTCTCATTATCGGCCGTTGGATCGCACGGGCCTTTGGAAGACTGGTCCAGCGCCTGATGGACAAGCGCAATGTCGACCCGACCCTGACGGGGTTCGTGGGCAGCCTGACATACTATGCGCTTTTCACCTTTGTCGTGCTGGCGGCGCTGAGCCGGTTGGGCATCCAGACCACCTCGTTTATTGCCGTCATCGGCGCTGCCGGCCTGGCGGTGGGCCTGGCCCTCCAGGGGTCGCTGGCGAATTTTGCCGCCGGTTTCATGCTGATTTTCTTCCGCCCCTTTCGGGTGGGGGACTATATCGAGGGCGCCGGCGTGGCCGGCACGGTTGAAAATATCCAGATATTCACCACCCAGCTCAAAACGCCGGACAACAAAGTCATTATCATTCCCAATGCCAAGCT
>JASJCD010000236.1 GCA_030066135.1 Desulfobacterales bacterium | reverse complement strand
TTCGCCGGCCTGCTGCACGACGTGGGCAAGCTCTTCATCATCACCGTGATCGAAAAACTGAAAAAATCCAACCAGATCAGTCAGCTGCCCTCAATGGCCGTGATTGACGAGGTCATCGACAGCCTGCACTGTAAGCACGGCTACGTTCTCATGAAGAACTGGAACCTCCCGGAGCGCTACTGTCTGATCGTGCGTGATCACCATACGGCAAATTCCGACGGTGAAAACCACCTCCTGACCATTGTCCGTCTGGCTGACCGTGCCTGCAACAAAGTGGGCCTCGGATTGCGTCCGGACGATCAGATCGTGCTGTCGGCCACCCGGGAAGCCTCACTGCTGGGACTTTCCGACGTGGCCCTGGCCAAGCTGGAAATCCATCTGGAAGATGCCGGCATGCTGGCCCAATGATGCCCCCTGATAATCCCTCCCGTTTTCCGCGATACGCATGACCGCAGCCGGTCCCGATCGACACCCACCGTGACCTCAAGCGTCTGCGGCCGCGTCATTCCCGCGCCGCCGGGGTCGTCAACTGCATCTGCCCCACCAGGAATAAACCCCCGGCGGCCAGCGCCACCAGGGCGCTGGTCAGGAAGAGGTGGCGGGTGGCCAGCCGTTCGAATAGGGCGCCGTTCAGCAAGAATCCGACCATCAGCCCCAGACCGTAGGTGATGGCATTGTTGGCCGCCTGGCCGAAGGTTTTCGCGCCCGCCGGCGTGAGGCGGTCCATATAGATGATGCTGGCCATGTGGAAGGTGCCGTAGGTGCAGGCATGCAGAACCTGCGTGGCGAGGATCACGATCGGCGCCGTGAACAGGTAGAGCAGACTCCAGCGCAGGGCGGCCATCAGAAACGAGAAGAGAAGCACCTTCTCCAGGCTGACGCGTTCGAACAACCGGCGGGAATAGAACATGACCGCGATTTCGGCTGCCACGGCCACCGCCCAGGCAATCCCGATGAAGGTCGAGGGTCGGCCGGTTTGCTCCAAGTGGATCGAAAAAAAGCCATAGTAGGTGCCGTGGCTGACCAGCATCAAAAAACCGCAGAACAGAAAGACAGCCACGCGGCGCCATTCCATCGGCGGAGTTGCCGCTTCCTGGCGCTTGGGGGGGGTCGGCATCGCGGGCAGCTTCAGAGCGCCGGCGGTCTGGCAGAAAGCGCCTGCCAGAATCAGCGGGACGATGACGGCGATACCGAGACGATCGATGAGCGGGCCCAGGGCGGCCACCACGATGATAAAGCTGATCGAACCCCACAGTCGTACCCGCCCGTAAGCCTTCTTGTCTTCGCCCAGAATATCCATCGAGTAGGCTTCCAGGAAAGAAATCAACGGCGCATAGAAGATGCCGTAGAGGCCGGTGATGATCAGCATGGGCCCGAAGCTCCGGCTGAACAGGAAGGCCGACCAGACCAGGGCCGCCATGAGGTTGCAGAGCAGGTAGATGGCTTTGCGCCGGGCGAAGCGGTCGGCCAGCACCCCCCACACAAACGGGAAGACGACCAGGGTGGCCGAGCGCAGCCCGGACAGTAAACCGATCTGCGCACCGCTGAAATCCAGGTGATAGCAGTAGAGATTGAAATAGGGCAGGTAGACGCCCAGAACCCCGAAATAAATAAAATACTGCAGACGCAGATAAAGCGGGGCTGATGGTCGATGCGGGAAAGTCATCGCGGCTCCCATTGCGGCCGTCGGCAACCGGCCTAAATTCTGAACGCTATCATTCTTTCCGTCCGAGATCACGCCTTTACAAACAGTTGAGGAAGTGATAGCGTCGCCGGGTACAGTAAAGACCCGATTTATAACAATAAACCCGCCTTATCAACCAGGAGCCGACCATGGAATACATAAAGATACGCTTTGGCGGCGAAACCGGCCGGCTGGGATCGAATTTCGAGCGGACCCTGGATTCCATTTTCCGGTCCGTCAATCCCATGTTTGCCGAGAGCGAACGCGCCTGGACCCCCCAGATCGACGTTTTTGAAACCCCCCAGGAAATCTTCATCACGGCGGAGATCGCCGGTGTGGAAAAGGAAGATCTGGATGTCGAGATCAATCAGCGCGCCATCCGCATCAGCGGCCGCCGTATCCCGCGGCCCCACGTGGATCAGGCTTCTTTCCGGCTGGCCGAGATTCAGTATGGCGCCTTCGAACGCACGCTTCACCTGCCGGCCCCCATCGATCCGGAAGTCGTTTCGGCCACCTATGCCAACGGCCTGCTGCAACTGAGGCTGGCCAAGGCTGAATCCGCCGGGCCCCGGCGCATTCCCATCTCAGAAGATTGATGGCCCCGAGACATTTTGCGTGACAACCTGTCCATTCGCCCAATCCCTTAATACGCGATCGCATTGGAGGCAACGATGACCGATCAAAAATCGCCTGCGGAAGAAAACAGCCAGAAACTTCCCGAGCGTCTGCCGATTCTACCCCTGCATGAGACCGCCCTCTATCCCAAGATGGTCCTGCCGTTAGTGGTCATGCAGGGCGATTCCGTCCGCCTGGTGGACGAGGCCATGCAAAAAAACCGCATTGTGGGTCTGCTGGTGGCCCGGGCCACCGAAGGTGACGATGACACCAAGGACACCGAGGCGGAAACCGAGAAGAACGACGCGCTCGATCCCCGTACAGATCTGTTCCAGATCGGCTCCAGCGCCATGATAATGAAAATGGCCAAACAGGACAACCAGACCCAGATGGTGGTCCAGGGCATCAGCCGTTTCAGGGTTCTGGAATTCGTACAGGAAAAGCCCTACCTCGTGGCCCGGGTGGCCTATATCGAGGAGCAGGAGGCCAAGGGCAAGGAGATCGAGGCCCTGATGACCAATCTGGTCAACATGTTCACCCGGGTGGTCGAGTTCTCGCCGGGCCTGCCCTCCGAGGTCGGGGCCATGTCCAAGAGCATCCAGGAGCCCGGCGTCCTGGCCAACATGGTGGCCTCCACGATCAATGTGCCGGCCGTCGAAAAGCAGGCGGTCCTGGAAATTGACGATATCAAGAAACGGCTGCACCACGTCACACGCATGGTCAGCCGACAGCTCGAGATTCTGGAGCTGGGCAACAAGATCCAGACCCAGGTCAAGGGGGACATGGAGAAAACCCAGCGTGAATACTACCTGCGCCAGCAGTTGAAGGCCATCCGGGAAGAGCTGGGCGAAACCGACGACTCCAACGTGGAACTGGAGGAATACCGCGCCAAGATTGCCGAAATCGACCTCCCCGAGGAGGCCCGCAAGGAGGCCGAGCGCGAACTCGAGCGCCTGGGACGGATGCATCCCTCATCGGCCGAATACTCGGTGGCCACGACCTATCTCGACTGGATGACTTCCCTGCCCTGGCATGACACCACAGAGGACAATCTGGACATCAAGGCCGCCCGGAGCATTCTGGATGCCGATCACTACGGCCTGGAGAAGGCCAAAAAGCGCATCGTGGAGCATCTGGCGGTGCGCAAGCTGAAGCCGGAGACCAAGGGGCCGATCCTGTGTTTCTACGGGCCGCCCGGCACCGGCAAGACCTCGCTGGGACGCTCGGTGGCCCGCGCCATGGGACGCAAGTTCTGGCGCTTTTCCGTCGGTGGGGTGCGGGATGAAGCCGAGATTCGGGGCCACCGTCGAACCTATGTCGGCGCCATGCCCGGACGCATCATCCAGGCCCTGCGGCGCTGTGCTTCCAACAATCCCATTCTGATGCTCGATGAAATCGACAAGATCGGCAGCGACTTCCGGGGCGATCCCTCTTCGGCCCTGCTGGAAGTGCTCGACCCGGAACAGAATTTCTCCTTTTCAGATCACTACATGGACGTGCCCTTCGACCTTTCCCGGGTCATGTTCATCACCACGGCCAACGTCCTTGACACCATTCCGCCGCCGCTGCGCGACCGCATGGAGATTCTGGAGATGGTGGGCTACACCGAGGAGGAAAAGGTCAAAATCGCCAATCGCTACCTGATCCCGCGCCAGCGCGAGGCCCACGGGCTAAAAGCCCGCCAGATCAAAATCTCCACCGGAGCGGTCAAACGCATCATTTCCGGCTATACCCGTGAGGCCGGCCTGCGCAACCTGGAACGGGAATTGGCCGCGATCTGCAGAGGCGCGGCCGCCAAGATCGCCCAGGGCGATGCCGATACGGTCAAGGTGGCCGTGGACGATGTGGCCGAATACCTGGGGCCGCTCAAGCTGACCAGCGAGACCAAGGCCCGCACGGCCACCCCGGGGGTGGCCATGGGTCTGGCCTGGACGCCCACTGGCGGCGAACTGCTGTTTATCGAGGCCACGGCCATGAAGGGCCAGAAAGGCCTCACCCTCACCGGGCAGCTGGGTGACGTCATGAAAGAATCGGCCGCCGCGGCGATGAGCTTCATTCGCAGCCATGCCCGTGAACTCAAGATCGACGAGGACTATTTCAGCCAGCACGACATCCACATCCATGTGCCGGCCGGCGCCATCCCCAAGGACGGCCCGTCGGCCGGGGTAACCATGCTCACGGCCCTGGTTTCGCTGTTGACCAACCGGCGCATCAAGAAAGATCTGGCCATGACAGGCGAAATTACCCTGCGCGGCCAGGTACTGCCCGTGGGGGGCATCAAGGAGAAGATGCTGGGGGCCCACCGGGCCGGCATCAAAACCATCATTCTGCCGGCCGCCAACGAGAAGGATTTGGTGGATGTGCCTGAAAAGGTCCGCAAGGCGATCGCTTTTCATCCGGTATCCAAGATGCGGGATGTGCTCAAGATTGCTTTGGGGGCGGGGTGATGAGAGATTTAAGGGCTCTGAATCATCCGGTCATGGAGCACATGTCAATAAGTGTTTTGTAAGTAGCTGCCACCAGAATAGTTGTTCCTTTTTTTTCGCGGAAAAGAAAAGGAACCAAAAGAAACCGCCCTGCCCCGCTTACCCTGCGCGTCGCCAAACCGGAGGATGCGCGGCGCCTCATGCCGTCATGCGGCGTTCCCAAGCTCGCTCGGGTGCTCACAATCGGATGATTGCTGCGCGCCTCACTTCGCTTGGTGCCTTGCCTCACGGCATGATGTTGTGCGCATCCTCCGGTTTCACAGCCGGCGCGTGTCGGGATTCGCTATCTCGGGCAAGTCCGCGGGTCTTATCCGTTCGATACGCCGATGCTTGGCGCTGGGCAAAGGGAATAAAGCCAACAATGAAAGAACCGAAAGCATGCTTCGCGCGGCGGCTATCTTAGCTCCCGTTCTGCGTAAGATGTCGCATCGACATATAGTTATGTTTAACCCTGGTTTTAGCTTTAAGTTGACGAAGTTCGCGGCCGTATGGGTTGCGGTATGCTTTATATTCGGCATGGCCCTCAGCGGCTGCCGCAGTGTCAGCACCCCGCCCCCGGAACGCGCCGAGCCCCCGCCGGCCCGTGCGCCCGGCTATCCCAAGCCCTACCGGGTCAACGGGGTCTGGTACCAGCCCATTCCGGACGCCTATGGCTTCAAGCAACGTGGTACGGCCTCCTGGTACGGACGCAAGTTTCACGGGCGCAAAACCTCCAACGGCGAAACCTACAACATGTACGGGGTTTCGGCGGCGCACAAAACCCTGCCGTTCGGCACCATGGTGAGGGTCACCAACCTGCGCAACGGCCGTCGGCTGGACATCCGCATCAACGACCGCGGCCCTTTTGCCAAGGGCCGGATTATCGATCTGTCCTACGGGGCGGCCAAAAAGCTGGGAGTGGTCGGCCCCGGCACGGCACCGGTTGAAATCGTGGCCCTGGCGGCGCCCACCCGCAGCGTGGCCGCGCGCGGCGGGGGCCGCCGGTTCGAAAAAGTGGATTTGACCCGCGGCAATTTCACTTTCCAGGTGGGCGCTTTTCAGGATCGCACCAATGCCCAGCGGCTGGCGGCCAAATTGAAAAAGCTCTACACCAACGTTCACATCGCCTCTTTTGACCGTGGCGACGGTCTCTATCACCGGGTCCGGGTGGGGCGGGCGCATCGGCTGGACGAGGCCGAGGCCTATGAGCGCACCCTGATGCGACAGGGCTATGATGTCTTCATCGTGGCTGAATAGACCAGATGCCCTCGGCCGCCTGCAGGCCGTTTTTCTCGACCGCGACGGCGTGATCAACCGGGATTCGCCCGACTATGTCACTGCCTGGGAGGATTTCGAATTCCTGCCCGGCAGCCTGTCCGCCATTGCGGCCCTTTCAGCCGCCGCCATCGACGTGATCATCGTCACCAACCAGTCGGCCCTGGCCCGGGGGCTGATGACCCCCAATACCCTGGCGGACATCCACCGGTGCCTGACAAGCGCGGTGGCCGAGAGGGGCGGCCGCATCCGGGCGATCTTGCATTGCCCCCATCACCCCGACGACCTCTGCGGCTGCCGCAAACCGGCGCCCGGCATGATCCTGCAGGCCCAGGCGCGTTTCGGACTGGATCTCAAGCGCAGTGTCATGATCGGCGACCGGGCCACCGACGTCGCCTGCGGACGCCAGGCCGGCTGCGGCGGCACGATCCTGGTTCGCTCCGGTCTGCACGACGAGCGCCCCCAGCTGCAACAGATGGGGATCGCGCCGGACCTGATCGTAGACGACCTGGCGGCAGCCGTCAGCGCACTCCTCGACCGCCGGGGCCATTCAGCATGAAATCCCCGGACACCCGTGTTACGGTGACGGGGACCATCGAGCACATCACCTATCACAACCCTGAAAACCATTTCACCATTGCCCGTCTGCGCGTCGCGGAAACCCGCAACCGGATCAGCATTCTGGGTTACCTGCCCCATTCCGGCCGCGGCGAGAACCTCAAGGTTACCGGGCACTGGGAAAAGCATCCGCGCTATGGCGCCCAACTCAAGGTGGATCACTATCAAACCCTGCTGCCCGGCACCGTGGACGGTATCCGGCGCTACCTGGCGGCTGGTGTGATCCCCGGCATCGGCCTCAAGACCGTCGAACGCCTGATCCGGCATTTCGGGGCCGACCTCCTGCAAATCATCGAAAAAACCCCCGATCGGCTGATTGAAGTGCGACGGATCGGGCCCGATACGGCGGCGCGCATCGCCCGGGCCTGGCAGGCCCATCATGCCGCCCGTGATCTGATGGCCTTCCTGCAGGCCAACGACCTTAGTCCGGCCTTCTGCGGGCCGCTGCTCAAAGTGTATGGGGACGAAGCCCCGACCGTCCTGAGGGAAACACCTTTCCGGGTGGCGGACGATTTGCCCAGGCGCGGGTTTCTCATCGCCGACACCATTGCCCGCCGTCAGGGGCTTGCGGCCGACGATCCCGATCGCCTGCGGGCCTGCCTGCTGCACCTGCTCTCCCAGGCGGCGGCTGATGGCCATGTCTGCCTGCCGGAAGACCACCTTCTGGAACAGGGGCTGACACACTTCGGCATCGATC
>JASJCD010000235.1 GCA_030066135.1 Desulfobacterales bacterium | reverse complement strand
TTCAGCCTGCTGGGGGGCATCCGCGGGGCGGCGCAGATGATCAGTTACGAACTGGCCCTGGGGCTGGCCCTGATTCCGGTCGTGATGCTGGCGGGCTCCTTCAGCTTGGTGGAGATCGTCGCAGCCCAGACGCCAATCCCCTACATCCTGCTGCAGCCCGTATCATTCCTGATCTTTTTTCTGAGCGCCATGGCCGAGAGCAAGCGCATCCCCTTCGATCTGCCCGAAGCCGAAAACGAGCTGGGAGCGGGCTATCACACGGAATACAGCGGGATGCGTTTCGGCCTCTTTTTTATCGGCGAGTACGTCCACCTGCAGGTCCTGGGGGCCCTGGTGGCGGTCTTTTTTCTGGGCGGCTGGCACGGACCGCTTCTGCCGGGCCCTGTCTGGCTGCTGATCAAGATCATTTTCGTTGCGCTGGTGATGATCTGGATCCGGGGGACCCTGCCGCGTCTGCGTTATGACCAGCTCATGGCCTTTGGCTGGAAGGTGCTGATACCGGCCGCTTTGGTCAATATCGTCGTGACCGGTTTTTTTATTTTGTTATTTCGCGGTTGAAAGGATGGTGCCGTGCCCGATAATACCGAAGAATCTTTAGATCCCCGACAGTCCGGAAGCGGTGCGGGCGGCGGGCAAGCGCTGATCGAGGCCCTCCGGGCCCTGGGCGAGGGGTTTGCCACCACCCTGCGGCATCTGGGGCGTCGGCCGATCACCGAATCCTACCCCGAAGTCAAGCGGCAGCTGCCGGCGCGTTCCCGGGCACGCATCGTCCTTACACGCGACCCCGACGGCGGGGAGCGCTGCGTGGCCTGCTACCTTTGCTCGGCGGTCTGCCCGGTAAGCTGCATTTCGATGCAGTCGGCTGAAAAGGCTGACGGACGCCGTTATGCCACCTGGTTCCGCATCAACTTCGGGCGCTGTATTTACTGCGGTCTTTGTGAAGAGGCCTGCCCCACCGCGGCGATTCAGCTCACGCCCGATTTTGAAAACTGCCGCCGGGATATTCTGGAGCTGGTGTATGAAAAGGAAGATTTATTAATCGAGGGCGGGGGCAAGGACCCGGCGTACAATTTCTACCGCCATGCCGGTGTGGTCACCGCTGTCGGGGACAAGGGTGAACACGTGCAGGAAGAAAAACCGGTGAACGTCAAAAGCAACATGCCTTGACAGGACCAGGCGAGGGGTCGGCATCCCGATCTTTGAACCGCCGGCTAGATCAATTACCAAGATTCATGCTCCAATTAATGTTTGCTCCGGTTTGGTAGAAGCGGTTTCAACACCTTAGATCGCGTTCGAGAGACGGCTTGCGAAGGCCGAGAAATGAGGCGTACGAAGGTACGCCGCAATGACGAGAGCTGAAGCGTAACGCAGCTATCGGACATTTTATCAGACCATCGCTGAAAGGTTCGGCATGAGCGTCCAGGCGTTTCTTTTCTATCTTCTGTCAGCCGTGATCCTGCTTTCCACGGGTATTGCGATTACGCGCCGCAACCTGGCCCATGCGGTGGTTTACCTGGTGATTTCCTTTTTTGGCACGGCCCTTCTGTTCTACCTGCTGGGCGCGCCGCTGCTGGCGGCCCTGGAGGTGATCATCTATGCCGGGGCCATCATGATCCTGTTTCTTTTCATCGTCATGATGATCCGGCTGGAGACACCCGAAAAACCCCTGTTACCCCGCGCCCAGATGGTCCCGGCCCTCGTCATGGGGGTTGTCTATCTGGCCGTCGGGGAGCTGCTGCTGACCTTCAGCGAACCTGCGGCAAAGGTTCCGCTTGAAAGTGCGGTGGCCACACCGCGGGTCTTCGGACAATTTCTCTTCGCCCAGCACTGGCTGGCGATTGAAATCGCCTCCCTGCTGCTGCTGGTGGTCCTTATCGGTGCCCTGCTCATCGGCCGGCAGCGATCCAAGATCGAGGAGCCCGAATCGTGATCGTGCCCTTCAACCATGTGCTCGTACTCTCCGGTCTCCTGTTCTTCCTGGGTCTGTTCTGCGCCGTCGTGCGCCGGAATCTGGTCATGATTCTCTTGGGGCTCGAGATCATGCTCAATGCCGCGGCCGTGGCCTTTGTCGGGGCTTCCCTGCGCTGGCAGCTCATGGATGGGCAGGCCCTGGTGGTCTTCATCATCGCCGTGGCGGCGAGCGAGGTCTCGGTGGGGCTGGCCCTGGTGATGGCGGCTTATCACCGCACCGGGTCCGTCGACCCGCGCCAACTCGAACAGGATGGATAAACCCTATGGTATCGCAACGATGACCGCTGGAATGATGGACATTTCTCTGGCCGCGGCCCTGACGGGCCTTCTGGCCCCGCTGCTGGCCTTTGCCCTGATCATGGTCCTGCTGCGCGGCCGTCCCCACCTGTGCGCCGGTCTGTCCATCGCGGCGGTGGGCCTTTCACTGGGCAGCGCGCTGCTGCTGCTGGCACGCCACGGGGCATCGCCCAACCCGCTCGAGTACAGCGTGCAATGGATGGTTTCGGGGGACCTGGCGGTCGGCGCCGGCGTTTTCCTCGACCCGCTCAGCCTGTTGATGATGGTCGTGGTCGCCCTCATCTGCCTGCTGGTCCAGATCTACTCGCTGGGCTACATGGCCGGCGATCCCGGGCTGGCGCGCTACTACGGCTTCATGTCGCTTTTTGCCTGGGCCATGCTCAGCCTGACCCTGGCACCCAATCTGCTGCAGCTCTATGTCTTCTGGGAACTGGTGGGGCTGTCTTCCTATCTGCTGATCGGCTTCTGGTTCGAGAAGTACAGCGCCACCCAGGCAGGCAAGAAAGCCTTCGTCATGACGCGGCTGGGGGACGTGGCCTTTTTGCTGGGAATCCTCCTGGTGCTGGCCCACCTGGGCAATCTGGGCATCCGGGAGATGAATACCGCCGCTGTGGCCGCGGCGTTCGAACCGTCGACGCTGACCGTGGCCATTCTGCTCATCTTCGGCGGCATCGTCGGCAAGAGTGCCCAGTTCCCGCTGCTCACCTGGCTGCCGGATGCCATGGAGGGCCCGACCCCGGTCAGCGCCTTGCTGCATTCGGCCACCATGGTGGCGGCCGGGGTCTACCTCTTCGCGCGACTGTATCCTTTCTTCAGCCTTTCGCCGACGGCCATGGCGGTCTGCCTGGCGGTGGGCACGATCAGCATGCTGCTGGCCGCGACCATGGCCATGGTGACCCGCGACATCAAACAGGTCTGGGCCTACTCCACCATCAGCCAGCTGGGCTTCATGCTGATGGGGCTGGCCTCCGGCAGTTATTTCGCCGGGGTGTTCCACCTGACCACCCATGCCGGCTTCAAGGCCTTGCTGTTTCTGTGCGCCGGCGTCTTTATTCACCACTTCGAGACCAATGACATGGTCGCCATCGGCCGGGCCGGCGGCCGCCGTCAGCTGATTCCCCTGGTCTGCATGACCCTGGCCGCGGCGGCCCTGGCCGGGCTGCCGCCGTTGTCCGGTTTCTTCAGCAAGGAGGCCGTCATGGCCGCCCTGGCCGCCCAGCCGAACCCGATCTGGCTGGGGGCCGGACTGCTGGGGGCCTTCCTGACGGCCTACTATGCTTTCCGCCTGATCTTTTTGATCTGGTTTCCGGACAGGGTTTCGGCGGAGACGGCTCCCGAGAATACCGACGCTCATGGCCATGCGCACGCCCAGCCGCGATGGCAGGTTCTGGTCATGCTTGTGCCCCTGGTGGTCCTGGCCCTTCCCACCCTGGGGCTGGGCGGCCTGCAGACCCATCTGATGTCTTTTCTGGCCGCTGGTCTGACCGGGCCGGAACCGGTCCTGCCGCACCTGCCCTGGCTGCCCCTGACGGCGTCCGGCTGCGCCCTGGCCGGGCTAATCCTGGCCTGGTTCGAGTTCGGGCGGCGGCGCGCCCCCCGGATCGGCTTCGCGGAGCGCTCCGCCTTCTGGCGGTCGCTGTTTGCCGAACGCTGGTACATCGATCGTTTCTACCGCGCCCTGGTGGACCGGGTGATCGACCGCGGTCTGGCCCGGCTTTGTGCGGGCGGCGACCGGCACGTCATCGACGGCGCCGTCGACGGCCTGGGGCGCGGCACGGTGGCTTCCGGTAAGGCGGTCTCCGGTCTGCATCGCATCATGATTCAGCATCGTCTGGGGACGATGTTCGCCGTGATCATTTTCCTGGCGCTGTACTTTTTTATCTAACCTCTATTTTGGCGTTGACGCTTTCGTTTCCAACAGGACCCAACATGCACATTTCGCCGACTGCGTTTCCATGGCTGAGTTCGATCCTGTTCTGCTGCCTGGGCGGCCTGATCACCATCCTCCTGCTGCCCGGCCGTCGTCACCAGGAGATCAAATGGGTCAGCGCCTTCTTTTCAGGACTGACCCTGGTGCTTACGCTGAATCTCTTCCTGCTCTACGATCAGCGGGTCGGCGGCCTGCAATTTGTCGAGCGGGTGAGCTGGATTCCCTCCCTGGGGATAACCTATTTCAACGGGATCGACGGTTTCAGCCTGCCCATGCTGCTGCTGAGCGGGATCGTGTTCTTCACGGCCGTGCTGACCATGTGGGAGCTGGAACACCGCGTCAAGGAGTTCTTCGCCCTGCTCTTCCTGCTCGTCACCGGGGTTTTCGGGCTTTTCATGAGTCTCGATCTGTTTTTTATTTTCGTCTGGTACGATGTTTCCCTCTTCCCCATGTATCTCCTGATCGCCATCTGGGGCAGTACGCGCAAAGAATACGGGGCCATGAAGCTGACCCTCTACCTGCTGGCCGGCAGCGCCCTGATTCTGCCCGGCATCGTCTACCTGGTAGTCCAGTCCGGTCTGCAGACCTTCGACCTCACGGCCCTGATGCGTGCCGATCTCTTCAGCCCCTTCGAGCAGAAGCTTGGTTTTTTCCTCTTCTATATCGGTTTCGGCATCCTGGCCGGCGTCTGGCCCTTTCACACCTGGTCGCCGGTGGGGCACGTGGCCGCACCGACGGCGGTCAGCATGGTTCACGCCGGCGTCCTCATGAAGATCGGGGCCTTTGGCATCCTGCGGCTGGGCATTTTTCTATGTCCGCTGGGGTGGCTGTACTGGGCGCCCCTGATGGCGCTGCTGGCCACGATCGGCATCGTCTACGGCGTTTTCGCCGGCCTGCGCCAGACCGACATCAAGTACGTCATCGGCTACTCCAGCGTATCCCATATGGGCATCGTGGGGCTGGGACTGGCCACGGTCAGCGTGGAGGGGCTCAATGGCGCCGTTTTCCAGATGTTCGCCCATGGCATCATGACGGCCCTTTTCTTCTCGGCCGTGGGCTATATTTATGACCGTACCCACACCAAGGCCCTGGATGAGCTTGGAGGATTGAGCCACACCATGCCGGTAGCCAGCGGCTACCTGGTGATCGCCGCCCTGACCGGGATCGGCGTGCCCTGTCTGGCCAGTTTCTGGGCCGAGCTGACCGTATTCATCGCATCGTTCAGGGTCTATCCCCTGTATGCCACGCTGGCGGTCGCGGCCCTGGTGGTCAGCGCCCTCTTTATGCTGCGTGTCCTGCAGCGCACCTGCTATGGCCCGCCGAACGAACGGCTTGCGCACCTGGGCGATGTCTCTCTCGGTTTAGGGCTGCCGCGCATGATCCTTGTGGCGGTTATTCTTCTCTTCGGCCTTTTTCCGGCGTTGATGTTTGAGCTGATCCAAACCGCTTCGATACCTCTGCTGAACGGACTGCCGCGATGAATGCGATTATCTTCGGTCCCGAACTCTGGATGCTGGCCACCGCTGCGCTTTTTCTGATCCGGGCACTGGCCCCCGCCAGGGCCGAAAGCGACTACCGGATCGCTCTGGTCATGGCGCTGCTGGCCACCGGCGTCAGCCTGGCCGCGCTGGGCTTTTCCGGTGATCTGTTTGCCGGCACCTACCGAATCGATCTGTTTTCCCAGTGCTACAAATGTCTGTTGAGCGCGGGGCTCTTTCTCGTGGTCTGTCTGTGCGACAACCTGCGCGGCATCCGCAACGGGCTCCAGGCCGAGTTCTATCTGCTGCTGGCGGTTTCCACCCTGGCCATGATGATGCTGGTTTCCAGCGCCCATCTCCTGACCGTCTACATGGCGCTCGAACTGTCCTCCTATTCGCTCTACATCCTGGTGGCGCTTCGCCGTGATCGGGATCTGGCCGTCAGGGCCGCGATCAAGTATTTTCTGGTGGGCGCTTCGGCCTCGGCGGTCATGCTTTTCGGGATGGCCATGATCTACGGCGTCGCCGGAAGCGCCTATCTGGGGGATCTCGCGCGCATTCTGCCGCCGCTTCTGGATAGACCGGCGGCCGCCATCGGCATGTTGCTGACCCTGGGCGGCTTCTTCTTCAAACTGGCCGTGTTTCCCTTTCACTTCTGGGCGCCGGTGGTCTACGCGGGAGCGGCCAACCAGGTGGCGGCCTATATCGCCACCGTCTCCAAGGTGGCGGCCGTGGCGATTCTGATCCGCGTGGCCGCTCTGGGAAGTGGGGCCTATATCGTTCACGTCCTGGCCATCCTGGCCATCGTGTCCATGACCGTGGGGAATCTGGCCGCCATCGTTCAAAAGGACCTGAAACGCCTCCTGGCCTATTCGAGTGTGGCCCACGGGGGGTATGTCCTGATTGGGATCCTGTGCATGGGCGCCGCCGGCTACGCCGCGGCCACCTTCTACGCCCTGGCGATCCTGGTGATGAAATTTACCTGCTTCATGGTGGTGATCAAGGTGGCCGGCGACGGGGGAAATCCGACCGTGGCCGACCTGGCAGGGCTGCATCGGCGGGCTCCCCTGCTGGCCATGGCCCTGATGATGGCGCTCTTCGGCCTGGCGGGAATCCCGCCCACCATCGGGTTTACGGGCAAGCTGCTGCTGTTCAATGCCGCCATGATCCAGGGTCATCTTGCGCTGATCCTAATCGCCATGATCAACGTGGTGATCTCGCTTTATTACTATCTTCACGTCCTGCGCGCGGCCTACCTGCTGGAACCCGCGGTGGATGCAGACCGCCTCTACCATGAAAGCCTGTCCATCAAATTTCTCTCCGCGGCGTTGATTGCGGCCATGGTGATTTTGGGGATCTATCCCCAGCACCTGATCCAGTTGGCCAACCGCGCCATGGGGTTGTAGATGCGAGCGGGGAAATCGGCCGGTGAATATGAACATGCTCACCGCCGGTGAGTTCAGGCCATGATGCCGATTATCCGGCGGCGACCGAGGCCAAGAACTAGATCATGATTCCGACGGTGAACTACGGTGGCGGTCGACGGGTTATGGTGAGCTTCGGTTTGCTACGATAATCCCGCAGCGCACACAATCGTTGCTGCAGACACTTGCTTACAATGGAAAGCAGGGCTCTGGCATGCGGAGCGTGTGGTCCGGTCAAAGGACAGTCGTGGATACCATGATGC
>JASJCD010000234.1 GCA_030066135.1 Desulfobacterales bacterium | reverse complement strand
AACAGGTGCATTGCGGATTCCCCCATGAAGCCAGTGATGAATGGTGACGTATGGTTTTTCAAGTCCGCGGCCCGTTGGTTATCGCCGGCCCTTTGGATGCCGGCGGGTCCAGCGATCATTGCCCCGCCGCAAAGATCGGCCGGGCATGTCTCCCTGGCGGGCCAACGATATGTCAATGCCTTGCATGGTACCAATCCGATTTTGACGGATATAACTTATCGTATCAAATAGTTTTTGGGGCTTTGAACTAAATTTAGGCTAAACGTGGCGATATTTAGGGCCTGTTTAGTTGATTATGCCCTTGACCTGGTCTATCCCTGTTGCCGAAACGTCCCTGCTTCTGCGTTACGAAACCCTGATCAAGAGAGGTCAGTCATGAAAAATGCCTGGTTGGTATTGCTGCTACTGCTTGTGGCCGTCCCTGCCCTGGCGACTGAAGCCGCTGATGGTGCGGAAGGGGATTTACCCGTCAAAAAGGAAACCGTCGTCGTTCAAGAAACCAAGGACCTCAGAGACAGGTTCACGGGGGAGCCGGCCACGACGTTCAAACTGATTGGCACCGAAATCGAACCGGGCACCCGACGGAGCCTGCAATGGTTTTCGCCCCAGGCCCCCGGCGGGTTTGCCGTGGCTACCCCGGTCATCGTCGTCAACGGCCACAAGGCCGGACCCGTGCTGTGCCTGACGGCCGCCGTTCACGGCGACGAACTCAACGGCATCGAGATCGCGCGGCGGGTCGTGAACAGCCTCGATCCCAAAAAACTGAAAGGCGTTGTCGTGTCCGTGCCGATCGTCAACCTGGAGGGCTTCTTCCGGCGCGAGCGCTATATCGGCGACCGCCGCGACCTCAACCGCTATTTCCCGGGCAGCCCGGACGGTGCCTACCCCGGCCGGGTCGCGTATGCCCTCATGGAAGAAATCGTCAAGCACTGCGATGCGGTGGTCGACCTGCACACGGGATCTTTCTACCGGGAAAACCTGCCGCAACTCAGGGCTGACCTGGCCGTCAAGCAGGTGGCTTATCTGGCCGAAGGCTTCGGGGGCCTCACCGTGCTCCACAATGCCGGACCGTCCGGCAGTCTGCGCGGGGCGGCCACGGCCGCCGGCGTCCCGGCGGTGGTCATGGAAATCGGCGGGCCGCTGAGCCTGGACCTAAAAAAGGTCGAACTGGGGGTCAAGAGCCTGGAGACGCTGCTGCACACCATCGGGATGATCGACCGGGCCCGGATTTGGAAGAACCCCCAGCCGGTTTTCTACGCGAGCCAATTTATCCGCGCCGAGGTCGGCGGCATCCTGATCAACAAAGTCAAGCTGGGCGCCACGATCAAAACCGACACGGTCCTGGCCGAAATCATCGATCCGATCAACAACTCGGTTTTCCAGGTGCGATCCCCCACGGGCGGCACCATCCTGGGCCGGGCCCAGAACCAGTTCGTCAGCCCCGGTTTCGCCATTTTCCGCATTGGCCATAAGAGATCCAAGGAAGAACTCAAGCAAAAGGCCAAGGCCGAAAAAGAGGCCCAAACCGAAAAGGTCCTTGAAGAACTGGGGGCCAACGAGGCCACGCGGGATCGCTAGCCCTGACGGGCCGGCCCGCTCGTCGGCCACTCGCATGCCGCGGGTTCCGGACGCTGGCCTGGGATGGGGGGCGCGCGGGTGTGGTTTGTTTTGTCCCCGGCCGCCGGCTCAAGCCGTTTGGGTGATCACCGCCTCGATCTGATCCAGGTGGTGTTTGCGGTGAATCGACCGATCGAACCTGAAATTCTCTCCGTGCTTCGCGATGGCATCAATTAAATCAGGTGGCAGTTCCTCGATTTCCCGATCGACAGCCTCGGCGGCGGCAAGGGCGAGATTGGCGGCCGCCCGCGGCGGTATGGCGCGCCACAGGGCCAGCAGCGCGTCGTTGGTGACATCGATGTCGATGGGCGACGGGGCGAATTGGCCTTCGCGCTGCCATTTGCGCAGCAAAAACAAGGTGCGTTCGTCCCAGAAAGCCAGGTGTCCCAGGGCGACGGCCACTGTCCAGTGATTCCCCACGGGGCGCATGAGTTCTTCGTCCGTCAGGTGTACCACCAGGGCGTGCAGCCTTTCGCGTTCGCGCCGGTTGGCGATGATAAATTCAGTGCTCATACCCTCTCCTTGATGCAATGCTCCGGCGACGGGGTCTTCAGCGGCAGGCGGAATTACGCGCCCGCACCGGGACCGAATGCCCGACGGCTACCGCTCCGCCCAGTGAATCGTGAGCACGTCGCCCTCGACGGTGAAACGCTCGAGGCGGTTGAAAAACGTCATGCCTAAAAGGGATTCGCCCATCGCGGCTTCGTTGACCGATGCGCTCACGTTCTTCAGGTGCAGGTCTCCCACCCGAAAATCATCCACCCGGATCGAGGCGCCGCGAACCGTGCCATTGGCCGTGGCATAGATCTTGTCGTAATCAAGCCGCTGCCGATCGAGTCCCAGCCGTTCGGCGTCACGCGGCGCCAGCACAATATGACTGGCGCCGGTATCGACCAGAAACCGGATGGCGACGCCGTTCACCTTGGCCCGGATATGGAAATGACCATCGGTGCCGACATGAAACTGCTGTGTGTGTGCGGCGGTCGCTGATCCGAATTCCGGTATCAGGGCCCCCAGCATCCGGTTTTTGACAGCGACCAGATCGTGGCGATGGGCATAAACCAACATGGCGACTAAAAATATGCCCGCCCAGGCCAGAAGCCCCTTCAGTTTGGCGGCCGTGCGGCCGGAAGCCAGGTAGGCGCTGACAAAGACAACAAAGACGAGTTCATACACGATCTGACCGGGATTATCCCTGAAACTGAGGACCTCGAAGATGGTATTCAGCCCGTACATCAGGCCGCACAGCACGGCCGCACTGAGGCCGAACACGACGATGGGGGGCAGCCCCGTCAGCGTGCGCCCGGTCTCGTCTTCCGGACGAACGTCGCCGCATCGGGGGCATCGCCCGGCTTCGCCGTCGGACAAAAAAGGCGCCCAGTCGCTTTCACTTTGCAGGAGGTCCTCTCCGCATTGCGGGCATTTCTCTGTTTGTGCTGGCATTGTCCCCCTTCATCCAAACAAAGTTAGAACACGATGTGAGGTGCCTCCTGTAGAGCAGGAAGCCTCAGGAAGCCCCTCGCAGGGGGGCTTGGTCAATCTGCTGGAAGTTCGGGTTATACCCTTTGTCCCGCGCCGAGCATCGGCACGGCGGGCGGACTAAGCGCGCGGACTTGTCTGAGCGAAGCGAGTTTCCGCGCGCGCCGCCCGACGCGCCGACGCGCAGGAGAAAGCGGGACACGGGCGTCTTCTTTTGGTTTGTTTTTCTTTCACGCGAAAGAAAATGAACTAATTGAAAAATATAAACAATACCCCGAATCTTTAGAATATCTTGGGGTCCCCCACCAAGGGTAGACTGTTTTTATAAAAACTAGAACCTGCGCTTGAGCCCCTGCGCAAATTCACGCGCACTGCGGATATCGTCATCATTCGGACGCCCCTTGCTGATCCCCATCCATTTGAAAAGCGGGTTGCGGTCCTGGCCGGGGCCATGCCAGCGGTCAACGATCTCGACCCCCCGCTGCTGGAGCTTTTTTTCCAGGTCGGACCGGTAGAAATTCCCCCAGCTGTGCCCCCACCCGCTGGTGCTAAAAATGAACGTACGGGCGCGGGCCGGCATCCGGGCCGCCAGAGAGACGATTTGGGGTGCCAGGCGCAGCCAGTAAACCCCTGAGCCCATACCGATCAGGGGGCGGCCGCGAAGCTGATGGTCCTTGAGCTGATCGACGGCCACAAGATCGGCGTTCAGCGGTGCCGCCATGGCTTCGGCCACCCGGCGCGTATTGTCCGTGCGCGAACAGAAAACGATCAGGGGTGTCCGGCGCCGCTGTTTAGGGCTGGCGCCCATCAGGCCCTCCCCTGGTCAATCGGATGGCATTCAGAACGTTCCATGACAAGGCATACCGGTTGCTAGTGAATATGCTGGAACAGGGATTCCTGCGGGTTGCGCGGCTTCCCTTTCTTGGCGGCCAGCCATGCATCGTGGGTGGCCTGGATCTGGTAGATGTGTTCGGGAACGTGGTTGGCATAGACCACCAGCCAGTCGTCCAGCGTCATGACACCATTCTCGGGGTGATCGATGGTGTTGGACCAGACGGCATCGGGCAGCCCCCTGATGAGCGCGTAGGTCATCCGGCGCAGGTGTTTGAACAGCGCCAGAGCCGCTTTCGGGTCCTGATCCGCGTAGCCCAGCCCGCGCGCCCACTGGTCTTCGTCGTAGGCCATCACGGCGGCCCCGGGTTCGGCCACGGCGCGGCGACAGCGAATATAGCTGTTGGCCTCGCTGTCGGTGATGTGCACCAGAATTTCGCGGATGCTCCAGCGCTCCGGTCCGGGTTTGAAATCCCACATGTCCTCAGGGTATTTCTCGAGGGCACTTGCCAGTTGGTCATAGGCATTGGCATAAAGGGTCAATTTCTGTTGTCGTTCTTCAGAATTCAAGGACCATATCTCCTAATCGATGGTGTAGCGCATGATACGCTTGGCCGCCGAGGGTGCGGCGCATTCGTCAAACCCTGCTTGGCGGAATACTTCCGGGGTTCCCATGAAGCTGGTGGTGGGCGGGGCCTTGTCGCTCCTGACCACGCTGGGGTAGGCCTCCACGAAGGTGCCGCCCTGGCGGCGGACATGGTCGACGGCCGCGCCGATCATGGCATGCATCAGACCGCCCCGGCGGCAGTCGCGGACGATGTAGAAACAGACGAGCGACCACACCGGCTTGTCATCGACACGCTTGAGAACAGGCGAGCGGTTCAGGGACGGGAAGTCCTCCCGCGGGGCCACTGAACACCAGGCCACCGGCCGGTCGTCCCGGTAGCCCAGGATGCCGGGAACCCGGCCCGAGGCGACAATCGCGCGCAAAGCGCGGCGGTTGCCGTCCCCCTGCTGCCGTTCGAACACCTTGCGCGTCAGGCGCCACCACATGCACCAGCAGCCGCCATAGGCCCCGTGAGGCCCCATGAGGCCTTCGAAATCGTTCCAGTTGGAAAGTGTCAGCGGCTGGTAATCCATCGGGCTCACAAGTGCCGGAACGGCCATCCCGGTTGGACCCGCAGGTGATAAAACGATGTTGTGCGGATCGAGGCTTAAAATGAGGCGGCCGCAGCCGAAGAGGGCGGCTGCGGGGAAACCGGCCGGGATGTCAGGTTTCAACCCTACCAAAGCTTCCGGGGGATGGCAAGGTCAAGGCTTGGCGTTGCTTCTTGCCACCGCCAGCCTGCATTCACCTTTCAATCCGCATATCGGGCCCGCACCCAGTCCACGGCGGCCTCCACCTGACGTAGCAGGGCCACGGCCTCGGAAATATTTGTTTCCTGAAAGCGCACCGTATCGCCCGGCGCCAGCTGCCCCAGCAGGGGCAGGTCGGCGGCGATGACCGCGGCGATCTTGCGGTAGCCGCCGGTGACGGTTTCGTTCAGCAGAATGATGGGCTGGCCGTCGCCCGGCACCTGGATGGCGCCGCTTATAATACCCTCGGAAAGGATCGAATCGGGTGCTTCCGGCCGTTTGTCGAGTACGGGGCCTTCGAGACGCACCCCGGTGCGATCCGATTTCTCGCTGACGGCGTAGACCGCCTCGTAGAAGCGGGCATGGCTTGCAGGCGTAAACTGGTCCGCCTGGGGGCCGGGGATGACCCTGAGGGTCCATGCGGTTGTGTATACCGGCTGCAGGGCGGCGGGGATCGCACGGCCTGCGCAATGCCGGTGCGCCTCGGGCCGGCGGCCTGCCAGGATGTCGCCAGCCCGCAGGGCGCGACCGTCGTGTCCGCCGAAGGCGGCGCCCGTATTGGTGGATCGGCTGCCCATGACCGCCGGCACGCTGAACCCGCCACCCACGGCCAGGTAAGCCCGGCAGCCGCAGACCGGCGTCTGAAACGAAAGGATATCGCCCGGGGCCACTTTCACCGCCGTCCACATGGGCAGGGGATCGCCGTTCAGGCCAGCGCCCAGATCGGCCCCGGTCAGCGCCACCACCGCTTCATACCGGAAACGGGCCTCGAAACCCATGAGGGTGATCTCGACCACGGCAGCGTCTTCGAGATTGCCCACCAGGAGGTTACCGAGCCGGCAGGCGTAGCCATCCGCCGCCCCGCTGGGCGCCACCCCGATCGGGCCGTATCCGCGCCGCCCGGTATCCTGCACCGAAGCCAGTATCCCGGGGGCGATGATTTCCAGAAGATCTACCCGGTCCACTGGTCGGCCTCCTCGGCGCTGACGGGAATGAACCGCACCTGGTGGCCCATGGCCAGGAGTGAAGGGGCTTCGCGTCGCGCATCGAATAGTTCCACCGGGGTGCGGCCGATGATCTGCCAGCCACCGGGGCTGACCACAGGGTAGATGCCGGTCTGGCGCTGGGCAATGGCCACCGAGCCTTTGGGGATGCGGGTGCGGGGCGTGTCCCGTCGCGGGGTGTCCAGGGCTTCCGGGAGTTCGCCCATATAGGGGTATCCGGGGGTGAAGCCGATCATGTAGACCCGGTAGACCCTGCCGCTGTGCAGCCGGATGACGTCCTCGCCGGTTAGGCCGTGAAAGGCGGCCACGGTTTCAAGGTCGGGACCATCCTCCCCGCCATAGACCACCGGAATTGCATGCACTTCGTGATTCTCCGGCGGCGGGGCGGCATCGAAACGGCACAGGGCCGTAATCCGTCGTTTCAACAACTCCGGCGCGGCCTGCAGGGGATCATAGATCACGAGAAGCGAGCTGTAGGCCGGAACGGTCTCCACCACGCCGATCGGGTTTTCACGGGCCAGTCGCCGCTGAAGCTGCTGGACACGTCGATTGACCGCCGGATCGATGCCGGTGCCCAGTTCGACCAGCAGGCCGCGGTCGCCCAGATGTCGGATCACCGGCGGCATGCATCAGCTCTCGAGAAAGGTGCTCACGGGCTGAATGGCTACGCCCGCGGTTTCAAGGGTGGTCCGGATCTGGCGGACCAAAGCCAGGGCCTGGGGGTTATCCCCGTGTACGCAGACGGTTTCACCGGCAAGGGCGATTTCCTCTCCGTTGGCGCAGACCACGCGCCCTTCGGTGGCCATCTTGAGCACCCTTGCCGCGGCCAGATCGTGATCCTTGATCACCGCCCCGGGTTCGCGGCGCGAGACCAGGCTGCCGTCCGGATTGTAGGCCCGGTCGGCAAAAAACTCGCAGGCCACGCGGATGCCCACGCGGCGGCCCATGGCCTTGAGATCCTCCCGGTTGCCCCCGCCCAGAACGAAGAGAATCAGGTCCGCGTCCACCGAGGCGATGGCCTCGGCAACCACCTCCCAGATGGCCGGGTTGGCCACGGCCATGTTGTAGAGCGCACCATG
>JASJCD010000233.1 GCA_030066135.1 Desulfobacterales bacterium | reverse complement strand
ACGGGCGCGGCAATGGGCTCGCAGCTCGGCTGCGCGGGCGGGACGGCGCAACCCGGCAGCCCGGACTACCGCGGCGGGCGATGCCACTGCTGCCACTGCTGCCCCCGAAACTGGTCGTGCACCGAGCTTTATAGCGAGCACTACCGCTGCGCGGCGCGCAACGGGCTCAGGGTGACGCGGCGCGCGGTCGATCTCGGCACGGTCCGCGTCGGGGACTCGGTACACCACCCCGCGGGCGAGGGCCCGCCGAGCAAAGGGGGATTTATGCAGTGCCCTACGCTGGTGCGGCTCCCGCCAGGCGTCCGCTTCTCCGACGACGGTGCACTCGTCGGCAAGGTGCGATTCGACCCGCACCGAGATGCGGCGTACAGAGTCGAATTTGTCGCGGTGAGCACGGCCGATTGGGACGACGCCGCTGTGGGGATCGTCCGCCTGGAGATTACTTTCGTCGTCGAGGGCAACCAGCCACCGGATGGATTCGACGTCGACGCCTTCAAGCGGGAGCAGCAGCGGGCCCGCGCCGCGGCCAACCGCACGCTTCGCGACCTCGGCAACGCGTGGGAGCGGTGGGAGTGGGGGGAGCTAGGCCATCGCGAAACGTGCGACCGGATGTGTGCTCTACTTCGCCGGCTGCGGGAGCTGCTCGAGCTCCACCCCCGGCTCGACGGCGGGAGGTGGTGGGTCCAGCTCGGCGGTTTTCACATGAACGTGCACAAGCTTCTCGAAAACACGCTCTTCGAATGCGAGCTCTACCTCGGCCATGCACTCACTTTTGGGGACGCCGAGGTTCGGCGCCTTGCGGAGCAGAACCTCGAGGGCTGCTATCAGAAACGCCTCCTTGAGGCGGCCCGGTTCATGTGGATCGATGGTGTCAAGCAGATGATGCGGGGCGAGTGGGCGGCAGCTGCGGAGACGCTGCGTCTCGCGGCGGCCAAGAAGGACGGGTGGGGATGGGCGGTGAACTACGGCGACATTTGGCTCAGCGAGTCAGCCGCGCGACTCGTGCACGGTGCAGAGCTGGCAGCTCGCAACGGGACGGAGGATGATGGGGCGCGGTGGATCTCCGAGGCTGCGCGGCTTCTGGAACGGGGCGTAGCGAGGGCTGACGAGGCGCGCATTTTCGGGCCTGGGGGGCACCCATGGGCCTCCGAGATTGACGAAGCTCTCGCCGCGTACCACAGCCTGCAGGACAGCGGTAGCGACACGGCCGACTGGCTCGAGGCGCTAAAATTACGGACCGCCTACTGGTGTGCGCAAGTGCTCGGCGGAGCGCCGCCCTTTCCGCCCAAGCCGAGACCTCGACTCGAAGATGCTGCCGCTCTGGTGGGGCGCCTACCCAGGCACAACGACTGACGCCATGGCTATCCACTTTAGCCACAAACCTCATGACCTGGATCCCTCCCGCTCCGGGCACGGGCTGTCTTTTGATAATCAGACTCTGTCTGCAAATATCGAATTTATTCTCCAAATGGTGAAATTGGACCAGATAACGGCCAATCAGGTTGGATTAACCGTCTCAGAAATTATAATCAGATCCGGCGATAAATTGAATATGATTTGTGGAGGAAAGGTTTTATAGGTATAACAAGAAAGTCATCCGATGCCGACCTGTTTTTGTCTTCACCACGATACCGCGAGCGAATATGACCGCCCCATCTCAATTCATCCAATTAATGGGGCGGATACAACAAGCATCTGACGCTATAGTTTTTGCGGTTTGCACAAATTTTCAGCCTTTGCGGCGCTGCGTCCACAGCCTTCGCAATAATGGGTAGCGGGTTTGATGAGCGCCATATAGGCCTGTGGATTTTTTACCTGCAATTCTTCTTCTACATAAGCACATAGGGTCTTGTGTGCATCTTCACTCATAGTTTGATATCTCCAGTCAGTATTAGTAATTTCAATTTATTGGTGCCGCCTGATCAGGTTCAGGCCTTGGCTTTTATCAAAACGAAAGCAAGAAAAATCTAAGTAACGGGGCAATAAGTGTCAAGGAACCGATCTTTGCGATGCGATGCAGATAGGGATGCCCATTGAGAGCCACAAGAAACATGACGCACTTTATAGTATCCCCTGAATGCGAATCCGCCAGCACATTTTCCGGTTTGAAGGACCGCGGATTGACCCAAGCGCATATTGATTTTGAATCGATAAAAAAAACCCGGTCCAAAGACCGGTGGTATATTGAGGCACAAATGATGTGCCGGCCCCACAGACCACTTTGCTTTTTCACTTCCCGGACCCGTCATCAGAATAGCGCCCGGCCCCCTCGGTTTCAGAATTCGAACCCAGCCAGACCATCAACACCAACAGGGTAATGATGCCAATTGCCGCGGCCACGCGCTTCCCGGTGATATACACTTTCTCGATGCTAGCGATGTCCGCCAGATCGAGTTTGATCCCCTCCCCTTCGATCTCCTCTTCCGATATGCGCTCGACCTTGAACTTGTAACCCTCACCGCTGTAAGTGGTTACCTTGACCGTATCGCCGATCTTTATACCTTCGATTTTCTGCTGCGGCGTGGTGGTGTGAAAGGGGTGAACGTTCTTGGTGGTGCAGGATACCGTAAATGTGAAAGCAATTATAACCAGCAGCGCAACCAACTTGTTTCCGAAAGTGCTCGTCGCCAATTTCAATCCCTCTAACCCGGATATTTCATGAAATCTTTTCTGCCAATTTTATATGAAAACGATATCAATTTGGTGTCGTATAAAATGGTTAGCTCATCGAAGGTACGATTTGTCACTGAGGTTTTTGGGGCTTTATGTAGCCAAGATTTCACCCGCAAGACGCTCCCCGAGGTGCCCATTGGCGACGTTATTAAAAGTTTGCCGTGGAATTACTACGGCGGCACCCGTAATGCCTTGCCAATGAACACCTCAGGGGCGTGAAATATCCAGGCTAAGGCATTTCGGGATTCCGTCAGACCAGCGCCGAAACGGGCGGCCTCCATTTATAACACGATGCCCGGCGTCATCTCCACCCTTGCGTTCAGAGCGCAAAATCAGGGGGATCGGATTGAATTTCATCTAATTTCTGGTATGTTGCTGTATCATTTCAAAAGGCCGATGCCCCTCGGTGGGCCATCGTGCCGCGTTTTTCCGTACCGTCGAATTCGGCGCCGTCCGTAATGACAGAAAGCATTCGGCCGCCTTCACCGCAAGGAGCGCATAATGCGGATTACCATTCTGGTTGTACTGGTGTTCATCCTGGCAGGCTGCGTTAGCAATCCCGGTGTCGATTCGCTAAGCCCCTCCGAGCTCGAAACATACAATCGGATTAAAATCATCGATGGCGACGTCACGGCGCCCCATACGGTCGTTGCCAAGGTGAAGGGGAAAGAATGTCACACGACCGTCGATCAATCCAGAGCCCTCACCACTGGCGATGCCTTGACGGTTTTGAAAGTCAAAGGGGCCAAGCAGGGTGCGGATGCCATCATCAATATCACGTGCGAACGTGACATGACCACCGACTGGCGGAATGATTGCTGGAGCTCGATGCTGTGTGTGGGTACCGCGATCAAGTTTAACTGAAGATGGGGCACCGGCCCATCCCCAAACCGTAACCGCCCCGGATGATCTTCTGAACACAGCCTGCTGTTCAGCGCGGCTTAACAATCGGTGAATCAGACTTGGCAGAACGATTGAAACCCCCTGCACTTAAGCCACCCGCCTTTGAGGTCAACCCCCCCTACCAGCAGTATATCGCCGCGCTTGACAGGCTGAATGCGTGCTGTTTAGATGGAATTCCGCCAAATTGTCAGATGGAGGTGCCCACCTAAGAATTCAAGTATAACTAACTATATTTACGGACCCGCCAGTTTGACCAGACCGGCTTTCAGCAGAGGGGGACAAGGCTTATGGGAGGGATCTTCGGAACGGTTTCACGCATCGACTGTGTCAGGAATCTTTTTTACGGGATCGATTACCACTTCCATCTGGGGACCAAGCGCGGCGGGATGGCCGTCTGGGACGGCCGTCAGTTCGTACGCACCATCCACAGTATCGAAAGCGACTACTTCCGCTCCAAATTCGAGCCCGATCTGGCCAAGTTCAGCGGCCACCTGGGTATCGGCGTCATCAGCGACAACGACTCGCAACCCCTTGTGATTGGCAGCCACCTGGGTAATTTCGCCATCGTCACCGTGGCCCGCATCACCAACATGGCAGAATTGACCGGGCAGGCCTACGGCCGGCGCCAGCCGTTTTCCGAATCCACCAGCGGCGCCGTGAACCCCACCGAGCTGGTGGCCACCCTGATCTGCCAGGCCGATTCGTTTGAAGACGGCATCCGGCAGGCCCAGGCGGAAATCAAGGGCTCCTGCAGCATGCTCCTGCTGACCCGGGAAGGGATCTACGCCGCCCGGGACCGGCGGGGCCGAACGCCACTGATCATTGGCCGGAAAGCCGACGGGTTTGCCGTGGCATCCGAGTCCTGCGCCTTTCCCAACCTCGGTTTCGAAACCCATCAGGAGGTCGGCCCGGGGGAAATCGTTTTCATGACCCCCGACGGCATCGAACAGCGCCGTCCGCCCCACGACACCATGCAGGTATGCAGTTTTCTGTGGGTCTATTACGGCTATCCAGCCTCCAGCTACGAAGGCATCAACGTCGAAACCGTGCGCTACCGCTG
This sequence comes from Desulfobacterales bacterium, assembly GCA_030066135.1. Taxonomy (GTDB): domain Bacteria; phylum Desulfobacterota; class Desulfobacteria; order Desulfobacterales; family UBA5852; genus JABZFP01. The sequence goes on along the minus strand of JASJCD010000233.1, from coordinate 2,666 downwards.
CGGCTGCGCGCTGGCCGAGCGGGACGACATCACCCCGGATTACGTGGCGGGCATTCCGGATTCGGGCATCGGCCACGCCCTGGGCTATGCCCACTGCAAACAGATTCCCTACAAACGCCCCTATGTCAAATACACGCCCACCTGGCCGCGCAGCTTCATGCCCCAGAACCAGGAAATGCGCGATCTGGTGGCCAATATGAAGCTGATACCGCTCACCAGCCTCATTGCGGGTCAACGCATTCTGTTCTGTGACGACAGCATCGTGCGCGGCACCCAGTTGAAAGATAATGTGGAAGACCTTTTCGCCGGGGGTGCGTCCGAAGTTCACATGCGCATCGCCTGCCCTACCCTGATCCACCCCTGCGACTTCCTCAATTTTTCGACCTCGCGTTCCACGCTCGATCTCGCCGGTCGACGCGCGATCACCGAACTCGAGGGCCGCGAGGCGCCCAAAGCCGAGATCATGCAAGAATATGCCACCGCCGATAGCGCACGGCAGCAGGCCATGGTCGCCAACATCCGCCAGCGCCTGCACCTGACCACGCTTAAATACCAGACTATGGATGATCTGGTGCATGCTATCGGCCTTCCCAAGGACAAGCTTTGCACCCACTGCTGGGATGGCAGCAGCTATTTTTGAAAATGACGGGTCGCAGGGCCTGGGAGGCTGGTTATATGCTCGACCGGTGGTGTTGGGATTTGAAGGCCGTATCTGTAACCACCGGCCGCAAGGCGTGTTACGTCTCATGCGGCGGTTGCCGTATTCTCGAAAGTCTGCTTAGTTGGACGGGTATAATCCATGTTGGCCGCATCGACGGAACGGAATCCACATGCCCCCACCCCATTCGAGGTTGAAAATCCTGCACCTCCTGAGCCAGCGGCCGGATTCCACCGGCAGCGGTATTTATCTGCAGGCCATGGTGCGCGAGGCGGCCGCCCGCGGTCATACGAATTTCATTGTCGCCGGCATCCAGTCCGACCAGCCGCCTGAACTCGACGGCATCACCACCGATCAATGCCGCTTCGTTCAGTTCAATGGCGGCGATATCCCATTTCGCATCCCCGGCATGACCGACGTCATGCCCTACCCCAACACCCGTTTCATGGATCTGACCCCCGGCGAGCTGGCGACTTACGAAGCCGTGTACACACGGGTGCTGAAAGAGACGGTGGCTGCATTCAAGCCGGACATCATTCACAGCCATCATCTCTGGCTGGTAAGTTCCCTGGCACGCCGCCTGTTCCCGCAGATTCCGATGGTGACCTCCTGCCATGGCACCGATCTACGCCAGTTCCAGAATTGCCGGCATCTGCGGGCCAAGGTGCTCTCGGGATGTGCACATCTGGATGCGGTCCTGGCCCTGAGCGCCGCCCAGAAGCGGGACATTCAGGAACGCTACGGGCTGGAACCGAAACAGGTCAAGGTTGCCGGCGCCGGATACAACGACGCGCTTTTCACACCGGGCGAGAAGCCCGATCCCGGACCGGTGCACCTGGTCTATGCCGGCAAATTCATCCGAGCCAAAGGCCTGCCCTGGCTGCTGAAGGCACTTGGACAGGTGGCCACACCCGATTGGCAGCTTCATATGGTGGGCGGCGGAAGCGGTGCGGAAAAGCAGGAATGCCTGCGCCTGGCCCAGGACCTAGGTGAACGGGTGGTCATCCACGGACAGGTGCCCCAGCAGCGCTTGGCCGAGATTTTCAGGCAGTCCCATCTTTTCGTACTGGCATCGTTCTTCGAGGGACTGCCCCTGGTGGTGCTGGAAGCGCTGGCCAGCGGCTGCCGCGTGGTGGCCACCGATCTTCCCGGGGTGCTTGAAGTGGCGGCGGATATCAGCACGGAATTCATCACGCTGGTGAATACACCGCGCTTGCGGAATCTGGACCAGCCCTATCCCGAAGATCTGCCCGCCTTCGAACGGAACATGGCCGGGGCCCTCGATCGTCAGATGGCGGCTGTCATCCGGCAACCGCAGGTCGATCTCAGGGCCGTCCAGGATAACCTGGCCGCCTTTACCTGGCGCGGCATATTCGCGCGGGTCGATAAAGTTTACATCGACCTGGTCCGCCTGAAAAAACAATAATCGCTGCCACGAAAAAATGATCCACCATTTAGCCTCTGGCCCCTTTCAGGAAGAAGAAGGTGGTTCTGCCGCCACGGGGTTGAGATCCCGTCCCGAGATGGTTGGGCATGAAACCACCCATCGGCCGCGAGGGATGGCGTGGTCGGCGGTTTTTGGACCATCCGGATTGGAATTTGACTAAGGTCTTTAATTCTCATATATAATTTACCCACAATTCATTCAGTTACAGCTTCGTTCTTCAAGTTCGTGCTCAGCCATTGGGCAATACATCAGGGCCGGCGCTTATCCCCATTCTCTCCTCGTTCATGGGCCATGATGATTTGCCGCATTATTTGTAGACGAGGGCTTGCTCCGCACGGCGGTCATAACGATCAGCCGCCAAACCCTCGGACACAATGGCGATGCGCATTGGTCGCTGAATTTTACGTTAGTTAAAAATCGTTCTATCTGCTCGTTCAAGCACAATCGGTCGACATTGAAACCCTCACCAGGGGATGCGGTGGTCATGAACAGGCTTGCCAGGGCATTTATCGCCAGCGGGATCGTTGGTGTCATCGGGCTGATCATCTGCCTGTCGCCCGC
>JASJCD010000232.1 GCA_030066135.1 Desulfobacterales bacterium | reverse complement strand
GGCGGTAGCGCTGCGGGGAGCCCATGTCGGCCCAGTGATTGTCGGCCGCAATGAAGGCTTTGATTCTGAATCCGGCGTCGAGCATGGATTTGAAGGCGTCCACGCTGTGGGCAAAGCCCCTGGGAGGGATGAAGTCGATTACAGCCGGATCGAGAACCTGTATGCCGGTGAAGGTCAGGCGCCGCTGGCCACCCCCGGTGGTTTGATCTCCCGGGGAAAAATCCGCGACATAGTCCTCCGCGTCCACGCTTACGGTATTGAAGTCCGGATCGTGGCAGAACACGAGGGTAACCGGATGATCGTGGCCGGTGTGGAACCGGTAGACGGCGGCCAGATCGATATCGGTGGCAATATCACTGTTGACCACCATGAAAGGCTTGTCCCCCAGGATATCGGCCGTATTCGCGATGGCGCCGCCCGTGCCCAGGATCTCGGGTTCATGGCGCAAAATGATCTCGGCCTTAAAATTGGCCCTGGCCACATAGGCTTCGATCTGGCCGGCGAGGTGATGCGTGTTGACGGCGATGGTCTGCGCCCCGGCTGCGATCAACTGATGGATGACGCGCCCCAGCAGGGGCTGGCCGTCGAGCGTGAAGAGCGGTTTGGGGGTCTGCTCGGTGTAGGGCCGCAGGCGGGTGCCGAGGCCGGCTGCAAGAACAAGGGCTTTCATGGCGTCACTGCAGGAATTTCAGGTAACGCTGCAACGGTTCGCGGTAATGGGCAATGGCTTCCTCATCCTCACGGCAGTTGATGCCCCGGCTGTTGAAAAAGGTCAGGGCGTTTCTGAAATTCACGCGCGACAGGGCCTCGTTGCACTCGATCTCACCACTCTTGGCGAGGCGGGTACCGTGTGCGGCGATTTTCTTGAGCTGCTCCTTGAGGTTCATCTCACCCGGTTTCTGGCGCGCCAGCTGATTCAGGGTGATCAGGTAGGATTCAAAATAGGAGCGCAGGAAAACCGAAAAGAGTTTGAGCTTGCGGAAACCCGCCGAGGTAATGTTGTAGGTGTCCGGCAAGTTGGGGTGCGGTATCAGGATGGCGTCGTTGATAAACGCCTTGACGTTCTTGCGGACGTACCATTCGGGTGGATTTTCAAGATCGTAGGAGAATTCATATTTGAAGAAGTCCTGCAGAAAGTGATAGCTGGCGTGCAAATCGGTGGCGGAGAACTGGAAGGCGTCGCGCTCGAAAATCGAAAGGGCCGTAAACGCCGCCGGCACAAAGCAGGCCACACAGTTATTCTTGTAGTATTCCAGGCTGGGACGTTTTTCGTCCTGGACGCGAAAACGCCGCTGATCTTCGGCGGCCACCGACTTTTTATCGAGCGGCGCCACGAATTTGCGCTGCAAATAGGTATGGAAGGCCTGTTCGATGGCCCGGGCCGGATCGACGGTCAGCGTGTCGGCCAGTTTGGTGGCATGGAAATTGAGGTGATGGAGATAGGTGTCGGCGGTCTCCTGGAGCATGGGCAGTGTAAATGCCTGGGATGAATGGTTGAGCAGGGCCGCGGCCGCGATCGCATGCGGGGTGATGACGGTGACGCGGTTGATGGCATGGATGGTGCGATGGCCGATATTGCGGCACAAGGCGCCGATTTCTTCGCGCGGCATGCCTTCCAGGTCGAGGCTGTTTTCCCGGAGCAGATCGGCCAGCGATATGGGATCGTGAAATTCGATATAGATTTTTCCAAAACGCTTTTTGAGGACCTTGTGCGCCTGTATCACCTGCTTCAGGCTTTCAGGCTCCTTCTTGCCGCCTTCGAGCTCGTGCAGATAGGCTTTTTCTTCAGGGACCTTGTCGTAGCCGATATAGATCGGCGCCAGAATCAGGTCTTCGCAGGCGCCCTGCTGGTAGCTTTCGAGCATAATGGAAAGAAGCCCGGTCTTGGGGGAGAGCAGTTTGCCGGTGCGGCTGCGCCCACCCTCGATAAAGACTTCGATGTTGAAGCCTTCCTGCAGCAGTTTGCTGACGTAGGCCGCAAAGACGGCGGCATAGAGCGGCTGGCCTTTGAATGTGCGGCGCATAAAGAAGGCGCCCGAACGTCTGAAAATGGTGCCCATGGGCCAGAAGGAGAGGTTTTTGCCGGCCACGATATGCGGGCAGGGCATGTTGTTGTGATACATGATGTAGGACAGCATCAGGTAGTCGATATGGCTTTTATGACAGGGAAGCAGAACCAGCGGCCCCTTCTGGGACATGGTTTTCAAACGGTCGAGGCCTTCCTGATTCACGATGAATCCGTCGAACATGGTGTTGATGATCCAGGTCAGGATGCCGGCCAGGGTTTTGATCATACCGATGCGGTAATCCGCCGCGATTTCTTCGAAATAGTTTTCGGCTTGTCTGTGCAGCTTGGTGACCGGCTGCGTCTCCTGTTCCGCCAGGTCCTGGATGGACCCACGGATGCGGGCGCCGGTCAGGACCCCATCCTTGATTTCAAGACGGCTTTTCAGGACCGGCCCCAGAATGCTCTGGCGATGTCGGTTGACCTGGCGCAGAAGGTTGCGCCGCAGGAGCAGGGCCTGATAGGCGCGGCTGCGTTCGCGAACATCGGGGTGGTGCATGAAGGTCTGCAGATCCACCGGTGTGCTGAGTTCGACGAAGGTGCGGCCGGGCTTCTTGACCAGGGTGGTAAAGCGCCGGAAAAAACCCAGCGCCTTTTCGTGCCCGAAAAGATGTTTCCACAGCGAGGTCGTGGTTTTCTCTGGGTTTTTCTCGAAGATCATCAGGTGCGGCACGAGATAGACGGGGCGGTCCGTTTGCGCCTGATAGTCCAGCAGAAATGCGATCGGATCGGTTTTTTCCTTGACGAAGCGGCGATAAAAGCCGCCGGGTTCGACCAGCGACAGGAACAAGGTTTCACCCTGGTCGAGCATATGGCGGTAGAAGCCGGCGGCATAGGGGTCGGGAAAACGGAAGTGGCGGCAGAAATAGTCGAGCCGGGCTAGCAGCATGCGCAAAATGCGCGAGAGCGGCTGGTATAGAAAGACGGTATAGTCGAAGGCCACGGTGGGGACGCGCATGCGCTTGATGCGGTAGCGGGAGTGGTAGAACAGCCACTGGAAAAGGCTTTTGCGTTTGGTGACGCATATCAGAATGGCATTGCGCGGCAGGGTTTTAAGCACCGCCGCCTGGCTGGGCGCCAGGGTGATGCCGCGGTAGAAAAGCGTTTGCAGGTGCGATACCAGCCAACCGGGATTGGGTGGGAGGTAGCAGGCATAATGCTGATAGGTTCCTTTGAGCAGAAACTGGATCACGCGGTCGATGCGCGTCTGGATGCGTTTCCATTTGGGGCTGCGGAACATGAGCATGGGAGATCCTATGGGGCCTGATACGGGTGCCGACCGGGCAGGGGGCGCCCCCGGGTTGAAGCCGCCCACCCAGGCACAGCATCCAGTCAGCAAAAAAATTAAGCTAACAGAATGGTCGGGATGTTGCAATCAGAAACCAAAGACCCTCTGGGCCCTGGCCGTCCGTGCGGGGGACGGTACGCGAGAATCGGCGGGGGCACATGCTTTTTTGGCGCCATGCCGCTATTCTTCCATGACCGCTTACGGACGCGGTGATGTGCGTCGCCTGGCCAAAAATAACCTTGAGAAAAAAAAGTGGATATGTTATGCGGAGCTCAATTTTAGCACTTGCCAACAACGATTCGATTTCTTAATATCGGTGCTCGCTAAATACGGGCCTTTCGAATTACCGGCGTAATTCCCGTTTCAGATCAAGTCCCGGGGGCGGGGTCCCCGGCGATTGTGATTTTTAGCAATGGGGCCTAATTCCCAGAGATAATCCTAGTTTGGAAAACTTAATTCAAGGAGGACGGTTTATATGAAAACTTTAGTTGGTGGGGCGGCAGCCGCTGTTCTGGGTCTGATAGGGCTGGTGGTGTGGTGGTCTCCTTTCATGACACTTCTGGCCGGTGCCATTCCCCTGATGCTGCTTCTGGGGGGTGGTTTGGCGATTTATCTGGGATTTGACGAACTCAAGGATACGTGGAAAAAAGACGATGCCATCGGCAGCCCGGTTGGAGCCGACGAGGATGTCGAGAAGTACAAGCAGGAGATCGACGATCTCAAGCAGGAAATCGACAGCCTGAAAAAAGCTTAGTTGTCCGTTTGCGCATAAGGCCCTGTGGCATTCACGCCGCAGGGCCTTTTTTTGGCCTGTTTGATTAACGCCAACCCGCGGCCCCTCTATACGTTCCCTCCAAAGGCCTTAGCATTTCGCCGGCAGGTGCCATCCGGTCCGCAGTCTCCGCTCCCGGTCAGCGGACAGGGTAGATGAAAAACGCTTCGCACACCTGCCTGAATTGCTGGATCTCCTGTTGCCATCCCTGCGCCCGCGCTGCCAGATCGTCCCGCGATTCAACCTGGCGGCGTATGACCGCGTCGCCCAGAATGAGATCGATGGGTCGTTTCTCGAATTCGTATTCATACGGCGGCGCGCTCCAGGCAAAATCCTGGGGATGGCAGTGGATGACGGCCTGCAGCAGTTGAAGGGTTGTGAGGAACGGCTGGTAGCGATCGCGGTCGGTGATATGGAGCTGAAATCCCTGGCAGGGGGCGAGCGCATGCTTGCCGGAGGTGGGTTCGAACGTGCAGGGCCGCAGGACGATGCCCGGCATGTCCTCGGCGGCCAGCGCCTCCTGGATGCGGGCGGTATCGAGATAGGGCGCACCGCAGATTTCAAAGGGCAGGGCCGTGCCGCGGCCCTCGGACATATTCGTCCCCTCCCAGACAACCTGACCCGGATAGACCGCGGCGGTCTCGGGGGTCGGCATATTGGGCGAAGGCGCGACCCACGGCAGGCCCGTGTCGCGAAACCACATGGCACGCTGCCAGCCGCGCATGGCAACCACATCGAGTTCGCACCCGATGCCGAAATGGACGTTGAAGAGCCGGGCCAGTTCGCCGATGGTCAGCCCGTGGCGCATGGGAAGGGCGAAGCGACCGACAAACGAAGCCCATTGCGGGTTGAGAAGATTGCCTTCCACCTGCAGCCCGTTTACCGGATTGGGGCGGTCAAGCACCAGAACGCGTCGGCCGCAGTCGCGCGCCGCCTCTAGGCAGTAGGACAGAGTGTAGATAAAGGTGTAGACCCGGGTGCCCACATCCTGCAGGTCCACCACGAGCACATCGATGGGGTCCAACATGGCGGGCGTGGGAATACGGGTCTCGCCATAGAGGCTGAATACCGGCAGCCCGGTGGCAGGATCCGTCATGTGATCGGACTCCACCATGTTGTCCTGCTTCTCGGCGAAAAACCCATGCTGCGGTGAATACAGGGCTTTGAGCTGGCCGGGGAAGCGCTGCATCAGGCTGTCGCGGGCATGGCCGTAGCGGCTGTCGATGGAGGCCGGGTTGCACAGCAGGCCCAGGCGACGGCCCTCTATCCAGGGGTGGGAATGCTGGAGCAGCAGCTCCAGCCCGGTCGAAACGATGGGCATGGTGAAACCTCGCTGATTGGCTTTAGGGGGTGGCATGCGGCCGCGGGCGGCCCATCGCCGGATTGCATCCTGCCCTCATAGCGAACCTTGACGTGAATGTAAACGCCGGGGCGGGCGGATGCGGGTCGCCCCCTGCGCGCGATGGTCGCCAACCTCCAACCCCTCGGAATTCTTGGCTGGACGCCCCGACATGCGCCTTGACAAACGCGACCAGAATCAATAAACACAACGTCGTCAAATCCATCGTCGTCCCGAAGCGCAGTTGGCGATTTTCTCAATTCCCGCCTCGGTAGACGCCGTTGATGAGGGAGAATTGGGAGTCGAGCTTAGCGGTATCGCCATTTTGGTCGGTGATTATGGCAGCGGTAAAACCGAAGTGGCCATAAACCTGGCGCTCGAGCGCAAACGTGCCGGGGTGGACGTCCGGATTGCTGATCTCGATCTGGTCAACCCCTATTTTCGAACACGCGAAGCGCGCGAGCAACTGCGTTCCCGGGGAATTGATCTGGTTCTGCCGCCACCGGCCTATCTGCACGCCGACCTGCCCATATTGAGCCCCGCCATTGCCGGAATGCTCCGCAGTCCCAGCCCGCTGACGATTCTGGATGTCGGCGGTGACGACGCGGGGGCGCTGGTGCTGGGCGCCCTGGCGGATGCGCTCCGGGATCAGCCCGTGCAGATGCTGCAGGTGGTCAACCCCTTGCGGCCGCAAACCCAGACCGTGGCGGGCAGCCTTCGGGTCCGTTCGGTCATCGAAGCGGCCGCCCGGCTGCCGGTGGGGGGCTGGATCGTCAACGCCCACCTTATGGATGAAACCACGGCCGCGACCATTGCGGCCGGCTACCGGTTCGGTGAAGCGCTGGCTGAGGCCAGCGGCCTGCCGCTGGTCGCCATCACGGCACCGCGTGCCCTGCAGACCGAGGTGCCGAAATTAGCGGGCGGCTGCCCGGTTCTGTGGATCCGGCGGCAGCTCGTGCCGCCCTGGAAGCAATCCGATCCGCTGGCGGGCCGTTAGTCTGCGCACCGGATCATGCAATATTGCCAAGCGGTCTCCGATTTGCGGCACCGCTTCGCATCAGGAGGATTCTGTACATGGCGTATGAGCATATAGTCGACAAGGACCGTTGCAAGGGCTGCGGCCTCTGTGTGGCGATTTGCCCCAAGAACGTGCTCGAGCTCTCGCGCGAGGTCAACACCAAGGGGTATTTCCCGGTTTTTCGGGCGCGTCCGGAAGACTGCATTTATTGTTCGATGTGCTGCATCATGTGTCCCGATGTGGCCATCACGATTACCGAAGACGCGGACAGTTCCGCGGCTTGATAAACACCAGGAATCCATCCATGCCCGCCGGCGGCGAACCGCGGCCTGAATGCGGCTGCGGCCGGATAGACGCCCGGCGGCGACACGTTTGCGGCCCTGGGCAGGGCCCCGGCGGCGGTGGCCTGATCGGGAGGCCGGGGTTCCAGGGGATGGTGGACAGCAGGAGGTAAAATGGGAAAAGTCCTCATGAAGGGCAACGAGGCCATCGGCGAGGCGGCCATCCGGGCCGGCTGTTTGAATTATTTCGCCTATCCGATCACGCCCCAGTCCGAGGTGGCGGAGTATCTGGCCAAGCGCATGCCCGAGGTGAACGGCGTTTTTCTCCAGGGAGAGAGCGAGGTGGCGGTGAGCTACATGATCTTCGGGGCCGCCGCCTGCGGCGAGCGGGTCTTCACGACGAGTTCCAGCCCCGGCGTCAGCCTCATGAGCGAGGCCCTGAGCTATATCACCTGCGCCCAGTGCCCGGCCGTCTTCGTCAATATCATGCGCTGCGGCCCGGGGC
>JASJCD010000231.1 GCA_030066135.1 Desulfobacterales bacterium | reverse complement strand
AGTATCTACGCCTTCATCCGGCGCAAAAAACTGATGGAAAGCCCGCTGCTTTTGAAGATCATGGTGCTTTCGATCCCACTGCCCTATATCGCCATCCAGTTGGGGTGGGTCGTGACCGAACTCGGGCGCCAGCCCTGGATCGTCTGGGGCATGCTGCGCACCGCGGATGCGGCCTCGGCCATATCCACCCTGCAGGTCGCCACCACCCTGGTGGGATTTTTCCTGATCTACAGCCTGCTGGGCATCGTGGGATACTACCTGATCATCAAACACGCCAAAAAGGGACCGGAGCCGCAGATCGCCTGACCCGGCTTGGCATGGCAACGTTTTTCAGGATTGTAACAGGGCCGGCCATAGATGATGGCCGGCCCGAGGGGGATTAAATGGATTTACAGGCGATTTGGTTTTTTCTGTGGGGCCTATTGTGGGCCATTTTTTTCATGACCAGTGGTTTTGATTTCGGAATCGGCACGCTGCTGCCCTTCATCGGTAAAACCGATGAAGAAAAGCGGACCATGATTGCCTCCCTGGGGCCGCTCTGGCACGGCAACCAGGTCTGGCTCATCACCGCCGGCGGCGTGACCTTCGCGGCCTTTCCGCTAGTTTATGCCGTCATGTTTTCGACCCTCTACTCGGCGCTGATGCTGGTGCTGTTTACCTTGATCCTGCGCGGGGTGGCCATCGAGTTTCGCTCCCAGCAGGACGACCCGCGCTGGCGGCGCATCTGGGAGATCTGCATCTTTATCGGCAGCTTTGCGCCGGCCCTGCTCTTCGGCGTGGCCTTTGCCAACATCTTCAAGGGCATTCCCTTCGACGCCGACGGCATCTATCACGGCAACCTGTTGACCCTGCTCAACCCCTACGGCCTTCTGGGCGGCGTCCTGTTCGTCATGCTGTTCCTGCAGCACGGGGCGCTCTGGCTGGCCATCAAGACCGCCGGCACGGTGCAGCAACGTGCGGTCGCCGTAGCCCGGAAAGCCTGGCCGGTGCTGGTGGCCGTGGCGGTTGCCTTTCTGGCGGCCAGCTGGTTTGCCACCGATCTCTACGCCAATTACCTGAACTATCCGGCCCTGTTCCTGGTGATCGTTCTTGCGGTCGCCGGATTGCTGGCCGCCCGGATTTTCATGGCTGCTCAGGCCTGGATCAAAGCCTGGGCCGCCTCGGCCCTGACCATCGTGAGTTGCACTTTCTACGGAATCATCGGTCTCTTCCCGAGCCTCTTCCCGTCCAGTCTGGATGCGGCCTTCAACCTGACGGCGCGCAATGCCAGCTCCAGCCCGCTGACCCTCAAGATCATGCTGGTAGTGGTTATCGTTTTCGTACCGATCGTGCTGGTCTATCAGATCTGGGCCTTCAAACTGTTCGGCGACAAGGTGTCGGCGTCTGATCTGGCGCATGAAGAAGGGGCATATTAAACCCGGACACGGGGGGTACCATCACATTCAAGGAGCTCAGCCTGATGAAGGGATTTCGACTTGCGATTCTGGTGCTGCTCGTCATATTGAACGGCGCCGCCTATGCCTACACCATTCAGACCACGAACAAAGGTGCCGAGGAGATCGAGCTCTATGGGGGCAAGAGTGGTCCGGTGCCCTTTCCGCACAAGGTCCACCAGCAAGTGCTGCCCGACTGTAAGGTCTGCCACGAGCTGTTTCCCCAGGAGGCCGGGGCCATCGAAAAGCTGAAAGCCAGCGGGGATCTCAAGAAAAAGCAGATCATGAACAAGCACTGCACGAAGTGCCATAAGAAGTTGAAGAAAGAAGGCCAGAAAACCGGGCCGACCACCTGTAAGTCCTGTCATATCAAGAAGTAAAAAATCATCGGGCCGTCCAATCGGGCGGCCCTCATTTGCAAGGAGCCAACATGCTGGTTGTCGGTTTGCAGGGCAGCCCCCGGCGCAAAGGCAACAGTCGCTTTCTCCTGGATGCGTTTCTCGAGGCGGCTTCCACACGGGGTGCGGAGACGGCATTCGTCGAGGTGGATCGCCGCAACATCGTTCCCTGTAAAGAGTACACGGTTTGTGAAACGCGGGGGACCTGTCCGATCGACGACGACGTGCTGCACGAGATTTATCCCCTGCTGCGTCGTGCCGACGTGATCGTGGCCGCCACGCCGGTTTTCTTCTACAACATGACCGCCCAGCTCAAGGCCCTGATCGACCGCTGCCAGCTTTTCTGGGCGCGCAAATACCGCCTGCGTCTGCGGGACCCGCGGCATCTGACCAAAAAGGTTTACCTGCTGTCCATGGCGGCCACGCGGGGCAAGAACCTCTTCGATGCCATTCATCTCACCCTGGACTACTTTGCCGATGCCCTGGATGCCGATTATGCTGGGCACCTGACCTACCGGGATATCGAGGGGCCCAAGGACATGGCCCGCCACCCGGGTGTGGCGGCGGATGTGGGGCAGGCGGTGGACGAACTGATGACCCCCCTTGCGGGCCGCAAGAAGATTCTGTTTGCCGGGCGGCACGACGCCGGCCGCACGCCCATGGCGGCGGCCCTGGCCCGCGCCCTGGGCGGTGATCGTCTGGCGGTGGCTTCCGGCGGACTCCAGCCGGCGAAAGCGATTGCGCCGGCGGCAATCAAGGCCGTCGGGGAGATGGGGTGGGATCTGGCCTATGAAAGGCCCCAGCATCTGGATGAGGTCATCACCAGGTTCCGGCCGGATGTGGGCATCGCCCTGGAAACGGGGATCGAGCTGCCGGCGCTGCCTGATGGCGACTGGCGGCACTGGGACCTGCCGCCGGTAGCGGCAGATGATCCGGCCGGGGCGCAGGCGCTGGCCCGGGCCATCGAAAGTAAGGTGGGAGCGTATCTGGCATCGATTTAAACGCAGTTTCAGGCGCCTTATGCGTCGTACCGGGATTCACCCGGGGCACGGCGGCTAAACATGTTTCACCATTGAAAAAGGAGGAGATCTGGAATGGACAAGTATGTATGCACGATCTGCGGCTATGTGTATGACCCGGCGGAAGGCGACCCGGACAACGGTGTGAACCCCGGAACGGCATGGGCCGATGTGCCCGAAGACTGGGTCTGTCCCATTTGCGGTGCCGGAAAAGACGATTTCGAAAAAGAGGAATAGATACCCTCCAGTCCCGAACAGCTACCGAATACCGATGCCCTTTTCGGCCCCTTTGGCGGGCGAAAAGGGCATTGCTTTTAGCCCAGCGCGTCTTATTATCATTCGTCATCGAAACGGGCTTGCCGCCGGCCATCACGACCGGTGCCCAGGCCCTCTTTTTTAATCTGAAATCACTTGGGGAACATCATGCGGCCAATCGAAATTGCAGACGGAATCTACGATGTAGGGGTTAAGGACTGGAATATCAGGGACTTTCACGGCTACAGCACGCATCAGGGAACGACTTATAACGCCTTTCTCGTTATGGATGAAAAAATCGCCCTGATCGATACGGTCAAAAAGGAATTTTCCGACCAGATGCTGGACAATATTGCCCAGATCGTCGACCCCAAAAAAATCGATCTGGTGGTCAGCAACCACACCGAAATGGATCATTCCGGCGGCCTGCCGCGGCTCATGCACCGCATTGGCGAGGACAAACCCCTGTACTGCTCCAAGATGGGCGCCAAAAACCTCAAACAGCATTTTTTCCCCAATTGGAACTACCAACCGGTCGACAATGCTGGTGAATTGAGTCTCGGGCGCCGCACGCTCAGCTTCCTCGAGACCCGCATGCTGCACTGGCCGGACAGCATGTTCACTTATCTGAAAGAAGATAAGATTCTTTTCTCCAGCGACGCCTTCGGGCAGCACTACGCCGGGCCGGAAAAATTTGACGACGAGATCGGGGACCGGATCATGCCCCATGCCAAGAAATACTACGCCAACATTCTCCTGCTGTATTCGGCCAAGACCCTCAAGCTTATGGAGAAGATTGCCGAAATGAGGCTCGAGTTCAACATGATCTGCCCCGACCACGGGGTGCTCTGGCGCAAGGACATATCGAAAATCGTCGATGCCTACCTGCGATGGTCAAGGCAGGAGGTCAAAAACAAGGCCCTGGTGATCTACGACACCATGTGGCACAGCACCCAGCAGATGGCCGAGTCCATTGTCGCCGGGTTGGCCGAATCCGGGGTGTATGCCGTGCCCATGGACTTGCGCCGCAGCGACCGCAGCGACATCATGACTGAAGTGCTCGATGCCCGCGCAGTCGTCGTGGGTTCGCCGACCCTCAACAACCAGTTGTTCCCCACCGTTAGCGATTTTCTGACCTACATGAAGGGGCTCAAACCGAAGAACAGGATCGGCGCGGCCTTTGGGTCCTATGGCTGGAGCGGTGAGGCCGTTAGGATGATATCCGAAGAGTTGCAGACCATGAAATTCGATGTGGTTGATCCGGGGTTGCGGATTCAGTATGTCCCGGATGCCGAAGGACTGGCCGCCTGCGAGGATTTCGGCCGCAAGATTGCCGAGGCCATGAAGGCTTAATTTTTGATTTTCTCTGTCATTTCAGGTGGCGGCACGGTCAGATCTTACCGATCTGGTTCCAAGAAAGTGTATGTTCATTTTCTTTCAAGTGAAAGAGAACGAACCCATAGGAAAACCGTTCACCGCTTGTCCCCGCACGTCGTAAATGCGGACGTCGCGCTTCGGAACGCGCTAACGCTTAACCTCGCCGATGCGCATTTTCCGTCCGCACTGCCGATGCTCGGCGCGGGTCAAAGAGAAATAAAACCCGTTAGCATTAGGGTATGATTTCTTTCCTGCAGAGAAGCCGCTGTCTGATATCTTTCATATTGCACGAGGATACCCACACTTGTCATGGGAAAAACAGGATCCGATAGATCGGAGATGGCTCGATGAAGGTGCCCGTCGTCGATATGATCGACTGCACCCTTTGCGGAGGTTGCTATGAGATGTATCCGGAGTTGTTCCGCCTTAACGACGCCGGATTCATCGAGGTGGCCGAGATGGAATGCTACCCCACCGACGAGGTGGACGACGCCATCAAACACTGCCCACAGGACTGCATCCACTGGGAAGAGATCTGACACGGACCCGCCCAACGGCGAGGAAATCTAAAATGCAAAAAGTGGCTATGTTTGTCTTCAACGGCTCACCCATGTGCTTTGTGCACGTGCTCTTAAACGCCCTGGATATGCACGCCCGGGGTGATCGGGTTCAGATTGTCATGGAAGGGGAGTCGACCCAATTGGTCGAGCAGCTGGCGCAACCCGACAACTGGCTGCATGGGCTGTGGCGGAAAGCCTGCGGGCAAAACCTGGTGGCTGGGGCTTGCAAGGCCTGCACCCAGAAACTGGGGGCGCGGCCGACCGTGGAAAAGAACAATCTGGTCCTGCTGGATGATATGAATGGTCATCCGGGGATGGCTGCTTTCCGTGAAAGGGGTTACGAGATCATTACTTTCTGAGATAAGCTGAGCCCATCATCTCCATGGTTATTTTTCAGGGTACTTTGAATGCCTCTATAACCCTTTTGTTTTTCGCTGTTACTTTTCTTTCACGTGAAAGAAAAGTAACCAAAAGAAAACGCCGATGCCCCGCTTAACCCTGCGCGTCGCCGATTCGCTCGGATCGCGTCGGAACTCCCCCGCCTTTCGGCGGGGTCAGACAAGCCGACGCAATTTTCCCGAGCGAATAGTCGATGCTCGGCGCAGGACAAAGGGAACTGAGCTACATTCAGCGTTGCAGGTTTATTCATCACAAAAGTCTTTTCAGTCCAATGCTCTGAAGACCGAGTTTAACTACATTATGCCGTGGAAACGCGATGCATGAATCCGATCTAACCCACCGGGCCATCAAACGCCTCATCCGGGATATTCTCAAGGGTGAGGACTTCGTCGCGGCCATGGGCGCTCTGGAAGGCTTACCTGCCCGCCGGGCGGTCAACCCGCTGATTTCCTTTTTCTGCAGCGGCGATGTCCGCCTGCGCTGGCGCGCCGTCAGCGGGATGGGGGTGGTGGTGAGCCGGCTGGCGGAAACTGAAATGGAATCGGCGCGCGTGGTCATGCGGCGGCTGATGTGGACGCTTAATGATGAATCCGGCGGCATCGGCTGGGGCGCTCCCGAAGCCATGGGGGAAATCACAGCCCGGCACGTCGGTCTGGCCCGCGAGTTCGCCTGTATCCTGGTTTCTTATATCCGGACGGACTGCAATTTCCTGGAGCACCCCGTTCTGCAGCGTGGTGTGTTGTGGGGGCTGGGACGTCTGGCCCATGCCCGTCCGGAGATGGTTCAGGAGGCGGCGCCTTTCATCGTCCCGTTCCTGGAATCCACCGATGCCTTCCACCGCGGCCACGCCGTATGGCTGCTGCGTGCCCTGAATGACGCATTGCACGCCAGCGCCATCGATGCCCTTGCCGGCGATCAGACCCCTTTTCAATTCTATTTTGATGGACAACTTTACGAAATGACGGTTGCAGATGCGGTTCACGGCCGGCTGCAGCCTGAATGATATCCACCCATGCCACCATGACGGGAGGCTTTGACAGCATGACTGAGATTTCCGATCCAACACCCATCGTCACCGCCGATCTTTGCGATGCCCACAGTGATGAGCTTCAGATTGCCCGGCCGGAATTTCGTGTTTTCGGCGACCGCCGGCAGTTCGGCGGCCGCATTCACACCGTCCAGGTATTCAAAGACAATGTGCTGGTTCGACGCCAGATCGAAAAGACCGTAAGCGACGCCATCCTGGTGATCGACGGGGGCGGTTCGCTCGAATGCGCCTTGGTGGGGGATATCCTGGCCGGCATGGCCGTCCAAAACGGATGGCAGGGCCTCGTGATCAACGGATGCATCCGGGATGCGGCCGCCATCGGGGAATTGCCGATCGGCATCCGGGCGTTGAACACCCATCCGCTGAAAAGCGGGAAGCGGGGAGCGGGACAGGAAAACCTGCCCGTTACCTTTGCGGGGGTTACCTTTCGTCCGGGGGAATACCTCTATGCCGATGAGGACGGGATGGTGGTGTCGGCCAGCCGGTTGATATAACCTCCTTACACGCAAGAAACCCCTCCAGATTGTCTATCGGGGTCGGTATCGGCATCGGAATCGGTTATCGGAAAGAAATTTCGATGAGATAATTCGACCCCGATCCCGATAGCGATTCCGACCCCGAACTTCAAGGCATTCATTATTGAGATAGGTCAATTCAATGCGCGGCTATTTCGGTTAGCCTGGTGC
>JASJCD010000230.1 GCA_030066135.1 Desulfobacterales bacterium | reverse complement strand
CTAAACCCCCTTCCCCTGGATCAGCCGCAGGATGCTGCGGATATCCTCGGGATTGATGAAGACCCCGTCGATGCGATTGGCCAGGAAGACCCGCCCGGGATCGTCGACCGCCTTTTTCACTTCCTGCATGATCTGCCCCATATTCATCTCCACCACCACGACGGCTTCGACGTCGGCACATTTCTCCCGGATGATCTCCCGAGGAAAGGGCCACAGGGTCTGGAGCTCCAGCAGCCCCAGGCGCTCGCCGCGCCTGCGCCGGCTCTTGACCATGTGCAGGGCCGAGCGGGCCGAAGATCCATAGGACACGAGGATGATCTCGGCATCGTCCAGGTAGTACTCCTTGTAGCGGGCCAGCAGATTGGCCCGGTTTTCAATTTTGTCCACCAGGTGGCGGATCAACCCATGCACCACCTTGGGGTCGGCCGAAGGGAAGCCCCACATGTCATGGTAGAGACCGGTGACGTTGTAGCGGTGAACACCGCCGAAATCGCTCATGGGCAGGCGCCCGTCTTCCCGTGGCAGGTAGGGGTGGTAGTCGACCCCGCCTTTGACCGAGGTCCGCAGGCGCTCCACCAGCGGGACGTCGCCCGCCTCGGGAATGACCAGTTTTTCGCGCATGTGGCCCACCACCTCGTCGAAGAGCAGAATCACCGGCGTGCGGTAGGTCTCTGCCAGGTTGAAGGCCTCCACCGTCATCTGAAAAACATCCTGGTGGTTGGAGGCGGTCAGCGCGATGATGGAATGGTCGCCGTGCACCCCCCAGCGCGCCTGCATCACGTCCCCCTGGCTGCCGTGGGTGGGAATCCCGGTGGAGGGCCCCCCGCGCTGCACGTCCACGATCACGCAGGGGATCTCGGCCATGATGGCATAGCCCAGGGCTTCCTGCATCAGCGAAAAACCGGGACCGGACGTGGCCGTCATCACCTTGTGGCCGGTGAGCGACCCGCCGATGATGGCCGCGATGGAGGCGATCTCGTCTTCCATCTGGATGAATTTGCCTCCCGCGGCCGGCATGCGCCGGGCCAGGATTTCGGCGATTTCCGACGAGGGCGTGATCGGGTAACCGGCAAAAAATTCGAGCCCGGCGTAAAGCGCACCCTCGACGCAGGCCTCGTTGCCCTGAACGAATTTTATCTGATTGCTCATAATCGCGCCCTATTCGGTTTCGATTTCAATCGCGAAATCCGGGCAACGGATTTCGCAAAGTTTACAGGCGATACAGTCCTCGGGCCGGGCGGCGAAGACCTTGTCCATTTCGTCGAGCTCCAAGACATTCTTGGGGCAAAAATGTACACAGATGCCGCAGCCTTTGCACCAGTCGCGGTCGATATGATGCGCTTTCAGTTTCTTCTTGGCCATGCAGGGTTCCCTTCACGACAATTTGGTATGGTATCCATCCCTCAACGCCATCGTTACGGATGGCCCGATAAGGCCGCATCCAAATCAAGGCAGGCCCCTATTATTGAGTCCCCCGATATCTGTCAAGCAAAACCGGTGGGGGACCGCTTTTTTTTAAACTGGGCGGCGGCGCCCCGCCCCATCCGGCAAGAACGTGCACTAGACGGTGCGCCGATCATCCCGGCCTCAATCGGTCATGAGTTTGCGCAGGACAAAGGGCAGAATGCCGCCATGGGTGAAGTAGTCCACCTCGACTTCGGTGTCCAGGCGCGCCAGGACTTCGAAAGCAATGCTCTGCCCGTCGGGCTTTACGGCCTCAACCGTCAGCAGCGCCCGGGGGATGATATCCGTTATCCCTTTGATGGTAAACGTCTCGTCGCCCCGTAGCCCCAGGCTGGCGATCCCTTCGCCGGTTTTGAAAACGAGCGGCAGCACGCCCATGCCCACCAGATTGCTGCGGTGGATGCGCTCGAAGCTCTCGGCGATCACGGCGCGCACGCCCAGCAAATTGGAGCCCTTGGCGGCCCAGTCGCGTGAGGAGCCGGCCCCGTATTCCCGGCCGGCCAGCACCACCAGCGGCGTACCCTCCTGCTGGTAGGCCATGGCGGCCTCGTAGATGTAGCTCTCCTCGCCGGCGGGGAACTTCAGGGTGTAGCTGCCCTCCTTGCCCCCCACGAGCTGGTTTTTCAGCCGGATATTGCCGAAGGTGCCCCGCATCATGACCTCGTGGTTCCCGCGCCGTGAGCCGTAGGAGTTGAACTGGGCCGGTTCCACCCCCTGGGCCACGAGGTATCGTCCGGCGGGGTATTCCTTGGGAATGGCCCCGGCCGGCGAGATATGATCGGTGGTCACGGTGTTGCCCAGGAAGACGAGGGCCCGCGCGCTGGTGACATCGCCCACCGGTGGCGGTGTGGTCTCAAAGCCCTCGAAATAGGGCGGGTTCTTGATATAGGTCGATTGATCGTCCCAGGCGTAGGTCACGGACTTGACGTCCGGCAGGTCGCGCCAGAATTCGTCGCCGTCGAAGATGCGACCATACTCCAGTTCGAAGAATTCCTTTTTGACGCAGCGACCCGCCAGTTCGGCGATGGCCTCGTTGGTGGGCCAGATATCTTCCAGGTAGACCGGCCGCCCGTTGGGGTCGAGCCCCACCGGTTCGTAGGTCATGTCGATGTCGATATGCCCGGCCAGGGCAAAGGCCACCACCAGCATGGGCGAGGCCAGGAAGTTGGACTTGATGTTCTGGTGGATACGGGCCTCGAAGTTGCGGTTGCCGGAGAGCACCGAGGCCACGTTGAGGTCGTTCTCCGTGATGCACTGCTCGATCACCGGGTTGAGCGGGCCGCTGTTGCCGATGCAGGTGGTGCAGCCGAAACCGGCCAGGTGGAAACCGAGCGCTTCGAGGTAAGGCATCAAACCGGCGTCTTCCAGGTACTGGATCACCACCTTGGAGCCCGGCGCCAGCGAGGTCTTGACAAAGGGCGGCACCTTGAGCCCGCGCTCGACGGCATTCTTGGCCAGCAGGCCGGCGCCCAGCAGAACGGACGGATTGGAGGTGTTCGTGCAGGAGGTGATCGCGGCGATCACCACGCTGCCGTTGTTCAATTCGATCGGCGTACCATGCAGGTCCAGACGGCAGGCGCCGTCCGATACGGGCTTGCATTTGGGCAGGCGCGAGGTCTTGGTGCCGGACTCTTCGTGGAACTGGGAGATGCGCGCCATCTCCTCGTCGCGATCGTAGGCGCAGCCCAGGATGTCGGCAAACTTGCCCTTGAGATCCGGCAGGGTGATGCGGTCCTGGGGCCGGGCCGGTCCCGAGACGCAGGGTTCCACCGTGGAGAGATCGAGCTCGAGCACGTCGGTGTACTCCGGCGATTCCTCACCCGTGTAGAAGAGCATATTCTCCCGGGCATAGACTGCCACCCGGTCGGCCGCCTGGTCGCGGTTGGTGATCCGCAGGTAATCGATGGTCTTCTCGTCCACCGGGAAAAAGCCCAGGGTGGCGCCAAATTCGGGGGTCATGTTAGCGATCGTGGCGCGGTCGGGAATCGAGAGCTTCTTCATGCCCGGCCCGAAGAACTCCACGAACTTCTCCACGACACCGTATTCGCGCAGCATCTGGGTGACCGTCAGGACCATGTCGGTGGCGGTGACACCGGGGCGCAGTTCACCCGTCATGTGGAAACCGATCACCTCGGGAATCGAGAGGTAGTAGGGCTGTCCCAGCATGACCGCTTCGGCCTCGATGCCGCCCACGCCCCAGCCCATGACCCCCAGGGCGTCGATCATGGTGGTGTGGGAGTCGAGCCCCACGAGCGTATCCGGAAAGGCCAGGGTGCGGCCGTTTTCTTCCGCCGTCATCACCACCTGCCCCACGTTCTCCAGGTTCACCTGGTGGCAGATGCCCGAGCGCGGCGGCACCACCTTGAAATTGTCGAAGCTCTGCTGGGCCCACTTCAGGAAGGCATAGCGTTCGCCGTTGCGCTCGTATTCCTTGCGCACGTTCTCGACCACGGCATCGACGGTACCGTAGGCATCCACCTGAACCGAATGGTCGACGATCAGATCCACCGGCACCAGCGGGTTGACCTTCGCGGGATCGCCGCCCTGCCGGGCCACCGCGTCGCGCATGGCCGCCAGGTCCACCACCGCGGGAACGCCCGTGAAATCCTGCATCAGCACCCGGGCGGGATGATAGGGGATCTCCACGGGCGCTTCGTAGGTCTTCTGCCAGCCGGCGATGTTGCGCAGGTCTTCCTCTTTGACGACCCGCCCGTCGAGCTTGCGCAGGAGGTTTTCCACCAGGATCCGGATCGAAAACGGCAGCCGTTTGATGTCGGCAATGCCCTCGGCCTCGATCCGCTGGATATCGAACATGCTATAGGTCTGGCCGCCGGCCTCGAATTCACGCGCGAAGTCTTCTTTTTTCATGGTATCCCCCAAATATCTGGAAAATTAACTAGAACCTATCTCAAAAATAATCTAAGCGCCCCTGGCGGCGTTGTGAGCCGGCTCAAAATGCTCACATACTTCGTGTATGCTCCACTTTTTCGCCGCCTCACGCCTTGCCAGGAACCCTAATCTTAATTTTGAGATACGTTCTAATCTCTTCAAGAAATATAAAAAACAAACCAAAAGATAGCATTGCCGGGAAAAGATGGTGGCCTCTTGTAAGAAAGGAAAAACCAACTGGATACTTAAAAAAAATAATTAAAAAAATAACAGCGGCACCAAAGGTAGAAAATGCTCCCATCGTTTCATAGACACCACCCTCCGACAGTAATTCTTTGTGCAGGCTCTGGATTATGGTCCGATATGACAGACTGGAAAATCCGCCTGATACCTATGGCGTGTCCGTACGAGTCCTGGATGTCTTAGCTTGCAATCCTGT
This sequence comes from Desulfobacterales bacterium, assembly GCA_030066135.1. Classification (GTDB taxonomy): domain Bacteria; phylum Desulfobacterota; class Desulfobacteria; order Desulfobacterales; family UBA5852; genus JABZFP01. The sequence continues at coordinate 2,315 of JASJCD010000230.1, read as the reverse complement.
TTTGACATATAAATTATTTCACCACGCTGCTAATCCAACTCATAGGCGTTCTTGCTGCTATTGTATGTCGTACCGGCAATTGGCAGTCCCGGATTGCCGTGTAAAACTTTTTTGAAGAATGTCTCGACCACCGGATTGTCACTGGCCGTGGATTCAAAGTGCCGGTGTTTCTTGTTGACGTTTTTTCCGTCGGTTAAATCAAAATACTCAAGCCGAGGGGAGACTAAATCACGGGCCGTGTTGCCAAGACGATCTGGGTTGATAACGTCAGACGCATCCAGAATGCTGTCACGCTCGTTGATGGTAGCGTACACTCTGCGGGCGTATTTAAGGCTGTTAGTCCATTCTTGATGGGGATCAAGATCAACATCCGCAGCATTTAAAACGATATTGTCAAACATCCGCGTTTCACCTGAAAAGATAGGATGCCGGACAAACTGTTCAAACATGAAATTACCGAGACTGTGCAACAAGAGATTAAAGGAGATTTCGCACAATTCATCACGTTCCACACCCAGATAAGAACCCAGTTTTTCAAATGTACGGTCAAGTGCTGCGATCGAGTTGGAGGCAATGGCCTGTGCCTGCCGATATTCGCTGGTAATAAATCCTCCGGGATTGGACGGCCAAGAGAAAACAATTACACCCACCCCATACCGCTTGTGCACTTCATGGGCTTGTTGCAAGGTTTCAGGAAATTTCCTGTTAAAACCGTGAACGTAGTAAACACAATCCATGTTTTTTTCACGTAGAATCTGCACGTAATCATGAAAGGCCTCCCGGCTGGGAACATTATCCGGAGTCAGCGGAGCGGGCTCCGGGATCAGCGAAAGCTTCCACTTCCCACCAGGACCCTTTTCAGCCCAGGCCAGGCGCAGTTCGCTGGCACCATTGTCATTTACCTGCTCTCCGAATAACGTAACATCGCTGGCGCTGCTATCGTTGATTTTCCGGTTTGTAACAATGAGAAGTTTCATCATCAGCCTCCGTGTAGGGTGCATGGGAATCAAAACTTAAAATAAAACAATCAATCCCAAAAGAGGTTTAAAAGATTGGTGTCCCGCGTTTGAATAATCAATCAGGCGAATTGCCTATAAGCGGTTTCAAGACCTTAGATCGCGTTCGAGGGCAAGGCGCCGCCTAATGAAATAGCGGAGCATATTCAATGATATGTGAGCATTTTAAAGAAGGCGGCAACGCCGACCTCCGGCGTTAGGTGAAGTCTTGAAACCACTCCTAATGCCCGGCACGGACCGGCCACACGTAGTTGCCGTTGATCTTCCAGCGGTAGGCCACGACGCCGTCGCTCATGTAGACCCAATACGCGTTGTTCGTACCGTGTACATATGTAGTCGCCGACCAGTAGTGTGACGGCTGCACATTTATAAAGGGGTCACCCTCGGCCCACTGCCCGCTACCTGCGGTATTCGGTAATGCAGGACTATAAAACCCATAATGTATCAAGCTTTGCAGTTCCTTGGCATTGGGAAGACGCCAATCGCCTTCCACTGAATCGTCTGTCAATCCGCATTGGCCACTGTTTAAAGTTTGGCAGTACGTCAAGGCTTCGAACCACGATTTTGTAGCACCAGCACAATTGGCATTCTTCAGCCAGATCAACTTCGTCAGGTTGTCCGTCACGGTGCCGTCTCCATTATCCTTGAAACGAGGGCGGGGCCAGGTTACGCCTGCCTGTAGATCGCCATCCTGACCCGTTCCACTACAGCTTATTACAGTGCCAGACTCATCATAACAGGTCACCTGTTTTGTCTTTTCAACCGGCGCGAAGTTTTTCTTTTGCGCCGCTATTACATAGAAGTCTCCAAAACACGCCACGCTCCAGCCTAAAACAAACACCACAACGAACATGCAAATCGATAGCCTATTTTTCATGTTATATCTCCTTTTGTCTGGTGGACCAGATTAAGAGGGCTAAAGCATTGCTAGTCATTGTTATCTTCAAATATGCCTGAAGTAATTGATTAACCCAATATTATGGCGCGTCTATCGGTCTCCGAAGCTGTGGTTTACTATTGATAGAGCTACTCCAATAGATTGAGACTACAAATTCGTGTGATTAAATGCCACTGCAACAGAACGGGATAATATACTGATACATTGAGAGGTCATTAGAACGGGAAAGCTAAAAGCAAGCCTGTGTACAGGTGTAACGGAAATCAGCTTGACGGGAAGCAGGGTGAAATTATCAATCAGATGATATATTTTAGCGTTTGCACGGGTCGTGAGGGTGGGCTAGCTTGAATGTTATGATTCATAGTCAAAAACCTTGTAATTTTCCGATCATTGTCAATATC
>JASJCD010000229.1 GCA_030066135.1 Desulfobacterales bacterium | reverse complement strand
CCGCGGGCCGGATGTCCCGGCAGGGCACTGAACGCCGCATTGCTGCGAACCGGGTCCATGAAAGACGGAATGGCTTCAACGGCTACGGGGCATTGCTGCGGCAAGTCCGCGGGTATCAGTCCCCGATCCACGCAGTGTCGCGCAAGCGAAGCGATAATGTGGCCGTAGTGCTGTGCCGGACTTTCGTCAGCGGCCGGCAATGTCAGACCCGCCACCACCGCCTGCCATGTCTGACCCGGGCCCAGCCGCGCTGCATGGCGCTGCAGTAAACGTTCCGCGTCTCTTATCTCGCTGTCCAGTTCATCATCCAGCACATCCATTGGGACGCGGCAGCCGATATGCGCGGTGGCGATCCGCGTGTAGACATCGGTTGACGGCAGGAACGATTCATCGGCGGGAACCGCCGTCAGGTGATTCACGAATTGGTCGAGCGCCGAGAGCGCCGGTCTGATGGCATCGCCGCCGGGCAGCACCGTAAGCCAGACACGCAGTTTCCCGGCCATTTCCCGGCCCAGTCCATTGAACAACAGGGGCACACGGGCAAGGTTCTTTATGGCCTGGGATAAAAAGAGCGGCAAACTTACAAGGCGCTGCACCAGTGCCCGCTCGCCTGCCGCGACGGCATCGGCCAGCCCGATCCCCATAATGGTCAGATAGAAGGTCGGCTGTTTTTCATGGACGGCTAAAAGGGTAATCTGTTCTTCGAGCGTTGCAAGCACGCGTCGCATCAACTGAAGATCGATTTGCAAGGCCTGCGGTGTGATCGACCGCTGCAGCGTATCGAAGCTGTGCCGCCATTCCCGGCATTGGTGCGAGAGGGCGGAAATACTCTCCTCTGAAAAGTCATCCCAGCGTGACCAGTGTGTGTTTCCAGGCGGTATTTGCGGAAAAAAATGAAATTCATCACTCGAAGTGCAGACCGGAAAACATCGGGCCAGATATTCCAGTATGGCATGGGCTTTGATCTCAAGCGCATGGGATATGCTATTCGGTTCAGGAGCAGGCATGCGTTATCAATTTTAAAATACCGTTGGCGCTGGACAGCCCCAGGCAGGTTTTTCCGATAGCGTAAACTTTGTTGGCATTAAATTCATATATGGCAATTAATTACCTATGATAAAACACATATACCGCCGCCAATGCGTTCCGCCCTTTCCGACCCGGCCATAAAAAGCGATATAATTTCGTATATTTGGGATGATGATTGAATTTTTTTATTTTCTCTGCATTTCCAGGCACCGGATTTGCTAACGATGGAAGGGAATATCCGATCGCGCTTCCTGAATATGGCCTTCCCGGCATGAAAAAAGCCGTGCGCGTTAACCTGGTCAAGAGAATGGTGCTGGAAAGAACGCCCCGATATGCTGAAGACACCTGCCAAACCTAAGCACTGCCCTTGCTGCAATTCCACTTTAGTAGCCGAAATCATCCACGAAATCAATTCGCTTTCGCCGGCGATCGAACAGGACCTCAACGATCGCAAAGCCGTCCTGGGCGTCAATTTGAAAGGCCGCGCCAACCCAAAATGGCAGTGCATGGACTGTGGTGCCCAAATTTATGGCCCTGACCGCGCCAGCCCTCCTGAAACCGAAAAGTCTGTAACCCTGCCCACTGATCTCGGAAGTTGGGTTCCATTCAGCGCCAAGTCCGAACGGAAAGGGAAATGATCGTTGGTCGCCAACCTTCATCTGATGCTTTTTCAGCGCTTGCTGGATATGTCGGCCAAACTGGTCTGTGTGTTTTTCAAATTGATTGCTTTTGCGGGTCTTCCGTCCGCAACGGTAATCCCCCCCTACGTCTACCAATCAGCCCCGGTACATGCCCATGGTCGGTTTTGGCCGTGAATCATCGGATCGCTGCGATCGGCACTAGAATCTCAAAATAACTTTGCGGATTCTGGGTGGCGCGAAACGACGCAAAGCGAAAAGAAGCCTACCGCAGGGGCACATCTTGAACCGTTCAACAACCCCGCCAGCTCAATTGGCTTAGAACCATCTCCAAAAAAATCTAAATGCCCCGGGCGGCATTCTGATTCGGCCTAAAATGCTCACGCGGCGTGTATGCTCTGCTTTTTCGCCACGCCACGCCGCCCTGGAACGCTAGTGTTTATTTTGAGACCGGTTCTCGTGAGATCCTATTCTAGCGCGCAAGAAGGAAGGTACGCAGATTGACATGCCTGTTCCGCAAACCGAGCTTTTGCCTTATGTTACGCCGATGCATCTCCACCGTGCGACTTGAAATGTTGAGAAGTGAAGCAATTTCCTTGGTTTTACGGCCGTGCTTGACAAGATTGGCCACCTCAACCTCGGCAGGCGAAAGTTCAAGGTAGCGCGTGACGATTTGTTTGGCAAAGGGCGTTATGACCTCTTTTAGATTGGCCTCGAGAATGGAGACGTAAGACTTCTGGCGTTCATTTAGCCCGCTGTTTTTCAGCCTTTCCAGAAGCGGGTCCGCCAACTGGTGAATATTGGAGACAATCGTTTCTTCGATCTCGGTCTTATCCTGTTCCCGGATTTTCACCAGGGTTTGCAGAGCAGTGTTGATTTCTTCAAGGTGTTCGTTTTTAAGCTTCAACTCTTTTTCGCGGTTGGTCAGGGCATGTTCGGCTTTCTTCTGTTTGGTAATATCGGTAAGCACTGCAAAAGCACCACAGAAACGCTCATTTTCATCATATAGGGTTTGGGGAGATAAAATGCTATAGATCTGGCGCCCGATTCTGTCGGTCCAGACGATTTCATAGGATTGCCCTTCACCCTGCACTTCTCCGCTGAGGATCCCCTCCAGCGGTGCCAGGACCCGCGAATCGATGAGGTCACGAACATTGCGACCGATGAGTTCCTCTGACAGGTATCCGCTCATATCCGCCAGTCGCTGGTTGATGTAGACGATTTCCCCCTCAGCGTTCATCATGGCCAGGCCTTCGGCCATGGTTTCCACCAGCATGCGGAAACGTCTTTCGCTGTTGCGCAGCGCGATTTCCGACTTTTTGCGCTCGTCATTTTCGTATACGGCCACCGTGGCGCCGCTGATGCGACCGGCTTTGCGGATATAGCGAATATCGAACAAGGCCCACACCCGACGGCCGTCCTTGGCCTGCAACTGAAATTCGACGCTCGTGGGCACCTCCTGGCCGGCCAGGATCTTTTCGAAGCGGCGAAAGAAATGCGCGCGGCTTGCTTCCGTCAATAGATCGGTGGGATTTAGACCCATAAACTCTTCGCGCGAATAGCCCAACTGATCCAGGACATAATTATTGACCGCGGTAAAGCAGCCCTGGTCGAAATCGATCTCGTACATGCCCACCGGTGCCGTCATGTAAAGCGCACGAAACCGTGCCTCGCTCGCCACAGCCTCGCGCAGCGCCTGCTCAAGCCGCTGATGGCGCTCTTCCAGGCGCCTTATGCGCGCCTGCGGTTTTGGGGATCTTGCTTCAGAAGTCATCGGTGGACCTGCTTGCAAATGGTGATCGGACTCCAGGCGCGGTCACTGGTTCCGGATGCGATGTCGCCTGACGCTCTGCGCACCATTTGAGCCTTCCCGCCAGCGGCGACGATGCGCGGTCGGTAACATACCAGCTTCGTCTCGGCAACCGGGCATCCGTTGCCGGCGATGGCTGAAACGTCCAGCCGCCGTCTCGGGTGCCGGTCGATTGAACTATCCTCTATGTTCTAATCGGGCCTTATTGCAAGCCCGATTTATCTGTTCTAACCGCTGCGAACTGTTTGCGGCGCCCGTGTGTTCCCGACCTGATCTGCCGCCGGACCCACATCATCCCCAGACGCCCTTTGAGATTGAACAGGGGCAGCAGCCAGCCCAGTCGGCTTTCAATCCAGGGGGTCAGATAGCATATCCTGATCAACTCGCGATAGAGGTGATGAATGTCCACCGCTTCGAAAAAGAGCCGGTCGTTATCCCTTTTCATACCCCAGCGGCGGGCAATGCCAGCTGCTGCAGCGGCACCGTCGCGCATCGTGACCACCGTATGCAGCGGCCCTTCGGGCAGGACCACCCGGGAGGGGCGTTTATCAAGTGTCGCCACCGCCGCCGCCGCCAGACCTTGACGCCAGGCATGGGCGTCAAAACCATCCAGACCGCGAGACTTGTCGATGGCATAGGTGGTCAATCCGGGGACGACCGCGCGCGCCTGCCGGCAGGCTTCCGGGCAGCCGGAAAAAAACAGCGGTCCCATTCCGAAAGGCGCGAGGCTGGCGGCAAACAATTGAATTTCGGGCAGTATGCTGCCATTGACGCGGATATCGCTCAATCGTGACGTCAGGGTATGGGCCAGAAAGCCACGGGTCCCGGATGCGGCATGCATACCCAGGAACATGACGGCCTCGGCCGCCGGAGGCGCACCCATCCCGGGCACCGGTCCGATCTGGTAGCCGGATATGACCCGCACCGTTGCCGGAAGCCTTGCGGGCAGGAGGTTATACCCGCTGCGATGGAAATCCTTGACCGTCACCGTTCGGACGCCGGCATTCAGAAGCGCGCGGGCCACTGCGCCGACATCGGCGGTCATCGCCTCGCAGGCACCCACCCAATCCCGGGTCATGAACGCGGATCCCTCATAGCCCCAGCAGCCGGAGCTCCCCTCGATATCCGCCACGATCAATATATGCTGTATTGCGGAGGCCGGATCCATGGTCGATGCGTCTATCCTCCGGGTACATCCACGGCCTGAATGGCCCTAATCCGCTCTATAACCGGCGGATGCGAATAATGCAAAAAAACATACAGCGGGTGGGGCGCCAGGTTGGACAGATGATTGACCGATAGCGTTTTCAGCGCTCTGATCAGGGCGGTGGCGTTTCCGGTGGTCTGAACGGCGAATCGATCGGCGCTGAACTCGTTGTGACGCGAGATCGCCATGCTCGCCAAGCCTGAGAAAAACTCGATCGGTGCGTAAAGCAGACCAAAGAATACCATCCCGGCATAGACCGACAGGTGCGGCATACCGAAGGCTTCGAAAAGCGCCGGCTGGGATATGCATAGCGAGAGCAGAAAAAACATGAGGCCGGTCTGGAGAATGTTGATGAGCATGCCCACGAGAATATGGTGCTTTTTATAGTGTCCCATTTCATGCCCCAGCACGGCGAGCAGCTCTTCGGCGCTGTGGTGCTTGACAAGGGTGTCGAACAGTACGATCCGCTTGCTGCGGCCAAAACCCGTGAAGAAGGCATTGCCCTTGGCCGAGCGTTTGGAGCCGTCCATGATGAAGACGTTTCGAAGGGGGAACTGGATCGAGGCGGCATAGTCCATAATCGCACTTTTGAGTGCCTCTTCCCGCAGGGGTTCGAACCGATTGAAAAGCGGCATGATCCAGGTGGGCGCCACGTACTGCATCACCAGCATGAAAACCACAACCGTCAGCCAGGAATACCACCAGGCGTTGTTGCCGCTGGTTTCAAAAAAATAGAGGATGCCGGCCAGGAGCGGGCCGCCGATAATGATTCCCAGAACCACGCCTTTAATGCGGTCGAGCACGAAGGTTCCCGGGGAGGTCCGGTTGAAACCATAACGTGCCTCGATAACGAAAGTCGCATAGCACTGCAATGGCAGCGACAACAGACCGTGCAACAAAACCAGAAGGCCGATGAACAGCACGCCGCTTGAAACCGTCCCCCACCCCAGTGCGCGCACCATGGCATCCAGCCAGGGAAACCCGCCGCCGAACCAGAAGACAAGCACCACGAAGAGTTTGAGACTCGCGGACAACCAACCGAAACGGGTGTTTTCACGCAGATAGGCCTGCGACCGGCGGTAGCGCTTGGTGTCGTAATAGGCCTTGAATTCTTCTGGCGGGCTGGTTTTGAGGTCTCTGAGGTTCAGGCGATCGGCCAGGAGGTGGAGCAGGTAGTCCAGTATCAGGGCAGAGAGTATAATCCAGGCAATGGTATTCATAACGGCCTAAATCTTAAACGTGTTTGGGAAGGTTTGTTGCACAGGCACCTATAATTTATTGAGATTTTGCATGCACCCCAAAACGACTGGTATCGCTTGTATAGCTTCTTCTGCAGGCATAGGCGCCATTTGGGGTCGCGCCATGCCTGCCCGAAAGCCGAACGCTTTGTTTCGGCTTTTAATCAAAAAGGGCGATCCGTGAGGACCGCCCTTTAAGACGAGGAGATTGAAGGAGGTTTCGTTAAAAACCACCCTGAAAATACTAATCCTGCGAAGCGGATTGTCAAGGGGTCAACCCGGCGGCCCTTAATTTTCCGCCCGGGTGGTGATCGGCTGATTCCTCATGCCGTGTTACCGCTGTCGAGATCGTCCAAAAAATTGCCGATCACCCGGTGCACCTTGGCAGCGCCTTTCCCCAATAGGATACCGTGCCGATCAAAATTGAACAGCATATATTTTTTGTCCTCAGCGCCAATCAGATCGAAAACACGCCGCGACCCCCTCGGATCGACCACCGGGTCTCCAGCCGATTGCACCACCAATGCCGGCACCTGGACATGTTTCAAACGCTGTTCGACCTTGTCCATCAGCCGCTCCAGCTCACGAATGCCTGCGATGGGGTTGCGCAGGTAGTTGATGTGGCGATTTTCAGGTTCATTGGCAATAAACTCTTTAACGGCGCCGCTGGTTCGGATGCGCTTCATTAGCCGGTTCCAGATATCCACCGCCGGTACGAAACGGGCTGAAAAATCCTGCAGACGCAAGGGGGGACTGACCGCAAAAACGCCGCAGATCGCAGGCAGGCGCGAAGCCGCTTCCAGCGCCAGACCCGCGCCGTTGGAAAAACCGCCAACCACGACCCGGCGGCAGTGGCAGGCCATCAGCGCGCAGGCGGCATCCACCGCCCCTATCCATTCCGCATAGGACCGGGCGGCCAGATCTTCAGGGGCGGTCCCGTGCCCGGGCACGCGCGGCGCATAAACCCAGTAACCTTGGCGCTGAATATAGCGCCCCAGTTCGCGGACTTCTTCCGGTGCGGCCATATAACCGTGCATGAGCACCACCCCCATACGGCGGGTGCGACCGCGCAGCAGAAAGGGGCGACCAATGTCCGGCGCCTTGGACTCACCCTCGATGTGATAGGTCGCGTAATCCCTGGCAAAAGCTTCTTCGGCTTCTGCCATCAGGCGGCGTGCCAAACGGCGACGTGTGAG
>JASJCD010000228.1 GCA_030066135.1 Desulfobacterales bacterium | reverse complement strand
CTGGAGACGCTGCCCTTTTACGACGGCGACCTTTCCCTCTACCGGGAGTTCGCCCATCCCAAGGGGTGGAACCGCGATGCGGTGCGGCGCTTCCTGTCCCGGGAATTCAAGAAACCGGCGCCCATCCGCCGGATATTGAACAGCGATCCGCCCTACTTCACGTCCAACCACGCTGCATTCCTAACGGATTCGTAAAAGGCCCAATAGCGGCGTTACGCTTCGGCCCTCGTCACTGCGGCGTACTTGAGTACAGCCTCATTCCTCAGGCCTCGCAAGCCTTGCTCTTGGACCTTTTACGAATCCGTCGGCATCCCGAAATCAATTTTTTCCATAATCGCATTCATGGAAAAATACCTTGTGAAAACTAATCTTTTTCAATACCAACATGGGAAAAGAGAAACGCTAGGAATTACGCAAGCGCACGCCATGACCCGACGTCGCCGCCAATCGAAATCAACGTCTACGTCCGAAAGCTATCTTACAGCCGTGGTGGCCAATGCCGCCGGCGAGATTGTCGAGCTGGAGGGTTTTGCCGCCGTGGGTATGGCGGGCCCGCTGCGGCTGCCCCTGACCGTCCGGCAGGCCCGGCCGATCCCCCATGGCAGCGAGTTCATGTTCCTGCCGGACCGGTGCCCGGTGGTGTTCGACATCGATGCCGGTGAGTTGGTCACGCTTCACGAGAACCCCTATGCGCCGGGGGAGCCGGTCTTCCCGGTGGCGGCCTTCAATTCACCGGGCTATGTGATCACCTGGCTGTGCTGCTACGAGGAGAACGCCGGGGCGGATTTTCTCCCCCTGTTTTCATACGGGGCTGTGGGCTGGCACGGGGAAGGCTTTTACACCGCCGTGCAGCAGGTGGACCGGGAGCGCCGGCAGGACCTGCGGCTAATGCCGCGCAAGAAGGTCGAGGGCGGCGTGCGGCACTTCCAGAAACAGATGCCGGCCAACCGTCTGCGGCGCCACTTGGAGAAATGCGCCCTCGAGTACGGCTGTCCGGCGGCCAAGAATTTCTTCATCGGCCGCTGCGAAGCACCCCTGCCCACCGCGCCGGCCTGCAACGCCCGCTGCCTGGGCTGCCTCTCCCTGCAGAAGGATTCCCCGATTCCCTGCAGCCAGGACCGGATCGACTTCACGCCCGCTCCCGAAGAAATCGCCGAGGTGGCCCTGGCCCATATCGAGCGGGTGCCTGACGGCGTGGTAAGTTTCGGACAAGGCTGCGAGGGCGACCCCCTGCTGGCGGCCGAGGCCATCGAACCGGCCGTGCGCCTGATCCGCCGGCAGACCGACCAGGGTACCATCAACCTAAACACCAACGCCAGCCTGCCCGAGACGGTGGCCCGCCTGTTCGACGCCGGCATGAACAGCATGCGGGTGAGCATCAACAGCCTGCGCGAAGCCTGTTACGCTGCCTACTTCCGTCCCCAAGGCTACCATTTTGCCGACGTCATGGGCAGCATCGAAGAAGCCCTGGCCCGGGGGGGCCATGTGGCCCTCAACTACCTCAACCTGCCCGGCTTCACGGACACGCCCGAAGAATACGCGGCCTTGGCGGCTTTCCTGGAAGAACGTCCGATCCAGCTGATCCAGTGGCGCAACCTGAACTACGATCCCTTGCGCTACTATGCGGCCATGGATGCGGTGGCAGCGCACGGCACACCCATGGGGGTGGCGCAACTGTTGAAAAGGGTAAAAAAACGCTTCCCGAATCTGAAACACGGGTACTTCAATCCATCGTTAACCCCATAATTTTTCGTTTCATTATTCTTACACGCGCAAGAAAACGGACCAAAAGAAGGCGCGTGGCCTGCTTGAACCTGCGCGTCGTCAATGCTGACGGCACGCATCGGAACTCGCTGGCGCACGAACAAGCCGACGCGCTTCGTCCGCATCACCGATACTCGGCGTGGAACAAAGAGAGATAACGTGATGCTGTTCAAAAAAATTAGACCGATAGCACTATTTGTTTTTAACCATACCAGCGAATTACGGTGTTCATTCACGGTTGGTAGATTGCGCTTCCCGGCAAGGCCGCAGTCCATCGGGCACCGCAGGCGTAATTGAATTACGTCGAGGACGCGCGATGGGGCGAGAACGCCGCCGGGGATCGCAAGATGCCAGCCGTGGGTGAACACTTTCAGAAAGACTCCTTATGGAATGGATCGAAGCCAAGATCGAATTCGATAATAAGGCCGCTGTGGCAGCCGAAGAGCTGATCGCCGATGTTTTTTATGCCTTCGGCGTGAAGGGGGTGGTGGTGGAAGACCCGGAAACGGAAGTACCGCCCGATGCCCTGATGGACGATGACGTCCGGCCGCCCACCAACAGTGTGAGCGGTTATTTCCCGGCGAAGGTTTTTGATCAGGCCCGACGCCGGGCATTCGAGCAGGCCGTCGTCGATTTGGCCGCACGCCTGACCATGAACCACCGCGTGCTCTACCGCTCGCTGGCCGAGGAAGACTGGGCCGAGTCCTGGAAGGCCTTTTTCTGGCCGGAAAAGGTCTCGGAGCGGTTCGTGGTCAAACCCACCTGGCGGGACTACGCCCCCCGCAGCGGAGAGATCGTGATCGATATCGATCCGGGCATGGCCTTCGGCACGGGGGCGCACCCTTCGACGGCATTGTGCCTGGGATTGATGGAGCGCCTGCTCGAACCCGGAGACCACTTTCTGGACGTGGGCACGGGCTCCGGCATTCTGATGGTGGCGGCGGCGCATCTCGGCGCCGACATGCTCCATGGTGTGGACAATGACCCCCTGGCCGTGGAGATCGCCCGACGCAACCTGCAGCGCAACGCCGTGGCCGGCGACCGCTGGAAATTGTGGTCCGGGGACCTGGCCCGGGAGGCCCGCGGCGCTTACACCTTCGTGGCCGCCAACATCTATGCCGCCGTGATCGTGAACCTGCTGGATCACCTGGGATCGGTCATGGCACCGGGGGGATGCTTCATTTGTTCGGGGATTACCGCGGACCAGGGCGATACGGTAAGGGCGGCCCTCAAAGCGGCCGGGTTTGAAATCCTGGCGGTCAAGGAGCGTGAGACTTGGCTGGCCATGGCGGCCCGCTGTGGTCGTTCATAGATGGCATCTTTTAGCCCCGGCCGGCGTTCGAGTTGATTGAGGCCTTCAATCTATTGTCGGGGTCGGTATCGGTATCGGGTTTCTAACAAAGTTAAAATCAAAATAATTCGATTCCGAGATCATTTTTCGTGTTCATTTTCTTACACGCGTAAGAAAACGAACCAAAAGAAGGCGCCCGTGCCCCGCTTGTTCCTGCGCGTCAAAGCAGCGAACGGGGCTCGCGGAAACTCGCTGCGCTCAGACAGGTCCGCGAGCCTATTCCGTCCGCTACTTTGATGCTCGGCGCGGAGCAAAGGGGAATACGCGCTGGGCTTTGCAAAGGTTTGTCGAGGGTATTCTGAACGACCACAGGCACTCGGGTCGATAGTGACTCCGGTTCCGCTAGCGATTCCGACGCGGATAAACGGCCGGATCCTCGCCCGCGCCGGCCGAGGGTTGTGCTAACCGCCCGGTTGCGATAGAACCACGCACCGAAAGCATTGAGATCTGAAACTCATTTCAAGGAGCGGTTTTTGTCGGGTCTTCAGGAAATTCTGGTTGTCGTCCTCATTGTGATCGTGCTCTTCTTCCTGCCCCGGGTGGTGTCCCGGCCGGCCCAGGTTTCCAGGCCGCCGGTTCAGATGAAACAGATCCCCAGGAAGTGGCGCCTGGCCGTGTTTATCTCGCTGGTCTGGCTGGTGATCGCGGCCCTGTGGCTGAAGCCCTGGGCGGGAAGCCCGGTGATGTTTGCCGGCGTGGGCGCCCTGCCGGTGGCTGTTTTCTGGGGGGCGGTGTGGGTCATCACCGGCTTCAACCGCCGGGATGGCTAAGCAGAAAGCCCGATAGCGGCGTTACGCTTCCCCCTTCGTCACTGCGGCGTACCTGAGTACGCCTCATTCCTCAGGGCTTGCAAGCCTTGCTCTCGGCCTTTCTGCTTAGCCATCCGTCATTATTATTAAACCCGATAGCGGCGTTACGCTTTGCCTTCGTCACGGCGGCGAATAAGAAGCTTCTCAAAATAATCTTTTCGCCCGACCTCGGCGTTGAACCCTCGTCTCAAGTCCTTTACATACTGCAGTATGCCTGCGGGTTGATTCTCGGCTTCGCCTTGATCTCGAGCGAAAATCCTGATTTTCAGATAACTTCTATCAAGTACGCCTCATTCCTCAGGGCTTGCAAGCCGTCTCTCGACCTTTCTGCTTAGCCATCAGTCATTTTTGGAAAGCCCGATAGCGACGCTACTTTCCATGCTTTTTCATCGCGGCCTACGCTCACCGACAACACCGTGAGTATACATTTCTGTCTTATCCACAATCCGCATTACGCGCGAATTCCAATTCCGCGCCGTTATCCGAAGAAATCAAACTCGTCTAAATTGAGGAGAAAGGAATTCTGGGGCGGCCGGATGGCCGCCCGGTTTTCTGGGAGATCAATTGAAACTGGGCATAGGGATTCTCAGGCCAGCGCGGTCTGGAGAGTTCCTTTGCGGGGCCGCTGCGGCCGGGAAGAGGATCGGCGCCGGATGGAGGCGATATTGGGTTTTCCGCCCCTGCCCATCCAGGCGGGCCGGCGCGCCCGGGACCCCGGGCGGGGCGGGCGGTTGAGTTGGCCCTTGCGTTGCCGGGCCGGGCGGTCGTAGTCGAAATCCGCCAGGCGGCGGCGCTCCAGCGCAGCGCCCAGGACGCGCTCGATGCTGCGCACCATGGATTTATCCTCGGGGGTGGCCAGGGTGAAGGCATCTCCGCTGCGGGCCGCACGGCCGGTGCGGCCGATGCGGTGGATATAGGCTTCGGGTGTGTCGGGAATGTCATAGTTGATCACATGCGACACCTGGCTGACATCGATGCCGCGGGCGGCGATGTCGGTGGCCACCAGCACCTGAAAGCTGCCGTCCCGGAAACCTTCCAGCGCGGCTTTGCGGCGGTTCTGGGAGAGGTTGCCCTGGAGCGAGGCCGCGCGGTAGCCGGCACTTTCGAGCTTGCGGCCCAGGTTGCGGGCGCGGTGTTTGGTGCGGGTGAAAACGAGCACTGATTCCGTATCCGTAAGGTGCAGCAGTTCCAGCAGGATCGCGGTCTTGAGGTGATGGGCCACCGGATAGAGGGCATGGCTGACCGTAACGGCCGGTGCTACGCGGTCCACCTGGACGGTGACCGGTTTGCGCAGGACCTCCCGGGTCAGTTTTTTGATTTCGGCCGGCATGGTGGCTGAAAACAGGAGCGTCTGCCGTTCGCTGGGCAGCTTGGCCACGATGCGTCGGATATCCGGCAGAAAACCCATGTCGAACATCTGGTCGGCCTCGTCCAGAACCAGCACTTCGAGCCGGGACAGGTCGACGGTTTTACGCGCGATGTGGTCCAGCAGGCGCCCGGGGCAGGCCACCAGGATATCGACGCCGCGTCGCAGGCGGTCGATCTGGGGATTGATGCTGACCCCGCCATAGACGGCCGTGCTGCGCAGGCCGCTCTTGCGGCCCAGGGTGCGGAAGGAGGTGTGAATTTGTTCGGCCAACTCGCGGGTAGGCGCTACCACCAAGGCACGCAACGTGCCGCGCCGGCCTTTGATCAGGCGATTGAGGATCGGCAGCGCAAAGGCGGCCGTCTTACCGGTACCGGTCTGGGCCAGTCCCATGACGTCCCGGCCCTGCATCACTTCGGGGATGGCCTGGGCCTGGATGGGCGTCGGCGTGCTGTAGCCGGCGGCGATAATGCCGGCGGCCACCTTGGGGTGAAAATTGAAAGTCTTGAAATCCATATATTAAAAAAGTCCTTCGGGTTGTGCGCTTCCAAAAAAGAAAAAGCCCCGGATTATTCCGGGGCTCACGATGATATCAGTTTTCTCCTGGAACAGCGGTTAAGTTGGAGGCAACCTACGGGCTAAATGATGGTTTGTCAAGCAATTAGCGCATCCCACCCCTTGAAGCCGATAAATAGAGACGATATGCGGCCCCCTTCGTTGCGGTGAAATACTCGGCGTTCACCCCACGCTTAAATCTCACAACCGTCTCTCGTTTTTTTCTTGTCCGTCTCTGCCTGGGCGCCGTGAGCGCCACCCTCTCACCGACCCAGCGGTGTGTGCGCCAAAAAAAAATTAAGTCCGCCTATAAACAGCCGATATATCCCTATGATTTGCAACTTAAAAAGGTCATAGGAGAATAGTCATGGGGTTGACACGTCGTATCGTCCTGCTGCTCATCGGTTCCGTCGTTGCGGTTTCGCTGATCCTCTTCCTGGCGAATCGCTACACGGTTAAAAGCGAGGTTCAAAATATCATTCGCCAGAATCTCGACGATGTGGTCGAGACAGCCGTCGCGCTCATCGCGGCCAACCCTGATGGGGATCTGGCCAGTCTGCAGCAGACCTTCAACAAGGAAATCAAGATCGCCCAAAGCGGGTTCCTGTTCATCACGGATGTCGACGGTAACATGGTGGTGCACAAGAAGGTTCAGGGAAAAAACTGGGTCGGAAAACCGCACATCCAACATTTTATCCAGCATAAGAATGGTTTCCATCGCTATCTCTCGCCCAAGACCCAAACTTACAAGGTGGCCTCTTTCCGCCTCTATGCGCCGAAACAGTGGATCGTGGTGGCAGGATATTTTGAGGATGAAGTTCTGGGTGCACCGCTTGCGAAGATCACGAAGCAATCACTGGGCATTATTATCCCCCTGTTGATTCTGCTGACCACCCTGATCATATTCGACATTCGCCGCTCGCTGGTTCGTCGTCTGAATCATTCCATCATGGCTTTGAACGAGACGGCCAACCATTTTACTTCGGCGGCCAACCAGGTTTCGGCTTCGAGTCAACAGCTCGCCGGAGCGGCCTCCGAACAGGCCGCTTCGATCGAAGAAACTTCGGCGTCCCTCGAGGAAATGGCCGCCATGACCCAGCAGAATGCCGACAATTCCCGACAGGCAGACACCCTCATGCAGGAGGCCAACAACATCATCACCAGCGCCAACGAAAGCATGGATCAGATGACGGTTTCCATGACCGAAATCTCGAAGACCGGTGAGGAAACGCAGAAAATCGTCAAAACCATCGACGAAATTGCTTTTCAGACCAATCTGCTGGCGCT